>JBAUEZ010000167.1:0-7220 GCA_049678885.1 Candidatus Aquilonibacter sp. | reverse complement strand
GGTACGCACCGCGCAGATGACGCGCGACGCCGTCGAGCGCGCAGCAATTGCGGCGCCGTTGATGATCATGCGCAGTGACGGCGGTGTCATGGACGTACGCGAAGTCTTCACGCGGCCGATCCTCACGATGCTCTCGGGACCAGCTGCCGGTGTCGCGGGCGCGCTGCTCCACGAGAACGTGACCGATGGAATCTTTCTCGAGGCCGGCGGGACGAGCACCGACTGCTGCGTGATCCGTGGCGGCCGCCCGCAGATACGTTCCGCACGTATCGGCGGCCATCGCACGATGCTGCACACGATCGACTCGCGCACGCTCGGCATTGCCGGCGGCAGCATCGCGCGCATCGACGCGCACGCCATCGCCGACGTTGGCCCGCGCTCGGCCCACATCGTCGGCCTGCGTTACGCAGCATTTTGCGATCCCACCGTCTTTGACGGTGCGCGCCTCGAGCGCTTTGCGCCGTCAGCACACGATCCGCCGGAGTATCTGCGCTTCGCCTTACGCGACGGCAGTTACGCTACGGTAACACCAACCTGCGCGAGCAACCTGCTCGGTTACGTGCCGGCGGATGCGTTTGCGCACGGTAGTGCGCAGGCAGCGGAGGCCGCGTTTGCGTTGCTCGCGCGCGAGCTGGGTGGAGATGCGCGGTCGCACGCGCGCCGCTTGCTCGAACTTGCAGGCGCAAAAGTTGCTCCGACGATCGATGCCTTGATCGCCGAGTACGAACTCGAGCGGGAGAGCGTCGTGCTGGTCGGCGGCGGCGGCGCTGCCGCGGCGCTCGTCCCATTCGTCGCCGAGCGCTACGGCTTTCCACATCGCATCGCGCGCGATGCGGAGGTGATCTCACCAATCGGCGTGGCGCTTGCGCTGGTTCGAGACATGGTCGAGCGTACGATCGTCGATCCGCAGCCCGACGACATCGTGCGCATCCGTCGCGAGGCCGCCGAGCGCGTGATCGCCGCCGGCGCAGCGCCGGATCGCATCGAGGTTTCCGTCGAGATCGACGCACAGCACAACCGCGTGCGCGCGATTGCATCAGGCGCAACCGCGATGGTCGATGCCGCGGCGCCCCTCGCGTTACGTGTCGAGCGCGTGGATAGCACGGCGCGGGTGATCGACGAGCGCGACGTGGTACGTCTCGTATTGAAGAACGCCCGTGCAAAGACGACGACGGTCGCGGCGCTCGACGACGCGCTGGCACGCGCGATCGAAGATGCGACGCGCTTCGGCGACGTGGGCCGCGCGCTTCCCGATCTCTATCTCGTGCACCGCGGCCACATCGCCGATCTGCGCGGCATGGTCAGCGCGGACGCGGCGCGCGCGCTCGCGCGGGAGGAGATTGCGGGTTGTGAGGACGCAGAGGACGTGATTATGATTACCGTCCCGCGTCCAGCCTGAGGTACGACACGAGTGCCACGCCCGTATCGTCTGGGTCAACGTCGAGCTGCGGCCGACGAAACGCGCGCGCGGATCATTGCGGGCGCACGCGAAATCTTGCTGAGCGATGATGGCTATCGCAACTTTACGATGGACGCGATCGCAAGGCACACGAACGTTGCGCGCATGACGGTCTACTATCAGTTTCAATCCAAGACCGGCTTGTTTGAAGCGCTTGCGGATGACATCGCAGAACGCGGCAAGATCCGTGAGAACCTGGAGCGCGCCTTCACGCACGACGATCCGCGCGAGGGTCTTGGGTTGCTGATCGATGCGTTCGTACATTTTTGGCTCGCCGACGTCGACGTGATGCGCAAACTCAACGCGCTCTCGGAACTCGACACGCAATCGCACGCCGCGGAACGCGATGCATGGCGCATCGACGCGATCCGCACGATGATGGCGCGCGTCAAGAAGCACTATCGCCTCGCGCCGGCGAGCGCTCGTCGCGCGACGGATGCTCTTGGGATGCTCACGACCTTCGGAGCGAGCGATGCGCTCGCTCGCTCGGGTGTCTCCGAACGCGACATCGGGGCACGGGTCCGGGCGCTCGTCGATCAGACGCTTGGCTGGGCTTGACAATTTAATTAGACTGTCAGTATAAATTAGCCATGACCGCATGGCTGATCGCGCTCCACGTCCTGGCCGCCGCTTTCTGGGTCGGTGCCTCCCTGACACTCATTGGGTTCGTCGTCCCGGCTGCGCGCCGCAGCGGTATCGACGCTCCGGCGTTCATGCGCACGCTGATGTTTGGTGTGCGTTTCCAAGTAGCGCTCGCGCTCGCCGGAGCGACGACGATTCTCTCCGGTATTGCCGTGCTATGGCTCGTATCGGCCGGCTTCAATCGGGGCTTCATGGCGAGCACGAACGGGATATTGATCTCGTGCGGTGCCGCCTGCGGCATACTCGCCGTAGTCACGGGTGTCGTCACGGGGCGCCTGCAACAACGAGGCGCGGCGTTCGCGTTTGCGACCAGCGCGCTCTTAGTAATTGCGCTCATTTGTATGACGCTCGGCGCGCACGCCTAACGTTCAGTTGACCGGGGGCTGCGCTATTGCGACGCCTTCTACTTCTTGCAGCGCTACCGTGCTCATGCGTCGTCCGTACGCGAAGTAGAAGATCAACCCGGCCACGAGCCAGACCAAGAACGCAAGCCACACGAGCGGGAAGAATCCCCACACCACCGGATTGCCCACTTTCAAGAAGTACATGAGCGTCAGCGCAGAGATTGCTGCAAGCACCGGAATGATGTAGGGTCCAAAGGGCAGCGTGTACTTGCCGAGCAATTCCGGGTGGCGCTTGCGCAAGACCGGAACCGATATTGCGACGAGCACAAATGCGGCGAGCGTGCCCATGTTCGTTGCCGAGCCGAGAATCCCGATCGGGAAAAACGCGCCGGCTGCAGCGATCAAAATGCCGAAGAAGATCTGCGAGAACATCGGCGTGCGCCAGACCGGATGCAGCTTAGTAAAGCTCGGCGGAATCAACCCATCGCGCGACATCGCGAAGAAGACGCGGGTCTGTCCATACATCATCACCAGCATAACCGTCGTAAGGCCTGCGATCGCGCCGAAGCTGACGATGACGCCGGCCCACGGCAGCCCGACGCTGTTCACTGCGAACGCAACCGGAAATGCGACGTTGAGCGTATAGAACGGCACCATGCCGTCGAGAATTGCCGCAACGACGATATACAGAACCGTACAGATCGCAAGACTCATGAGGATGCCGAACGGCAAGTCTTTGCCGGGGTTGCGTGCTTCCTCAGCAGTCGTGGAGACCGCGTCGAAGCCGATGTAGGCGAAAAACATGAATGCGGCGCCGCCAAGTGTGCCGGCCCAGCCGAACGGGAAATAGCCTCCGGCGTGCGTCAGCGGACCCGCGGGCAAGCTGTAGTTTGCCGGATTGATATGCCCCAAACCGATAAAAATGAAGAAGAGCACGACCACGACTTTGATCGCGACGATAACTGCGTTCACCGCGCCGGATTCCTTCGTGCCGCGGACGAGCAGTGCGGTGATGAGCAGAACGATTACCGCAGCGGGGATGTTGGCGATACCCGGTGTCATATCCCAGTGACTGTGCTGCCAGATCTGCGGGATGTCGTAATTGAACAGCGTGTGAACGATGAACGTAAAGTAGCCTGACCAACCAACGCTCACCGTGGCTGCGCCCAATGCGTACTCGAAGACGAGCCCCCAGCCGACGATCCACGCGAGGAACTCGCCGAGCGTGGCGTACGTGTAGGTGTAGGCGCTGCCCGAGATCGGAATCTTGCTCGAAACCTCGGCGTAGCAAAGCGCCGCGAGCACGCTGACGATGCCGGCAATAATAAAGGAAACTGTAAGTGAGGGACCGGCCCTGGTTGCCGATGCAACGCCCGTCAGCACGAAGATCCCGGTACCGATGATTGCGCCGATGCCCATTGCGGTCAAAGACCAGGGCCCGAGTGAACGCTTCAGGCCTTCGTCCTTATTCGCGCCTTGTTCGAGAATTCTCGCAAGTGGTTTGACGCGATCAAACAACGTTGGCTGCTTCCTCTTTTCCAACCGTGCTGTGCGAACGGCTGTAGGTGAAGTACACGATCAAGCCGAGGATCATCCAAACCAAGAACCCGAACCACGGCAGCGGAATGCCGAGGATGTACGTCACGTCGATACTGAAGTGGAACATCTTCGCCAAGGGCGGCGCGTAGAACGGCGCGAGCATCAGCGCAAAGGCGAGCACCGCGGAGATAACCGGAATAATGTATGGGCCTCCCGGGACCTGATAGCCCGTTGTCGACGGGTAGCGTTTGCGCAGGATCGGGAGCGAAATCGCGACGAGGATGAAGGCAAAGAGCGTCCCCATATTCGTCAGCTCACCGAGCACGTTGATCGGTGTAAACGCCCCGACGAGGGCGATGAAGATCGTAAACGCGATCGTCGTGACGCTCGGCGTCCGAAAAATCGGATGAACCTTCGAGAAGAACCCGGGCAATAAACCATCGCGCGACATCGCGAAGAAGACGCGTGTCTGCCCGAACATCATGACCAGCAACACGGTCGTGAGTCCGGCAATCGCGCCGAGCGCAATAATCGCGCCCGCCCACGGAAGACCGGCCTGATCGATGGCGTAAGCGACGGGTTGCGGCACGTTGAGGTGGTTGTAGGGAACGATTCCGGTGAGGATTGCCGCAACGATGATGTACAGAACCGTGCAGATCGCCAGGCTGCCGATGATACCGATCGGCATGTCTTTCTTCGGATTTACCGATTCTTCGGCGGCGGTCGATACCGCATCGAAGCCGATGTACGCGAAGAAGACGAAGAATGCGCCGAACATCGTTCCGCCCAAGCCGTACGGGAAATACGGCGTCCAGTTCGCGGTATTGACGTGGCCGGCGCCGACCGCGATGAAGAACAGCACGACGCAGACCTTGATCGTTACGATGATATTGTTCACGACGGCCGATTCACGCGTTCCGCGGTAGAGCAGGATCCCGATAAGACAAATGATGCAAAACGCCGGAAGGTTCATGATTCCGTGCATAGGTTGGCCCATCGGCCCCAGGTCCCACGGATTGTGCATCAACGAGTCCGGTATCGAAAGGCCGGTGATATTCTTGACCACCGTGAAGAAATAGCCGGACCAGCCAACGCTTACCGTCGCTGCGCCGAGCGCATACTCGAGCACGAGATCCCAACCGATGATCCATGCGACGAACTCGCCGAGCGAGGCATACGCGAACGTATACGCGCTGCCGGCGATCGGCACGCGGCTCGCCACTTCCGAATAGCAGAGCGCAGCGAACGCGCTCACAATACCGGCGATGATGAACGAGACCGTTAGCGAAGGACCCGAATAGCGAGCCGAGGCGACGCCCGTCAGCACGAAGATTCCCGTGCCGATGATCGCGCCGATTCCCATCGCGATCAGCGAGACGGGGCCAAGCGTCTTCTTGAGACTGTGGCTCTGGTCTCGGGTGTCGGCCAAGAGCCGCTCGAGCGGCTTCACACGTTGTAGCAGCATTAAGGCAGCGGAATACTTGTCGTAACAGGCGTACCCCTGCGTGGTGAGTATTGCAGGGGCATACGACGTGCTGGTCATCGGTGGCGGCAATGCCGGATGTGCGGCAGCGTTGGCCGCCGCGCGCCATGGCGCGAAGACGCTGCTGGTCGAGCGATACGGGTTTCTCGGTGGTACGGCGACGGCAGCGATGGTCGGGCCATGGATGACGTTTCATTCGGGGACTCAGCGCATCGTCGGCGGCATCGCTCAAGAGATCGTCGAGCGTTTGATGCGCCGTGGTGGTTCGCCCGGGCACATCTCCGATTCCTCGGATTACGTGCCGACGATTACGCCGTTCGATCCCGAGATTCACAAAGCGCTGCTCTTCGAGATGATGGATGAGGCCGGCGTTGATCTGTTGCTGCACGCGTGGTTCTTGGCCACACACGTCGAGGGCGAACGCGTCGTCGGCGCGAGCGTCGCGACGGTCGGCGGTGGACGCAGCTATCGCGGGCGCGTCGTCATCGACACGACCGCCGACGCCTACGTCGCCGCGTCGGCGGGCGTGCCGACACAAAAGGGCGATGAGCGCGGCCGCGTGCAGCCGGCGAGTTTGATGTTTCGCATGAGTCACGTCGATCTCGCGAAGACGGCAACCTACGTGCGCATGCACGCCGACCAGATGCGCACGTCGCTCAAAGCGCACGAACGAACCGCGCATACGCTCACTGCCGTTGCGGGACTCTACGAGTTATGGGAGCAAGCGCGAGAAGACGGTGTCGTCGATATTCCGCGCGAGCTCGTGTCGTTCTTCATCTCGCCGTATCCGGATGAAGTGACGGTCAATATGACCCGCGTCACCAACATCGATCCGCTCGATCCGGTAGATCTGACCCGCGCTGAGGTCGAAGCGCGCAAGCAGGTCATGCAACTCTTACAGTTCTTTCGCGAGCGCGTGCCGGGCTTCGAGAATGCGCGCATCGCGGCGACCGGCACGCAAGTCGGGATTCGGGAATCGCGTCGAATCGAAGGCCGCTACACGTTGACCGCCGACGACGTTTTGCATGCACGCACGTTCCCCGACGCCATTGCGCGCAGCGCGTATCCCATCGATATTCACAATCCCTCGGGCAGCGGCACGACCACGCACCGTCCGCCACCGGGCTCGAGTTACGAGATTCCCTATCGCTGCCTCGTACCAATTAACCGCGAGCAACTACTGGTCGCCGGCCGTTGCATCTCGACCACGCACGAGGCGCTGGCGTCGACGCGGCTGACGCCGACGGTGATGACGCTTGGCCAAGCTGCCGGCACCGCCGCTGCGCTGGCGAATGCACGCGGCGCGTTGGTAGGCGATGTTGATACCGAGCTGCTGCGCTCGACGCTCACCGCCGACGGCGTCGATCTGCGGCGCGCACCGTGAAGAACGCGCTCGATGTGGCATCTGCCTACGGCGTGACGATCGAGTATGCCGACCTTGGCGATTGGGGCCGTGCGGAGTTGCGCTCCGAATACGATCCGCACGGTCCGGTGATCCGCATCAACGGGCGCGTCGTCGCGCAACTCGACGCGAACGCGCGCGCTACGTTTATCGCGCACTGCGTCTTTCACGAGCTGTATCACCATCGCGAGGCGATCGGCGAGGTGCGGCGTCAACACGGACGCCGTGCGCGCGAAGCCGCCGCCGAAGCCTACGCGCGTGCGATGTTGGCGCTGCGGTGAAGCTCTTTGCCGGGATCGACGGCGGACAAAGTTCGACGTGCGCCATCGTTGGCGATGAGGAGCGCGTCCT
>JBAUEZ010000166.1:0-23562 GCA_049678885.1 Candidatus Aquilonibacter sp. | reverse complement strand
TCTCGAGAGAATGAGCGAGGGCGAAGGCGACGCGTTCTTCCGTTTGGGCGAACATCAATTCTTGGCGATGTTCGAGGTCGAGCGTGTGCAACAAGATCGCGTTCGCCATTTCGGCTTGATCGTTCGCGATAATACCCAACTCAACGAAGTGCGTAAGAAAATTCAGCACAAATACGGGCTCAAGCTAAATCCGCCGTTTCGCTGCGATTTCTACGATCCGTTCGGTAACCGCGTGCAGGTGGTCGATCTGCACGACGAGTCGATGGTGTGGCTACTGCCCTACCGCGAGGTACAAGACGCCGGGATAGAGTTCTAGCGCGGCGTTGGCGTTGCCCATGGATAGGGTGTTTGGCCGTAGCAGTCCGGAGCAGGACGCGTCTCGTACGGATCGTCGGTCGGACCGTAGTCCTCGTTGCAGGATCCATTGAGGACAGAATAGGCATGGGTTTGTGTATAGCACGGTCCCGCGTCGGCATCGTAGATGATGAAATGCCTCGGGGTGCTCGCGTAGTCAACCCATGCGATGCGGAGCGTGTCCGACTTGACATACCGTTCGATGCGGCGCAGCCCAGCACGCTCTTGCGCAGTGAGTTTTGGAACGCCGGGCTTCCCGACGTCGGCGGCCGCGTACGTTGTCGGCGGTGCGTGCAACGCACGAACGTAGCGGTAGTCCGGTTGACACTGGATCCCCGCGCCGACTTGGATTATCGTCCCCGGAGGTCGAGGGGTTGCGCCGATGAGCGCCGCGGCAAGCAGAAGCCCGATCGCGGCGCGCATCTACACCAACGTTGGTAGCGGTAGTGACGGTCGGGTCGAGAGATCCGGGCGCAGTTCCGTTGCGTATTCGAGCGCGCGATCCATCATGCGCAGCGCGAAATCCATCTGCGGATCGCGGGCGTCACGATAATCTTGCGGCGCGAAGTCCACGTCGTAATCCGGATCGGTGCCGTAGTTCTCGACCTTCCAGCCGACGTCGGAGAACCAGAACGAGTACTCGGGTTGCGTCGTCAGCGTGCCGTCGACCAAGTGGTGATACGGATTGATGCCGATCACGCCACCCCACGTCCGCTTGCCGACGAGCGGCCCAAGTTTGTAGAGCTTGAAGCAGTGGCTGAAGATGTCACCATCGGAGCCGGCAAACTGATTGGTGATCGCCATCATCGGTCCGGCAACCGATTCGGGCGGATAGGGAATCGGCGTGCCGTAGCGCGGGACGTCGTAGCCGACACGCCGGCGTCCGAGCTTCTCGAGCAACAGCGGTGAAACGTGACCGCCGCGGTTGTAGCGCACATCGACGATCAGGCCTTTGCGATCGAACTCGCTCAGGTAGCCGCGATGAAATTCGGCGAAACCCCACGGGCCCATATCGGGAATGTGCACGTACCCGACCCGCCCGTTCGTCTTGTCGTGCACGTAGCGACGATTCGCTTCCACAAACGCCCGATAGCGCAAGAGCGCTTCGCTCGCCAGCGCTTTGACGAGCACGGTGCGCTCCTCATCCTTGCGCGTACGAACCGTGACCGAGATGTCTTTGCCCGCGCCGTTGACGAGCAAACGATCCGGCGCGAGATCGCGCGAGAGCCGTTTGCCGCCGAGTGCGACCAGCACATCGCCTTCGTGAATGTCGACGCCGGGCTCAGCCAGCGGTGAATCCTCGTTGCGATTCCACGAATCGCCGCGATAGATGCGCGCCACGCGATAACCACCGCGATCCGCGTCCCAGGCGAGGTCGGCACCGAGGAAGCCACGTTGATATTGCGGCGGCACGCGATAATCGCCGCCGTACTCGTACGCATGCGACGTGCCGAGCTCGCCTTGCATCTCCCAAATGACGTCGGAGAGTTCGGTTCGCGTGCGCACGCGCGGGAGAATCGCTTGGTACCGGTCGTAGACGCGATCCCAATCGATGTCGCTCATGTCTTCGACCCAGAATTGTTCGGTCTGCAGGCGCCAGGCTTCGCGGTACATCTGCGCCCACTCGTCGCGCGGCTCGATCTCGACGTTGGCACGATCGACGTCGATCCAGCCGCTCTTGCGACCCGCGTCACTCGACGGCTTTTCCGGCTCTTCGTCGCTCAGGTCTGCGGTGGCGTCGATCGCGCGCAGACGATCGTGCGAGCGATAGATCAGCGTGTGACCATCGGCTCCAAGACGAATCTCGCCGACATCGTTTGCGACCGTTCCTTGCCGCAGGTTCTCGAAGTCGTAGGCAAGGAGCGTACCGCCCGAACTCTCTTCGGCGTCGTCGTCATCGGCTGCGTTCTTGATGCCGCGCACCGGAAAACGCGTGTAAAGTACGCGCCCCTTTACGGCGACGAGCTGCTCGTACTCGCCTTCCTCGACCGGGAAGCCGAGCACGCGTCCGGCGATCTCATCGAAGTCGATGTCGATGCGCAGTTCTTCCGGTTTGCCGTTCTTCTTTTCGGCATCGTGGTCGTGGTCGTGGTCGTGGTCGCGATGTACCGGGCGCGGCAGCGGTACGAACGGTGAAGGCACATCGCTGCGCAATGTCACGACAAATGGCCGCTGCGCCTGCGGAAAACTCAGATCGAATTGCAGCGCATCGTAGACCGGGTGGAAGTCACGCGTCGAGATGAAGTAGAGATACTTTCCTTGCGGATCCCAGGCCGGCGAATGATCGACGCGCAGCGGTGAGGTGACGTCGTGCACCTTGCCCGAGCGCACTTTGACGACGCGAATGATCGAGGCGCCGCGCGTCGGCGACCAGACGTAGGCGAGGTAGCGGCCGTCGGGTGAGAAAGCGAGATCGCGTACGCGATCTGCCGGGCTCGTATCGAGCACACGGACTTTTCCCTCGTCGAGATCGATCGCGCAGAGTTCGTGACGGTGGTTTGCAAAGGCAATGACGTCGTTTGCAGGCGACACCGCAAGTTCGGTCACGCGCCCGATGTCGCCGCTGGTCACGATCTTCGGTTCGTCGGAAGCGTCGGCGCGATGGACGGCGATCTGTTCGGCACCGGTCGCGTCGGTCACGCTTGCGAAGCGTTTGCCGTCTTTGAGCCACTCGGTCAAGCGCGTGCGCACACGACTCGAGCCGCCGTGATTGAGGACGGCGCCCTCGAAGAGCGGCATCGTGAAGGCCTGCCCACGAGCGACAAAGGCTAGACGCGTGCCGTCGGGGTTCGGTGCAAAGTATTCGAGCGATTCCGAAGCGGCCTCGAAACGGCGCGCGGTTTGCGGCTCGGCCGAAGGCGCGTCGATGGCGAGCTGCACGTTTTCGCCGCCGGCGAGATCGATAACGCTGATCGCTCCGCCACTCGAGTACACGATGCGCGTCCTGTCGGTCGACGGGAAGCGCGCGTAGTATTCGGCCTCGTTCGAGTGGCGCGTGACGTCGTTGCCGTCGAGCGTGCACGAGTAGATGTTGCCTATGCCCTCGTGATCGGCGAGGAAATAGAAACGATCGCCGATCCACATCGGCCACACCGGATTCCCATCGGGAAGTTTGAGTTTCTCGAAGTCGCTGCGATGCGCCGCATCGGTCCAGATCTCACCGGCGGTGCCGCCGCGATAGCGCTTCCAGCGCGCTGGATCGAACGCGTTACGCCCGATGACCAGCGCACCATCCGGGCCCATCGAAAATGCACGCGCGTGCCCGAGCTGCAGCGCTCGCGGCTCGCCGCCTTCGCGCGCGATGGTGTAGGGATGCGTTTCGCCCTCGTACCACGTGCGCGGATTGGCGACGAAGTGAATCTCGCTGCCGTCAGCGCTCCACCCCACAACTTGCGCGACGGTCGATCCCAAGAACGTCAGCCGCTGCGGCTTGCCGCCGGTTGCGGGCATGACATACACCTCGGGATTGCCTTCATCGTTCGAAATAAACGCAATCGTCGAGCCGTCGGGCGAAAGCCGCGGCGTCAAGCACGTGCCGAAGCTCACCGTGAGACGGGTGGCGGTGCCGCCCGACGCGGCAACGCTCCAGAGGTCGTCCTCGCAAACGAAAACAATGCGATCGCCCGCAATCGTCGGGTACCGGTAGTAGCCTTGACTCATGGTCTGCGGGGAGTTGGCGAAGGTGCACGCGCGGTCTTGCGGCCGGATATTACTTTGTGGTACAAAGTGAAGTATGTTGCAAGCCCACCTCCCCGAAAGTGCGCCCGAACACATCGCCGTGATCATGGACGGCAACCGGCGATGGGCGCGAGAACGTGGCCTGCCGATTGCCGAGGGGTACCGCCGCGGCGTAACCGCCTTACGTACAGCGGTGCGCGCCGCTGCGCATGCGGGCGTTCGGCGGCTGACCGCGTACGGCTTCTCGACCGAGAATTGGCAACGTGAATCTCGCGAGGTCAGCCTGTTGATGGGGCTCTACGCGGCGTGCGCGCGCAGCGAAAAACCCGATCTCGTGCGCCAAGGCGTGCGCGTCGAGATCATCGGCGAACTCGATGGATTTGCGCTGCCCGCGCGCTCGGCGTTGCGTGAACTGGTTGAGGCGACGCAACACAATACGCGGATCACGCTCGCGCTCGCACTCAACTACAGCGGACGCAGCGAGATCGTACGCGCCGTGCAAGCGGTGGCGATGGAGGTTGCCGCCGGGCGTCTGCGTCCCGAACAGATCGACGAGACGTTGTTGCGTGGCCGCATGTACGCGCCGCACGCGCCCGATCCCGATCTCTTGATTCGCACCGGTGCGGAACACCGTGTCTCAAATTTCTTACTCTATCAATTGGCGTACACCGAACTGATGACGCTGCCGGTCATGTGGCCTGATTTCGATGAGGCGACGTTTACGCAGGCCTTGTCGGTGTTTAGCGAGCGGCAGCGCCGTTACGGCGCCTGATTCATTGCCGCGGCGCGCCCTTCGTACAGGAGCCGGCCGAGCGTTCCCATGAGGTCCGCGGTGTTGTCGAGCTGATCGATCGGCGAGACGAGGACCGGCGTCTGCGTGCGCACCTCGTACGGAAGCATCGTGCCGTCGCCGGCGGCGAACAGCTCGGCGTGAAAGCCCGCGAGCGTGCGAAAGAGTAGCTCGGCATAGAGCGCGTTGGCCCAACCGAACTCTTGCCGCGTGAAACGCCAATACCCGTCGGGATAGAAGCTTTCATGGATGAGCCCGTCTTCGCTGTCGGTCTCGGCAAGCGTCGTAATGCTGTTTTCGATCTCGGTGCGATCGGTGGAAGTCAGCGCGCGCCCGATGATGCCGAGGGGCCACACGAATCCGTACGGCGTGTGCGGGCTGCCGAGCCCTTGCGCGTAGCGCCCGCTGAAATACCACGGGTTGTCCATGCTGAGCGCAAACGCGCGCGTATTGAGGTAGTTGGGATCGTACATCGAGGACCAGTCGATGCCGGGAAGCTCGGTAAGATTCGGAATGTTGGCGTCGTCCATCAGATTGTAGTTACCGTACCCGTCGGTCTCGTAGGCGTACATCCACACGTTGCGCTGCGCGTTGAAGAAGATACCGTAGCGCAGGATCCCGACCATCACGCGCGATTCGAGCGCATATGCGTGTTTGCTCAAGGCAGTGTCACCATAGCCCACGCGCGCTAGGTACGCGATGTCACGCAACGCGACGGCAGCGAGCGCGTTCTGCGGAATGTTGAAACGGTACTCTACCGGATCGTCCGACGGCCGGAAGGCACCCCATATGAGCCCGGTGCCTTCGTCGAATTCATCTTTCGTCGGCACGTGATAGGCGTAGGTGTATTTGCTACACTCGCGATGGTGCTCCTCGCAGTTGTACGTTACCACGATCTGTCGCAGCGCAACGTGAAGTTCGGGCGAGAAGATGGTGCGGTCGCGCGTCGCGTCGTAATACACTTGCAAGAGCACGACCGGCCAGGCGATCGAATCGACCTCCCACTTGCGCTCCCAGGTGTGATAGTCTGCTTGGAATGCGTTGGCATAAACATCGAGGTTAATCGCTCGCGCATTGCGTTCTATGACGCCCGCGAAGCGATTACGCAGCAGCGGATAGGCGCGTTGAAAGCGTACGTAGGGAATCGTTTGCGCCGAGGCGTCGCGCAGCCACATGGCCGGAATGTCGCCGGTCTGCACGTAGGTTGTGCCGTCATCCTCGGGATAGAAGTCGTGGAAGAGCGTATGAAAGAGCGTCTCGGTCTGTACGCTTCGCGCGCGCGCGCCCGTCATGGGGACGATCAGCGTTTGCGCGATCAGCAGTATGGCAGCGACCGCGTGCAACATCGATTGGCTAGCGAACGGGCTCGAGCGTAAGCGCGTCGATCTTGCCGCTCTGCAAACTAAACGTGAGCGTAAGCCGCCCGTGCTCGAAGACGAGCGTGTAGACCTCGCTCGTCAGCGCGCCGATCGTCGTCGATTCGTTGAAGAGCGTTTGCTCGAGTTTTCCAAGCGGACGCAGCATTGCGGCAAATGCGCGCACGTGCGCGTCATCGAGCCGCGCGTCAAAGCTTGGGCTCAGGAGCGCACGATCGATGTGCCCGTCGCTCAGTTGCGCGACGATCTGCTTGGCCAGTGCCGTCACCGCCGGATCTTCGAAGACGCCTGGATGGGAGAGGTCGGCGGCGAGCGCCGGATTTTTCAACGGCTCGACGATCTCGACAATGCTCTTTGCTAGCGGTATGAGGTCGGTGCGATCGGCATTTGAAAGTATCGCGAAGGCCGTGCCGTCATCGAGCACGAGCCCGTCCTCGGCGCTAAAGCCATCGATGTATCCGGTGTGCTGCGCAATGCGCAAGCCGTACCACGCGTCGGTGAAGAAGCCGAAGCCGTAGTGCGTCGGCGACCCGTCAGCGAGCGTCCACGAAGTGGTCATCTGCTCGAAGCTGTCCGGGGACACGATCGCGCCATCGTAGAGGTTCCATAACCATGCGAGCAGATCGGGAACGTTGCTGCTCATTGCGCCGGCGCTAAATGCGAGCGAAGGCGTGTCATTGGGGCCGCTCGCCGCTGGTTCCAATGCCGATCCGTCCCAGGCGCAGCCTTGCGCGACGTTTTGCGCAAGCGGCGGAGCGAACGTCGTTGAGGTCAGCCGCAGCGGTGCGGTGATCCGATTAGAAAGCAGCTTCGCGAACGTCGTCCTCGTCACGGATTGCAGCGCGGTGCCGAGCAAATAGTAGTTGCTGTTGCTGTACTGCCACTGGGTTCCGGGCGTGAATTGCGGTGGCGCATTAAGCGCCGAATCGAGTGTTTGACCGGGATCGGTGTAGGAGACAAGGCCGCTTGTTTGCGACAGCAACTCCGCAACGGTGATGCCGCCGACCTGCGCATTGAGCGGCAGAGCACTGCGATCGGCTTCCTGCATCACGAGCGCAGCCGTAAATTGCTTGGTGATCGAGCCGATGCGATAGACCGTATAGCTGTTTGCGCGCGCATCTGCCGCGCAAACGCGTGTGCCGTATCCGCGTAGAAAGACAGCGTGCCCTTTGCGGGCAACGCCCAACGAGAGACCCGGAATGTGGCTTGCACGCATAACCTGCGCGACCACCGCATCGATTTTCGCCGATTGCGCGGGCGTCAACGCCAGCGACGCAGCCAGGAGCGCCACGGGCAACATTGTCGGCCTTGTTCCACGGCGGGCAGGGTGATTCCGGGTACCTACCGCAATCCACCCGTACTTTGGCAGGCTCAATCGATATAGACACGTTGCTGCGCGACTTCAACGCTGGGCGTCCGCGCGGTCTCGCGCGCGCGATTTCGTGGGCCGAGAGCGGGCGCGGCGCTGAATTGATTCGGCAACTCTACCCGAAAACGGGACGCGCATTGACGATCGGCTTGACCGGTCCGCCCGGCGTCGGCAAATCGACGCTCTCGTCGGGAATCGTACGCAAGGCGCGAACGCTGGGCAAGAGCGTCGGCGTGGTTTCAGTCGATCCGAGTTCGCCGTTTTCGCACGGCGCATTACTTGGCGATCGGATTCGCTTGATCGAGCACTTCGTCGATCCGGATGTGTTCATTCGTTCGATGGCTAGCCGCGGGCACTTGGGTGGCCTCGCCGGTGCTACGGCCGATGCCGTCTTGCTGATGGATGCGTTCGGCCTGGAAGTGATCGTGATCGAAACGGTCGGCGTTGGCCAGAGTGAGATCGAGATTGCCGAACTCGCGCAAACGACGTTGGTCGCGCTACAACCGGGCAGCGGCGACTCAATTCAAGTGCTCAAGGCTGGGATCATGGAGATCGCCGACGTCTTTGTCGTGAACAAAGCCGATCACCCGATGGCGAACCAAATGAAGCGCGAGATTCGTTCCATGATGAAGATGCTCGAGTTCAAAGGCTGGGTTCCCGAGCTCGTCATGACGCAGGCGCTTTCGGGTGAAGGTATCGATGACTTGTGGCGCGCCATCGAGGCGCACACGGCGTACCTGAACGAGACCGGGGAGATCGAGGGCAAGCGGCGCGAAGCGTTTGCGCACCAAGTGCGACAGCTCGTGCTCGGCAAACTCCAAGAGCGGCTCGATAGCGACCTGCGCGGAAAACTTTCGACCGATCTCGACCCCTACGCCGCTGCCGAAGCGTTACTGCAGAGCTGGAGTTGATCACCCCAACGCCATCGCCGGCCGCGCTTCCTCCGACGCAGACAATCGTCGCGCACGCGTACGACCGCATACGTTCGTACGGCGCGCCGCCGTACGTCGTGTATCTGACGAACGAAAACGGCGATCATCATCGGATCGCCTTTCGCGCGTCGGACGAGATGATGAACGACAGCGAGTACAACCCGAATCGCACGAGCCTGCCGCAAGCGCTTGTATATCGCGCGTTTGTCGGACCGCTTTCGATAACCGTGCACGAAGCGGTGACAAAAGCAACACCCGCGCCTGCAGCCTCCGCGCAGCAAGAGCAGAATAGTCTTGCGTCGGACCTCAAGACAATTGCCGTCGTCAGCGCCAACGCTCGTCCACTCTACACGGCAACGGCGCGCGACGTCGAGACGATCGATGGCCATGCGACCTACCACGTACAGCTCGCGCCGACGTCCGATCCGTCGCATCACCCGCTGCGT
This sequence comes from Candidatus Aquilonibacter sp., assembly GCA_049678885.1. Classification (GTDB taxonomy): domain Bacteria; phylum Vulcanimicrobiota; class Vulcanimicrobiia; order Vulcanimicrobiales; family Vulcanimicrobiaceae; genus Aquilonibacter. The sequence continues at coordinate 14,617 of JBAUEZ010000166.1, read as the reverse complement.
GACCTTTGGATCGACGCGTCAACCTACGACGTGTGGCGCGCCGACTACATCACGCACGATATCAACGTGCCAGAAGCGACCGTGTACCTGACGGTCGAGTTCGAACCGGTCGGCCCGTATTGGATCGCGGCCCATTGGATTGCGATCTACCACTTCCTGGGCGCGCAGGCGCCGGTCTATCGCGAGCTACGGATCGACAAGGCGCGCTTTCCTGACGCGCTGCCGGATTGGCTCTTCGACCAGCAGGGTTACGAACTGCACAGCCTCGCCGGGGACGCCGATCCACTCGCGCACCTCTTCGACGCAAGCCCGGCCCCCTGACCTCACCCCTTGCGGGGCGGGCGGGGGTTTGGGAGAATAGCCTCCGTGACCCACCTAAAGAGGAAGCCCGCTTGGCAAAAATGATCGAGCGCCCCGCCGCCGCGGGCCGAACCGGCCCTGGCTCGGGCGCTACCGACCGCACGATCTCGGACGTCCCCCTCAAGACCGTCTATCAACCGCAGGACGTCGAACGCGTCGAACCCGTGCCGGGCGAGTATCCCTATACCCGCGGCATCCATCCCAACGGCTATCGCGACCGCCTTTGGACGATGCGCCAATTCGCCGGCTTTGGTAATGCGAAGCAAACCAACGAACGCTATCATTTTTTGCTCGAGCAGGGGCAGCACGGGCTTTCCGTCGCGTTCGATATGCCGACGCTGATGGGTTACGATTCCGACGCGCCGCAAGCGCGCGGCGAAGTCGGCAAGTGCGGCGTCGCGATCGACTCGCTGCGCGACATGGAGGTTCTGTTCGACGGCATCGACATGGCGGATATCACTACCTCGATGACGATCAACGGTCCGGCGGCGATCGCCGTCGCGCAATACATCGCGGCAGCCGAGAAGAAGGGCATCTCGCGCAAACTGCTGGGCGGCACGATTCAGGCGGATATTCTCAAAGAGTACATCGCGCAGAAAGAGTGGATCTTTCCGCCGCGCCCACACATGCGCATCATCGTCGACATGATCGAGTTCTGCACGGCCGAGATGCCGAAGTGGAACACGATTTCGATCTCGGGCTATCATATTCGCGAGGCCGGATCGACCGCGGCGCAAGAACTCGCCTTCACGTTGGCCGACGGCTTCGCGTACGTCGAAGCAGCGATCGCACGCGGGCTTGACGTCGACGACTTTGCGCCGCGCCTCTCGTTCTTCTTCAACTCGCATATCGACTTCTTTGAAGAAATCGCGAAGTTCCGCGCAGCGCGCCGCATCTATGCCAAGCGCATGCGCGATCGCTATGGCGCGAAGAATCCGAAGTCGTGGCAGCTACGCTTTCATACGCAGACCGCCGGCTGCAGCGCGACCGCGCAACAGCCTGAGAACAACATCGTGCGCGTGGCCTATGAGGCGATGGCCGCGGTACTCGGCGGGACGCAGTCGCTGCACACTAATTCAATGGACGAAGTGCTGGCGCTGCCCACGGAAAAGTCCGTCGAGATCGCACTGCGCACGCAGCAAGTCTTGGCGTACGAGACCAACGTCACCAACGTCGTCGATCCCCTCGGCGGATCGTATTTTGTCGAGGCGCTCACCGATGAGATGGAGCGCCAAGCCGAGGCATACTTCGAACAGATCGAGGGTTACGGCGGCGTGGTCGAGGCGATCGAGGCGGGCTTCTTCCAGAAAGAGATCGCCGAGGCCAGCTATCAATATCAGCGCTCGATCGAATCGAAAGATCGCGTTATCGTCGGGGTCAACTACTTCGAACGCGATGACGAGCGCGCGGAGATCGACCTCCTCAAGATCACGGAAGCGGTTGCGCAGGGGCAGGCGCGCGATCTCGCGGAACTGCGCGCGTCGCGCGACAACAACCGCGTACGGCAGGTGCTTGAGCGCCTGCAGCAGGCTTGCAGAAATGAGGGCGACAACGTGATGCCGCACCTCATCGACTGCGTCAATGCATACTGTACCGAGGGTGAAATCGTCGAAGCGATGGCCGCCGTTTACGGGCGTTATACGGAGCGATCGGTGTTTTAATATGCAAATTCACAATGATATGGAGCGCCGCCGGGTGCGGCGTACTCTCGCCGAAGTCAAGAACAAGCTCGAAGAAGCGCTACGCTTGAGCGAGCAAACGCAACAGAACAAAGGGAAGCATGTCCATTCGACCACTGCGGATCGTCGTCGCTAAAGCGGGGCTTGACGGCCACGACCGCGGAGCGAAAGTCATCGCGCGCGCACTGCGCGACGCGGGCATGGAAGTGATCTATACCGGCCTCTTTCAGACGCCGGAGCAAATCGTGCAAACCGCGATCCAGGAAGATGCCGATGGCATCGGCCTTTCGATCCTCTCCGGCGCGCACATGACGCTCTTCCCGCTGGTGATCGAGCAACTCAAAGCGCAAGACGCTGAGGACGTCGTCTTTTTTGGCGGCGGTACGATCCCGCCTGAAGATGCCGTCGAACTGCGCAAGCGCGGCGTGAAAGCGATATTTACGCCCGGCGCGCCACTACAAGACATCGTCGATTTTGTGGAAGCCGAGTGCGGTAAACGCCGCGAACTCGTAGGATAATCCGTTGAAGGTACGTACGCGGGTCGCGCCGTCGCCGACGGGTGACCCGCATGTCGGCACGGCATATGTCGCGCTGGTCAACTACGCATTCGCCAAGCATCAAGGCGGCGAATTCATCCTGCGCATCGAGGACACGGATCAAGTACGCAGCACGCCGGAGAGCGAGAAGGCGATCCTCGATTCGCTGCATTGGTTCGGGATCGCATGGAGCGAAGGCCCCGACGTCGGCGGCCCGCTCGGACCGTATCGCCAGAGCGAGCGCACCGAGATCTACCAGCGTTATGCGCGCGAGCTGCTCGACCATGGCCACGCGTTCAAGTGTTTTTGCACGCCCGAACAACTGGAAGCGATGCGCGAAGCGCAGCGCGCAGCGAAACAGCCGCCGCACTATGACAGCACGTGCTTGCGGTTGACGCAAGAAGAGGTTGCGCGTCGCGAAGAAGCGGGAGAGCCGTACGTCATTCGCTTGAAGGTTCCAACCGAAGGCGCGTGCGTCTTCGAAGACCTGCTGCGCGGCACGATCACGGTCGAGTGGAAGACGGTCGACATGCAGGTCTTGCTGAAGGCTGACGGCTATCCGACCTATCATCTCGCTAACGTCGTCGACGATCACCTGATGGAGATCACCCACGTGATCCGCGGCGAAGAGTGGATCAGCTCGGCGCCTAAGCACTTGCTGCTCTACCGCTACTTCGACTGGAAGGCGCCGGTGCTGTGCCATCTGCCGCTGCTGCGCAACCCCGATCGCACGAAGCTGAGCAAACGCAAGAACCCGACCAGCATTCTCTATTACCGCGAGCGCGGCTATCTCGCGCACGCGCTGATGAACTTCTTGGGCATCTTGATCGATGCGCGCAACGACGATCCCGCGCTTATCGGCTCGGCCCTACTCGAAAAAATCACCGAGCACTTCGAACTTACGAACATCGCGCTTGGCGGTCCGGTCTTCGACATTCCGAAGTTGACCTGGCTCAATGGGCAGTGGATCCGGCGTCTGACGGTCGCGCAGTTCATGGAGCTGCTCTCGGTGTGGGGCTTCATGTGGCCGCAAGCGATCCCGCAGGCGCAGCGCGAGCACATCGCGCGCATAGCGATCTCGCGCATCGAGACGTTGGCGGACTTTGGTCCATCGATCGACTTCTTTGTGAATCGGCCGGAGCTGTCGCGCCGCGACTATGAGTTGCCGAAGATTTCCAACGATCAGGCGAAAGCCGTCCTGGACTCGGCGATCACCGACTTGTTGGCGTTGGACAGCGCGGGATGGACCGAATCCGCCATCGGTGAGAAGCTAAAGTTGGCCGCGGCAAACCAAGACACGAAGTTCAGAGATGTCGCGCGGCTCTTCTATGTCGCGATCATCGGAAGCCCGACCGGGCTTCCGCTTTTCGACGACATGGAGATTCTCGGTCAGCAAGAATCCTTGCGAAGACTGGAAAACGCGCGGGAGGCACTACACTAGCATGAGCGTGCGCGCCATCGTCCTTGCGGCAGGCAAAGGCACTCGCATGAAGAGCCGCATCACCAAGGTGCTGCACGAGGTTTGCGGCCGCCCGATGCTGTGGTACACGCTGCACGAGTTGCGTGCAGCCGGCATCGACGACGTGCTGGTGGTGACCAACGACGAATTGCAGGCGCGCATCGCCGAGTTCGGCGTTCCCGGCGTCGTGCAAGGCGAACAACTTGGTACGGGTCACGCTGTGAAGATTGCACTTGACGCGAGTCCACCCCGTCCGGGATCGCAAGTCGTCATCGCATACGGTGATATGCCGCTCGTCACGCACGAGATCTTCGCGCGCATCTTGAGCGCGCTCGATGGCGGGACCCCCGCGGCGATGGCACTCGTCACCGTCAAGATGCCGCTACCGTCGAACTTCGGCCGTATCGTACGCCGCGGCGACAACGTCGAGCGCATCGTCGAGGTGCGCGACGCCGGCCCGCACGAGCTTGCGATCGACGAGATGAATGCCGGGATCTACGCCTTCGATGAGAGCGCGCTGCGCGAGGCGGTCGAAGCGCTCAAGAACGACAACGCGCAGGAAGAATACTATCTGACCGATGCGGTGGCACACTTCGTGCAACAAGGCAAGGCCGTGCGGCCGGTCCCGGTAAGCGATCACTTGCAGACCCTCGGCATCAACGACCGCGTCGAGCTCGCGCTTGCACGACGCGAGATGAACGCGCGCATCTGCGCCGCGCACATGCGCGACGGCGTGACGATCCTCGATCCCGCGACCACCTATCTCGAGCCGGAGCTGCGTATCGGTCGCGACACGGTGATCTATCCCAGCACGAGCATCTCGTTGCTCTCGACGATCGGCGAGAACTGTGTGCTCGGTCCGCACACACGAATCTCCGCTTCCAGTATCGGCGACGGTGTCGAGGTTCGCGAGAGCGTCATCGTGCAGAGCGAGATCGGCAGCGACTCAAAGATCGGGCCGTTCGCGCACATTCGCGGCCATGCGAAGCTCGCCGGACGTAATCGTGTCGGCAACTTCGTTGAAGTCAAGAATTCGAAATATGCCCTCGGCGTCAAGTCCGCGCACCTTGCCTACGTCGGCGATGCGACGGTCGGTGAAGAAACGAACATCGGCGCGGGCACGATCACCTGCAACTTCGACGGCCGGCACAAGAACCACACGCAGATCGGCAAGAACGTTTCGATCGGCTCGAACACGTCGATCGTCGCGCCGCGTACGATCGGCGACGGTGCGCTCACCGGCGCAGGCTCGGTGGTGACGAAAGATGTGGCTCCCGGCGAACGCGTCGCCGGCAACCCCGCTAAACCGTTACCGAAGAAATAGCTCCTACATTCCGGCGGCTGCTTTTATTCGTGTGATTGCAGCGTCGGCTTGACCCTCGAGCACCTTGGCCGCGTCGGCTTCCGCAGCGGTCGGCGCCGAGTACGAGAGATCGAGCGAGTTCATCAGCATCGCGAGATGATCCCGAAGCTTCGACGGGAGCATGATGTCCGCTTCACTCGAGCGATAGTTCGGTTCGTAAACTGCCGTAACCGCATCTTCGACCGCAGAGCGCTGTGCAGGCGGTAACGACGCCATCTTGTTCTGCGCGGTGTTGACCGTTGTATCGAGCTCGTCGATCTTGTTCGAGAGTTCGGTGGCGAGCGCCAGACGCGACGGCAACTCGTCTGGGCCGGGACTAAAGCGCGGATCGAGTTGAAGCTTGAACGATGCCTTACTGATGTTTCCGCCGTAGTTCAAGACCACGGTGTAGTCGCCGGGGAGCGTCGTCGGGCCGGGCAGGTCGTCGCGGAAGTCGTCCGTCGGGACGATGTGCTGACCGACGATTTCCGTAGCCCCGGCGTAACGCAGATCCCAGACGAACTTGTTCATCCCCGGTTCGACCGCAGTCTCACGCGAGAGATGATAGTTCGCGACGGTAATCGCGTCCATGATGGTCAGCTCGTCGCGCGAGTACCTCTTCGCTTTTTTGTTCTTGAGATGCAGGTTGAACGTACGAATCGTTTTCCCAGTTGCATCTTGAAATGAAAGCGTCACCGGCGTGCGTCCCTTGTAGTCGGACGGGAGATTGAAGAAGACGCTCGCGCCATAGTCCGGGTTGTCGCCCGACGGACCAAAGCTGCCGCCCCCGTAGGCGTGGGTTAGCCATGCCGTCTCCGGCGTGAAGACCTGTGGCGAGGACGTCGAGGGCGACGACTCGCGCGCAATGTCCTCGACCTGTTGCAGGTGATCGAGTGCCCAGAACGAGCGGCCGTGCGTTGCAATCGCGACTTCACCTTCGCGCGCGTTGATCGCAATGTCGCGCACCTCGGACGGCGGGAGATTCAACGCAAGTGATTGCCACGACTCCCCGCCGTTGAGGCTGACGTAGACGCGGCTACGCGTTCCGGCGAACATTACGCGCGGCTCACGCGGATCGATGCGCACGGCATAGACGGTCTGATCGGACGGAATGCCGTTCGTCATCTGCGTCCAGTTCGCGCCGCAATCCGCGGTTTTGAAGATAAAGGGACGCATGTCGTCCCACATGTAACGCGATGCCGTAACAAACGCGGTGCATCCGTCGGTCTGCGACGGCTCGAAGCTCGTGATCCGAGACCAGAGCGAACCCATTTGCTTCGGCGTTACATCTTTCCAGTTCGCACCTGCGTCTTGTGTGACATGAACGAGTCCGTCCGCCGAGCCGGCCCACATGATGTCTTTGTTCACGGGCGAAAAGCCGAGCGACGCAATGTCGGGGAACGTCTCGGCACCGGTTTGATCCCAATAGACATCGCCGCCACTGGGACCTTCGGTCGACTTGTCGTTGCGTGTCAAGTCCGGACTGATCACTTTCCACGTGCGTCCATAGTCGTCGCTGCGGAATAGGACCTGCGCCGCTTCGAAGAGCGTATGCGGTTCGGCAGGCGAGAACATGATCGGGTGCGTCCACCCGAAGCGATATTTTTGGTCGCCCGCCTGATGACCCGGAAGATAGATGGCCCATGGGGTGACGTTCTTTTCGTCGCCCGTGGCGTAATCCAGACGCGCAAGCACGCTGTAATAGGCGCCGCCGTAGGTGACCGTCGGATTGTTTGGATCGACGGCAATGTACGTGCTCTCGCCGAGCGCAACACCGTGGACGACGTTTACTCCCAACCCCTCGTTCGATGCGCTGGGCATTTCGAATGCACCCGCATCCTGCATCGCGCCGTACATGTGGTACGGAAATTGGCCGTCGAGCACGATGTGATAAAACTGTGAAAGCGGCTGATTCTGCGTGGTGCTGAACGTCTTGCCGCCGTCGACGGATACGTTGGCGCCGCCGTCGTCACCGATGATCAAAAGTTTTGGATTGCGCGGATTGATCCAGATGATGTGATTGTCGCCTAGACCCGGACCGAGGGGTTTCCACGTGCGGCCACCGTCGGTGGTCTTGAAGACGCTGTCGACATTGGGTGCATAGGCAACTTTCCAATTGGTCGGGTCGACGTAAATAGCGATATAGTAGAACGCCCGTTGCCGCAGTTTCCACTCGTCGTTGACGCGCGACCACGTTGCGCCGGCGTTATCGGAACGGAAGACCCCGCCGTCTTTCGCCTGCACGATCGCGTAGACGACATTCGAATTGTTCGGAGCTACTGCGACGCCCAGCTTGCCGAGCTCGCCCTTTGCGAAGCCCGGATTGGTTGAAATCTTCTTCCAGGTTTTGCCTGCGTCCGTCGTCTTGTAAATTGCGCTGCCGGGTCCACCGCTCTTCAGCGTCCACTCGGTTCGTTGTGCCTGCCACATCGTCGCATACAATACGTTCGGATTCTTCGCATCCATGACGATATTGTTCGCGCCGGTATTGTCGTCGACGAAGAGCACTTTCTTCCACGTCTTGCCGCCGTCGACGGTCTTGTACACACCGCGATCGGGATTGGGTTTGAAGACGTGGCCCATCGACGTCGCGTAGACGATGTTGGGGTTGTGGGGATCGATGACGATCGAACTCGTCTGTCGCGTCTCGCTCAGACCCGCGTACCGCCAGCTGTCTCCGGCGTCGGTCGACTTATAGATCCCTTCGCCGTTGGCCCAGTCGCCGCGTATATCGCTCTCGCCGGTGCCGACGTAAATGATTTTTGAATTTGAGGGCGCCACGGCAATCGCACCGATGCTGTGCGAAATCTTGCCCATCTTGCCGTCGGTGATGTTGTCCCAGGAGTTGCCGGCATTTTCGCTTTTCCAGACGCCGCCTTGAACGCCGCCCATGTAAAAGAGATTTGGTTGGTCGGGTACGCCGGCAACGGCCACCACACGGCCGCCGATATATGGGCCGACGAGACGCCACGCCATCTTGCTCAGCAGTTTTTCCGATGCGGAGCCGGAAGCAGCGGGAACGGCAATTGGAGCCACGGCAAAAGCCGCGGCTAGGAGAGTAGCAACAATACGCTTCATCCAGGCGCTATACCGCTAGTTTTTTTGGGTTCCTGTGTGGTTGGCCAACCGCTTGATCGCGTCGAGCGTCTGTGCCAAGTCTGCGTCAGTCGTGCGATGATTGAGGATGCACATGCGGATCGCGCGGTGCATCCCGACCGTCGTCGACGACGCGACCGCTTCTCCGCTCTCTTGCAGCGCGATCACCAATTCGTCGTTGAAGCGATCGAGTTCTTCTTCGTTGAGATCCTTGCGACGATACCGGAAGCAGACGATGTTAAGCTGGACCGGTGCGAGCAACTCGAGGTCGCGATCGCCGTCGATCAGGTCGCCGAGGAGCCGCGCCTGCCGTACGTTGGTTTCGATCGCCGCGCCGATACCGTGCGCGCCGAATTCTTTCATCGTGAACCAGATCTTGAGCGCGCGAAAACCACGCGAAAGGTCGACTGTGAAGTCGGTAAACCACGGTTGCGCGCTCGCGAGTCCGCGCGGCATACGGGTGAGGTAATTCGGCGTCGAAGCAAAGGTTTCGCGATGCAGCTCTCCGTTGCGTACGAGCAAACAGCCGGCATCGTACGGCACTTGCACCCACTTGTGAAAGTCAAAGGCGATCGAGTCGGCGCGTTCGATGCCGCGGAAACGCGGAGCGAGCGCCGGTGACAGCAAGGCCGGGGCGCCCAGTGCGCCATCCACGTGATACCAGAGCCCTTCGCGGTGCGCGAGCTCCGCGAGGTCATCGAGCGGATCGATTGCGCCGACATCGACCGTTCCGGCGTTCCCGACGAGCATGAACGGGCGCCGGCCCGCTGCGCGATCTTCGGCAACGGCGCGTGCGACCGCGCCGGGATCGACGCGGTGCAACGAATCCGTCGGGAGGACGCGCAGCGATCCGCTGCCCAAGCCGCTCACCTCGAAGGCGCGGCGCACGCAGCTGTGCGTCGCCGACGATGCATAGCCGATGAGGCGGCCGCCCTCACGTGTGACGCCGTGTTCGCGCACTGCTGTACCGAGCGCGCGCGTACGCGCGACGAGCACGGCGATGAGATTCGCTGCGGATGCACCGACGGTCAAGACGCCGCTCGCGCCGTCACCTAAGCCAAAGAGCTCGCAAAACCAGCGCAAGACCGCGCGTTCAACGTAGACGGCGCCGTGATTGCGACCGCCGACGTTGGGATTCATGGTGGCGGCAAGCATATCGGCAATCACTCCCGTCGGCGTGCCTGCTCCCTGCACCCAGCCGAAGAAGCGCGGATGCGTGTTGCCGCTTGCATACGGTAGGATCGATTCCACGAAGTCGCGGTAGATGTCATCGAGCGCCGCCGGCTGCGCCGGCAACGATTCTTGCAGACGCGCCTGCACCTCTTCGGGCATTTCGCGCCAGACCGGGCCTTCACGAATCCGTTCGAGATAATCGAGCGCGTCGTCGAGCGCAGCATGGCTGAAGCGGCGAAAAGCCGGCCAATCTTTGGGGTCGAGCACGTTCGAAAGGTTCGACGCACGTGCAAGTCCTCTTCCCCTGCGCACCGGGCACTCACCCATGAGAGCCGTATGAGCATCGCGATTGCCGTCGCCGCCATAACATGCGCGATCCTCGGAGCGGTCGCGGTGCGAGCGCACGCACAGTTGCGCGAGCAACGCGCAAACGTGCATACCGCGCGCGAACATGAGGAGTTCGTGCTCGATGCGGTGCGCGTACTACTCGATGCGTCGCGCCGTTCGAGCGACGCGGTAATCGAAGCACTGGCGCAAACGATTCGCCGGCGCGATCCGGCGATCGATGCCGTGCTCGCCTTCACTCCCAGCGGTGAGGAGCTGGAGTGCGTCTTTGTCGAAGGTGCACGCGCCGAGCATTACAGCGGCGTGCGCTTGCGCCGCGACACCGGAGATTATCTACCCTCACGGGCGGCGCTCGCCGGTCATCGGGCGGCCGGCTGCGACGGCGTCCTGATTCCAACCGACCGCTGCGCGCTCGCCGTGCCGATGGCCGATGCCACCGGCCTGCGCGCGGTCATCTACGCGTCGTCGTGCGCCGTCGAGGACCTCGACGGTGAGGAAACGATCGTACGCACGATCGAACACGCGGCATCACCGTACGCGATCGCACTCGAACGCGAAGTTGCGCGGGCCGACGCGACGTATGATGGCCTCACAGGATTGCTGACGCCACGAGCGTTTCGGAACCGGCTGCGCGATGAAATCGCCCACACGCGTTTCGGCGCGGCGAGGGTCCTTACGTTGTGGTTCATCGATACGGACCGCTTTAAGAGCGTCAACGACACGTTTGGTCACGCCGCCGGCGACGCCGTGTTGCAAGGTATGGCCGAGTTGCTTCGTTCGCAGACCGTATCCGATGTGGACGTCGCCGGACGTAATGGTGGTGATGAGTTCTGCGCGCTGATCCACGATGCGCAAAAGACGGTGGCGATCGAGCGCGCGCAAGCGTTCTGCGACACCGTCCGCCGGCACAACTTCGGGATTGCGATGCGGATTACGGCCAGTATCGGCGTCGCGAGTTTTCCCCATGATGCGCGCGACGCGAACGAACTGCTCGAAGTGGCGGATGCGGCAATGTACCACGGCAAGCGTACCGGCCGCGACCGCGTCTCGTTCGCCGTGAATGGCGCAACTTTTGCAGTCTATCGAGAAGGCAGCAGCGTAGCAAGCGATTCCGCTATCTGAGGCGAACAGCCATCGTGTGGCCTTGCGACCCAACCCGATCGATTATCGCGCCGACGCCCTCTCCGCCCACACTCTCCTCACCCACTCGGCAGCGCAGCTAGTCGATCCCGAGCGTCAACTTGCAGCGCTGCGGCTGGTGCACTGGTATATTCCAGGCTGGTTTTTTGGGGTGGTGCTTCCGGTCATAGCGCTCGCCTACTTTTGGCAATCCGGCCGCGCCGCGATGACGCGCGACGCGTTGCGCCGCCGCTTTCGGAATGAGACCGTCGTCCGGTTCGCATTTGGCGCAATTCTGGGATTGATCGTCCGTCTCGGCGCGCTGCTGCCGAGCCTCTACCTCTTCCGTGTCGAGCGCGCGATGAGCCAGAGCGATCAGCTCCTGCGCGCGTGGAGCTTCGATTGGCTGCTGGTGACATTGATCTGGATGCTCGCCGTCGGCTTTGTCACCTTCGGCGTGCTTTGGCTTGTCGACAGGACGCACCAATGGTACATTTACGCGATTCTCATAATCCTTGGCGCGAGCTTTGCCGCGAGTTATCTCGCCCCGTTCGTGAGCACGCCGATCTTTGACCTCGTTGCGCCGCTCCCGGCGCGCGCTGTGCCCAGCGTGCAAGCAATCGAAGCGACTGCGCATCTGAACACGCCGGTGCTCGAACAGATCCGCAAACGTTCGCACGTCGGTACCGCCTATGTCATCGGTCTTGGCCCCACCCAGCGCATTATGATCGGTGACGCGATCATTGCGGTCACGAGCCCCGCCGAACTCGAGTATGTCGTTGCGCGCCAATTGGGCTATATCGCGACCGGTGCGCAGTGGAAGATCGCGGTAACCGACGCGCTGCTGTTGATCTTCGGCGCGGCGATCGCCGTCGGCGTCTCCGACCGCATCGGCTTTCGTGGCGACGACGATCCGGTCTCGCGCTTTGCGCTCGTCGGAGCGTTCTTCGGCTTGCTCTATCTTTTTGCGGTGCCGATCGACTATGCCGTCCTGCGCGGCATCTCACGCGACGCCGACCGGTACGCGCTCTCTCTTCACGTTAACCATGCGGCCGCGGTGCGCAACGTAGTGCGCGCGACCGATGAGTCGCTGAGCCAAGTCTGTCCCGACATCATGGCGCGACTCTTCGTGCAGCGCGTCGAGGATGCGTCGGTCCGCGTCTACGCGATCAACGGCGTCCCGTCAACCTGCCCGCCGTAACTTAAAGGATTAGTCCGCCGGTCACTTGCGTGCCGAGATGCTTGGTCGTAAACATTTCGACGAGCGCTGCGTGCGCGACGCGTCCGTCGACGATCTGTGCCGCGGGAATGCCGCCGCGCACGCCAAGTGCCGCGGCGCGCATCGCGTTGCGTAAGTGCGGCTCGACACGTGCGTCGCCGGCGAGTTCGAGCGCCTCGGCCGGCGTTAACTCCGCGATCAATTCATGGGTTGCAGGATCGTTCACGCCGCCGGCTTGGTGAAAGAAGATGGCGCGCGCGGCTTCGGTAGCGGCGCCGATGGCGGCGGCAACGTCATCGGCGAGCACCGCCTCATCGTCGCCGAAGAGCGCGAAGGCGGTCGGCTCAACCACGGGAATAAACCCCGCGCCCATAAGCGTGTAGAGGATGCGCGTTTGCACCTGTCCGATGCCTCGGGGACCCTGCGGCAAGAGCGCGGCGTCGGAGCCGCCGAGTGCGACCGCAACGTTCGCGCTGCGATTCAATGCCCGAACGAGCGCCCGCGCCGCTTCCGGATCGGGGGCGACGACAATCGGCCGCACCTGATGCTGGGCCAGCACCCGCAGGTCGTCGATCAGCGTGGCGCTCGCGTCGCGTGCGGTTGCGTCGTCGACGCGCACCACGAAGGTTCTTCCGTTGAAATCCACTTTGATTGAAGTATCGGTTCGAAGCCTAGTTCGTGTAAGCGCTGTGGTTCACGGCTCCGCTACATAAAGTCGCGTGTGCCGGACCGCGCCGGCGAGGCGCGAGGAGGGAGCATAGCACCGCTCTGTGACCGACGAGCAACGACGGCGACGCCGTCCGCCGCATGCGACCCGAAGGGCTGCTTGTTTTGCGGCCGTATGCATCGTCACTCTTCGCTCGCAAAGCGCTGTTTTTGTCGCTCATCGTTCCTTGCGTACATTCCACAAAACGAGCAGCTTTATACAGCGCAGCCGTGAATCACGGCGCTAGTACCCAATTGTTCACGAATTGCATCGCGGCTTCAAGGCCCTCGTTGAGCCAGCGTTCGACGCCGTCGGCTGCGGCGCCGATGATCTGTGGGAGCAGCGCGCGTTCTTCGCTGCTAAACGGACTCAAGACGTGATCGATCGACTCGTGCTCCGGCCGTCCGACGCCGACGCGAATCCGTGGAAAGCGGTCGCCGATCGTGGCGATGATCGAGCGCAGCCCGTTGTGGCCGCCGTGTCCGCCGAACGGTCGCATGCGTAGATTGCCGAAAGGCAGGTCCATGTCATCGACGACTGCGAGGACATCGCTCGGCGGCGTGCGGTACCACGATGAGATCAGGCGCACGGGCGTGCCGGAAAGGTTCATGAATGACGTCGGCTCGACAAAGACAATGCGTCGACGCGAATCGTAGATCTGCCGCGCGCTGTCTTTGGTTTTCCATGCGTGCAGGCCGTAGCGCGCGACAACTTCGTCGACAACCATGAACCCGGCATTGTGCCGGGTTTGTTCGTATTCTTTGCCCGGGTTGCCGAGCCCAACAACAATTTTAGGCCAGGTTGTCGTCAACTCAATCCTCATTTACCATAGTAAACTTCGGATTTCGTTTCCTAAACCCGGCTAAAATTATTCGTTGGTCTCAGGTGTAGTAGCGCCGATGACTTCGGGCGTGGCTTGTTCGGTCGTTGCTCCGGCTGCGGCTTCTTCGAGATGCTGCGCGGTCTTCGACGACTCAACCGAGACGACGGTCATGTCGAGCTCTTCGAGCAACTTGAAGCCCGCCGGTAGTTTGATATCCGAGGCGCTTACGTGCTGGTGGATACCAAGCTCGGTGACGTCGATCTCGAGACGATCGGGAAGCTCGTCGACCGGGCCTTCGACTTCGATCTGGTGGACGATGACGTCCATCACGCCGCCGAATTCGCGCACACCGCGCGGGGTGCCGACCGTAACCAGCGGAATCGTCGCGCGCACGGCTTCATGCTCGGAGACGCGTTGCAGATCGACGTGCACGACCTTCCGCGTAACCGGATTGCGCGCAACATCGCGGACCAGCGCGATGTCGCTCTTGCGGCCATCGAGCGTGAGCGTCAGCACACCGGTGCGGCCGCCGTGATGCATCAGGTCATCGAAGGTTTTCGCCTCGAACGACACGTGCAGCGGTTCGCTGCCGTGCCCGTAGACCACGCCGGGAATTCTTCCGGCGCGGCGCAATGCCGCAGCGCTCGTCGTACCGACTTTTGCGCGGCGCTCGACGGGGAGCGTTAGTTGTTGTTTGTTGTTACCTTGTGTCAAGTGATTCTCCAGAGGTGTTATCCGCGCGATGCGGATGACTTTAGGC
>JBAUEZ010000165.1:0-1549 GCA_049678885.1 Candidatus Aquilonibacter sp. | reverse complement strand
GTGGATGAGACGCTCTCGGCGCGCGCGCTCGATGAGATCATTGAGTACATTCCAGCGGATCAGATCGTTACCGTGCAGGCCGGCATGACGATCGCGCGCTTACAGGCTGCACTACGCAAAGAAGGGCAGCGTCTTGCGCTCGATCCACCGGATCCCGAGCACACCACGGTCGGCGGCGCGGTCGCAAGCGGGGCGTACGGTCCGCTGCGAACGCGTTACGGCACCGCCAAGGACACAATCGTCGGCATGACGATCGTACGCGCCGACGGCACGATCGCACGCGGCGGCGGCAAGGTCGTGAAAAACGTCGCGGGATTCGACATTCCGAAGTTGATGATCGGAACCTACGGGACGCTTGCGTTCGTCGGCACGGTGACGTTCCGATTGCACCCGTTGCCGCAGGCTACGATCGATGTCGTCTTTGCGGGTCACGACGCGCGCGCGTTGCGCGACCTGTGCGCTGCGATGACGCAAGCGCAGCTCGAACCAAGCGCCGTCTATGGCGTCTTCGATGGAGCGCAGTACGCGAGTTGCGTGCGCTTTGAAGGTTTTCCAGACGGGGTTGCGGCGCAGCGTGATGCGCTGCTTGCCCTTGCCGGTCGCGACGCCGACGAGACGCGCACGCTCGAGGCGGAACATGACGCGGCGCGCACCCGCGGGGCACTGCAAGTGAAGATGGCGGCACCGGCGTCGCTGCTGGACGAACTGCACGGCCATGCGGTGGCTCCGCTCTTTGCGGCGCTGGATGACGCGCGTGCCGTTGTCTATCCGGTCGTTGGCGCGGCATTCGTTGGCGGTGAAGTTGGCGATACGGCGCGCGTGCTCGATGCGCTGCGGGCCGCGCGCACCTGGACGGAGAGTGTCGGCGGCACGCTCGTTACGACCGAAGCCCCGGCCGCAGTGCGCAGTGCGTTCGATCCGTGGGGCACGCCACCGCCCGCATTTGCATTGATGCGCGCGCTCAAAGAGCGCTTCGATCCGCAGCGGCGATTGAGTCCAGGCGGATTCGTGGGCGGACTGTGACGACGCAAACGCGCAGCACCATCGATCTCATTTCGGATTGCGTGCACTGCGGGTTTTGCTTGCCCGCGTGCCCGACCTATCGCTCGTGGGGCCTCGAAGCCGATTCACCGCGCGGGCGCATCGACTTGATGAAAGGCCTGCATGACGGCGCCATCGCGATGGATGCTTCGGTGGTGCAACATTTCGACCAGTGTTTGGGATGTATGGCGTGCGTCACCGCTTGCCCGTCCGGCGTGCGCTACGATCTGCTGATCGAATCGACGCGCGCGCGCGTCGAAGATGAGACGAAGCGCTCGCCTTTCGAGCGCGCATTTCGCGCGATGATCTTCGCGCTCTTTCCCTATCCGCAGCGCCTGCTGCGCCTTGCGCCGCTGATGAATCTCGGCGCGAAGCTCGGGCTCAACCGCTTTGCGCGCGGAGGCGCGCTGCTGCCATCGATTGATATCGCCGCCGCGAAGGTGCCGCTTCCCGAGCGCACGCCGGCGCAGGGCGCGCCCCGCGCACGCGTCGGATTGCTCGCCGGATG
>JBAUEZ010000164.1:0-5552 GCA_049678885.1 Candidatus Aquilonibacter sp. | reverse complement strand
GTGAACGTACCGCTCTTCATCAATCAGGACGATGTCATTCGTATCGATACGCGCGACCGTCGTTATATCGGGCGCGTCAACGCGTAGCGACAGAGTCGTGACGCCGTAGAACGGCGCGGGAGGCCTGGGCCATGAGTACACGATTGCGAACGTTCGCTATCGCCATCGCGCTGAGCTTATGCGCCAGCGCCATCGGTCTGACGCTGCTCCTGATCAACAACGATTCGATTCCGCTCGTCCACATCGTCACCGATCTGCAGGCGCACTACGCTGCGCTGAACCTTGGGCCGAGCATGGGCCTCGGCACGCCGGCGTACGACAGTGATGACTCGAAGAATCCCAACCTAGGCATCATTCGCATCGACGAGTTGACCTACGGTAGCAACGTCAAGGTCCTGCACCAATACCCATTCCCGCGCAGCGTCTACGGCACGCTCCTGCAGCACTTAGCAAAGGCCGGGGCAAAGACCGTCGTCTTCGATATCGACTTCATCGACCCGGCGCCCAACCCGGCCTATGACGCCGCATTCGCCGCAGGCATCAAAGCGATCCCGACGGTGCTCTCCTACACGGTAAACACAACCACGACCGGTAGCCTCGGCATCTCGCCGATCGCGCCTGCACTGGCGCCGTACATTGCGGGCAGCGGCTTCACCACCGTCGATGAGCCGGGCGGCATCTTCCTCGGCCAACCGTTACGCATCCGCACGTCGGGTGGCGGCGCGAACAACAATCAGACCTTTTTCGGGCTTGCTGCGGCGGCCGTCCAAACCTATACCGGCAAACCGCTCGACTTCGCGTCGATTCCCAAGGACTCGAACGGAACGTTCTTGCTCGTCGCGCCGCGCTTTACGACGCTCCAACTCACCACCGACTCCGGCAACCGCGTTGAAGAGCACGCACCGACCTTCCCCGGACGCGGTGTGCTCTCACTCTCCGACGCGTACTCGATGTCGGTCTCGGACCTCAGCCAGTTTGCCAAGGGCGCGCTGATCTACATCGGTGACACGGCGCAGGGCCAAGGCGACTTCGTGCAAACTGCGCGGCAAGCGAACACGCCGGGACTTTTCGCGAACGCGCGCATCGCCGATCAGTTGCTACGCGGGATCTATATGCGCCCTGTGCCACAGTGGCTCAACATCCTGTTGATTATGCTGCTGCCGCTGGTGCTCTCGCTCTCGTTCAGTCTTCCGAAGACGACGTGGGCCATCGCGATCTCCCTCGTTGCGACCCTCGTGTACGCCTATATCAACGCCGCGTTTTTCGTCGAAAAGCTCGTGTGGATCGACCTCGTGCACGTCGGACTCGCGATGATTTTGGCCACGCTCTTCGTCGGCCTTTATCGGGTCATTTACGAGGGCGCGCAACGGCGCATGGTCACGAACCTCTTCGGCATGCACGTCAGCCCGGCGATCGTCACCGACATTCTTTCGCATGAAGACCCGCGCAATGCCCTTGCCCTCAAGGGCAAGAAGGTCAAGGCGACGATCTTTTACAGCGACATTCGCGGCTTCACCGCGATGTCGGAGAACATGACGCCTGAGGAAATTTACGCGCAGCTCAACGAGTACTTCGAAGAGATGTGCGCGATCATCTTTCAATACGGCGGTTACGTAGATAAGTTCATCGGCGACTGCGTCATGGCGGTCTTCTCGGCGCCGTATCAAACGCCCGACGATGCCGAGAACGCGGTACGCGCCGCTGTCGCCCAACAGAAAAAGATTCTGGAGTTAGCTGCGAAGTGGAAGGCGATGGGCAAACGCGAGTTCACCGTGGGCATGGGCATCAATACGGGCGACGTCGTCATGGGGAATCTAGGCGCGAGTTCGCGCATGAACTACACGGTGATCGGTGACAATGTCAACTTGGCCGCGCGCCTCTACAACGTCGCGAAGGCGGGCGAGATCATCATCAGCGATTACACCTATCGGGAAGTTAAGGACTTCGTCGTGGGTGACGAGCTCGAGCCGGTTACGGTAAAGGGCAAGAAAGACCCGATCCGCATCTACAACATCCTGGACGTCAAGGACGGCGCGCCTGCGACTAATAGCGCGGTAACTGCACAACCCGCTCCGGCATAATCGGAGCATGCTGCACGGCATGCTCCCCACTATCGAGCTCTTCGTCGCCGCCTTCATTGCGAGTGTGGCCGGATCGATGGTCGGTTTGGGCGGTGGGTTCATTCTCGTGCCGCTGCTGCGCCTGGTTTTCAATCTTCCGCCGGATCAAGCGGCGGGCACGTCACTCGTGCTGGTTACGGCAAATAGCGGCGCCGGCGCATTTACCTATTTCCTGCATCGCCGCGTCAAGGTCAAGCTTGGGCTGATATTTGCGAGCGGCGGTTTGCCCGGCAGCATCGTCGGTGCGCTGCTCTCCAAGCGCATCTCTCCGCAAGCGTTTGATTGGGTCTTCGCGATTTTTCTCGTCGCGATTGCGGTCGACATGATCTTCAACGCGAGGCTACGCGTGGCCGGACGCGTGGAGCATGCGGCGGGCGGCGAGCGCCCAATGTCTTATCGTGCCGCCGTCGGCTTGGGCTTTCTCGTCGGCTTGGTCTCGAGTCTTTTCGGCATCGGCGGTGGTGTCATTACCGTGCCGTCGATGCTCTACTTCTCCAATCTTCCCGCGCACGCGATCAGTGCGACCTCGCACTTTATCCTCATCCTTACCTCACCAACGGGCTTGATCGTGCATGCGCTTCAGCACGACGTCAAGGTGCCCGACGTGATCCCGCTCGTCGCCGGCGGCCTCTTGGGGGGACCGCTCGGCGCGCGTCTTTCGCTGCGCCTGAAATCGCCACATCTTTTGATAATTGTTGGTATAGCGCTGCTGGCGGTAGCGGGTTCCCTGATGCTCCGTCATATCATTCACTAAGACATGACGTCACTGGAAGTTCCGACGATGGTAAGCGCCGGCGGCGGATCGCCGGTCATGGGCGATTATCGAGACCCTGACCGCGGCGGAGTGCCGGATGCGCTCGGTCAACGCATTTCCAATAGCCGCACACGTCGAGTTCAAGACCGATAACGGCCTGACCCGCGCGAGCGTACGGGTCGCGGTCGACGTTGAGCTCCGGTATGCACAACCCGGAGGTCCGGTGCGTACCGCCCGCGCGCTGAACATCTCGACCGGCGGCGTCCACATGAACGCCGACGACGATATTCCCGTCGGGGCCGCGATCGAGCTCGACATTCCCTTGGGCGGAGCGCAACGGATCAAGGTTCACGGCCGGATCGTTGCACATCAGGCGTCAGGCCCAAACTATAACGTTGCCTTCTACGAAATGACCAGCGAAGCACACGAAAGCATCGCGCGCTTTATCGAAGGCCAATCGTCAAGGCGACGCAAACGCAAGGTCAAGCTCTTGTGCATGCAGGCCGGAAAACATTTGCCGACCTAACCGGCAACGCGAATGTGACCGAAGTCGTATCTGTTATGGCAGATTCACAACCCGCGGCGTTATCGTCGCTGGAAGTTCCCACGATGGTCAGCGAGGGCCAGGACACCTCGTCCGTCATGGTCATCATCGAGCATTTAAGCGCGGCTGAATGCCGTATGCGCTCGGTTCACGGTTTTCCGACGGGCACCCAACTTGAATTCACGCTCTCAGTGCACGGCGCGCCCACGGTTCCGCTGCGTGGCAAGATCGTCTCGAGCAAGCAGAACGGTCCGCGCTACGCCTACGTCGTCGCGTTGCAGAATGCCGGCGAACACAGCAAGGCCATCGCCAAGGCCAACGACGCTGCCCGCGCGCCCGCACGACCGCGCAGGCCGAGGTCAAGAGCATCGAGGGGTTGACGCGCTCGAGCGTACGCGTGCCCGTCGACTTCGTCTTGCGCTACAAGCACGGCGCAGACGCGCGCAACGCGCACGCGATCAACATCTCCACCGGCGGCGTCCACATGAATACCGACGACGAGATTCCAGTCGGGGGCGATCGAGCTGGTGATTCCCCTGGAAAATCAGCACGTCAACCTGCGTGGCCGCGTGGTCGCCCATCAGACAATGAGCCCGAAGTACAACGTCGCCTTCTTCGAGATAACGCACGAAGCGCGCGAGAATCTCGCACGCTTCGTTGGAAAATACGCCGCCTAAGCCAAGGTCCTAAATAGCGGTTATTTCGGGTGGGTCATCTCCTTAGGGATGACCGTCTTATCGAATTCGACCGATGTTACGTGTCCGAGTTTGAGCGCCGCCTCTTTGAGCGTCGTGCCTTCGTGGTGCGCTTTCTTCGCGATCTCGGCCGCCTTGTCGTAGCCGATCTTCGGCGCGAGCGCCGTCACCGTCATCAGCGATTCGTCGAGATACTTCTTAATCACGGCCTCATTCGCTTGGAGTCCCTCGACCGCGTGCTCGCGGAACATCGTGCATGAGTCGCGCAGCAAGTTCGCGCTGTGCAAGAAGTTCGCGAGAATCACCGGATTGAAGACGTTGAGCTCGAAGTTCCCTTGCGACGCGCCGAAGCCGATCGCGGCGTCGTTGCCGTAGACTTGCGCGACGACCATCGTCATCTGTTCGGACTGCGTCGGGTTGACCTTGCCCGGCATGATCGAGCTGCCCGGCTCGTTTTCCGGAAGGATCAGCTCGCCGATGCCGGCGCGCGGACCCGAGGCGAGCCAGCGGATGTCGTTGGCGATCTTCATCAGTGCCGCGCCAAGTGTCTTGAGCGCGCCTGAGGCAAAGACGAAATCATCGTGTGACGCGAGTGCGGTGAACTTGTTCGGATGCGAGCGGAACGGCAGTCCCGTCAATTCAGCCAGCTTCTTGGCCATGCGCTCGCCAAATTCCGGATGCGCGTTGAGGCCGGTGCCGACGGCCGTTCCGCCGATCGCGAGGTCGTAGATTGGATCGAGTGCTTCTTTGATTGCCCTTATCGCGCGGTCGAGCTGGGTCACATATCCCGAGAACTCCTGGCCGAGCAACAGCGGCGTTGCGTCTTGCAAGTGCGTGCGCCCAACCTTGACGATGCCTTTCCACTGCTTGGCTTTGACATCGAGCGCGTCGCGCAGCGCTTTGACCGCCGGAAGCATCTGGACTACCGCCTCGGCGGCGGCCATGTGCATCGCCGTCGGGAACGTGTCGTTCGACGACTGCGACATGTTCACGTCCTCGTTGGGATGCACCGGCTTCTTCGAGCCCATCTCGCCGCCCGCGATCTCGATCGCGCGGTTGGAGATGACTTCGTTGACATTCATGTTCGTCTGCGTGCCCGAACCGGTCTGCCAGATGCGCAGCGGGAAGTTTGCATCGAGTTTGCCCGCGATTACTTCGTCGGCCGCTTGCACGATGAGCTTGGTCTTTTCGTCGTTGAGCTTGCCGAGATCGTGATTGACGAGCGCGGCGGCTTTCTTGAGCTGCGCCATCGCGACAATCACTTGCTTGGGCATGCGGTCTTTCGGCCACGAGCCTTCACCGATGTCGAAGTGGATGAGCGAACGCGCCGATTGCGCGCCGTAATACTTGTCTGCGGGAACCTCGATCTTGCCCATCGAGTCGCTCTCGACACGCGTTTTGGTCGTCCCGTTGGTGGTGCTGTTTACAGTCGTCATTGC
>JBAUEZ010000163.1:0-12192 GCA_049678885.1 Candidatus Aquilonibacter sp. | reverse complement strand
GGAATGCGCGGTGCGGCCCAGCCCGCGGTGTTTAACGCGCCGCTGCGCGCCGGCGCTTCGATCACGACGACGGCGTCGGCGAGCGCAGCGACGATCGCATTGCGAGCCAGAAAATGCCAGGGCTCGGCACACTGCTGCGGTGGAAACGGCGAAAGTATCGCACCGTTTGCCAGCATGCGCTCGGCGAGTGCGAGGTTGCGGTGCGGGAAGAAGCGCGCATGACCGCTTCCGAGCACGCCGATGGTCGGTGCGGTAGCGTCCAATGCGCCTTCATGCGCGGCTGCGTCGATCCCAAGCGCCAATCCGGAGATGATGCAGCAGCCTACCGCCCCGAGATCGCGCGCAAACGTGCGTGCAAGGCGCTTCCCATACGGCGTCGCCGCGCGCGTGCCGACAATCGCCACGCATGGCCGCTGTAGCCCAACTAGGCTGCCAAGCGCCCATAAGGCCTCGCCGTCCCAGGCAAAGCCGCGATCCCCTCGCAGGGTTTCGAAGGCCGCTCGGGTGGTATACTCCGGAGCATCCACGGGTCACCCATCCCGACGAGGAAGGGTCCCGCCTAGGGCCGCCCCACAGGAGGCCCGCAGGCATACCCGAATACGGCAGCCGCACCCAGCCCGAAGCACTGGAGGATCCACAGGTGGCAGCAGAAGCCTATTGCGTTAAGTGTAAGACGAAGCGGCAGATCAAAGACGCCGTGCAGATCACGATGAAGAACGGCCGCCCCGCGACCGAAGGCAAGTGCCCGGAGTGCGGGACCAAGATGTTCAAAATCGGAGCCGCCTCCTAGCCAAAGTTCGTTCGGCGGACGGTGAGGCCGCCTCAAATTCAATCTCCAGGGGCCGACTGGCGGGCACGCCGGGCGGCCTTTTTGCGTTTACTAGGGGTAGTACCGTATAATACCATCACCTACTATATATAGTTCCCGAGGTACGAAGAGCTGATTTGTCCGACGTGTCGCAAGAGCGAAACCCGCGTGGTCGACTCTCGCGACGACGAAACTGTTGTCCGCCGCCGGCGCGAGTGTTTGGACCCGCGCTGTAAGCATCGTTTTACCACCTACGAGCGCATGGAAGCGCCGCGCTTGTTCGTGGTCAAAAAAGACGGACGTCGCGAGCAGTACAGCCGCGAGAAGATTCTCAACGGCTTACGCAAGGCGTGCGAGAAGCGGCCGATCTCGGAGAATCAGATGGAAGCGGTCGCCGCCGACCTCGAGCGCGATCTCTTCGCGCGCGGTGAGAGCGAGGTGAGCTCCACGATGGTCGGCGAGAAGCTGATGGAGGCGCTACGGACGCTCGATCCCGTCGCGTACATCCGCTTCGCAAGCGTGTATCGGTCGTTCCGCGACATCGAGAGCTTCCGGGAAGAGTTATCGCAACTTCTTTCTAAATGACCCCCACGATGGATACGCTCGTGCGGGTCGCGCTCAAGCGCCTACCCGGAGCGGATGATGTACCGCTCCCTTCTTACATGAGCGAGCTTGCCGCGGGTGCCGATCTGTGCGCTGCAGTCGACGAGACGCTGACGCTCGTGCCCGGTGCACGCGCGCTCGTGCCGACCGGGCTTTCGATCGCGTTGCCGCCGGGATTCGAGGCGCAGGTGCGTCCGCGTAGCGGCCTTGCACTGCGCGACGGTATCACGTGTTTGAATGCGCCGGGGACGATCGACGCCGATTATCGCGGACCGATCGGCGTGATTCTCGCCAACCTCGGCTCCGTGCCGGTGACGATCAAACGCGGCGACCGTATCGCGCAACTCGTGATTGCGCCGGTTTCGCGCGCACAATTCGAGGTCGTCGAAGAGTTGCCCGAGAGCGTGCGTGGCAATGGCGGCTTCGGCAGCACGGACGTGGCGCCGTGAAGATATACATCGTCGGACGCGGCGCGGTCGGTAGCTATCTCGGCGGTAAGTTGGAATCGATCGGCGTCGAGGTGGCGTATGCACCGCGCGCGCTTGACGCGGTTACACCGTATGATGCCGACGTCGCGATCGTCGCAACCAAAGCCTACGACACCGACGGCGCGATCGCTACTTTGCGCAAGGCGATCGCGTATCCGCAAAAGTGCGTGTTCGTCTCGCCGCAAAACGGTGTCGGCAACGAAGAGAAACTCGCGACGGCGTTTGGGCCCAACAACGTCATTGCTGCGGCGCTCACCGTGCCGGTCGGTCGCGACCGCGACGGGCATGCGAACGCCACCAAAGAAGGCGGCCTCGCCTTTGCGCCAGTCGGCGACAGCGCATTCAACTGGCTTACGGCCACGTTTGCCAGCAGCGGGATGCGCGTCGTAGTGCTCTCGGATTGGCGGGCGCTCAAATGGAGCAAGCTTGCGCTCAACGTCGTTGCCAACGCGAGCTGCGCGATCCTCAATGTTTTGCCGTCACGTTTGGTAC
This sequence comes from Candidatus Aquilonibacter sp., assembly GCA_049678885.1. Lineage (GTDB taxonomy): Bacteria > Vulcanimicrobiota > Vulcanimicrobiia > Vulcanimicrobiales > Vulcanimicrobiaceae > Aquilonibacter. The sequence goes on along the minus strand of JBAUEZ010000163.1, from coordinate 9,801 downwards.
ATTTCGAAAAGATCTTTACGCTCGAGATTCGCATGATTCGCGAAGTCGGCGCAGTCATGGCGGCAATGAAGCTCAAGCCGATCGATTTGCCGCGCTATCCGGTGCGTGCGTTGCTCGCGTCGGCGTCGTTGCCAAGCCCCGTCGCACGCACGGTCATGGGTGCACGCATCGCCGGCGGCCGTGGCACGAAGCTGCCTTCGCTGTTGCTCGATCTGCGCGCGGGCAAGCCGCAGACCGAGGTCGATTGGCTCAATGGCGCGGTCGCAGCCGCGGGGCAGATGCAGGGTGTGCCCACGCCCGTTAATAGCGTCTACACGCGCGTGCTCGATGACATCGCGCACATGCCCCAATTGTGGGCGAAATACCGTGAGCGGCCGGAGACGCTGGTGGCCGAGGTCGAAGCGGAGATGCGCCGCGTCAAAGCACTCAAACGAGGAGCATAACCAACCATTATGCGCGATCCGAACGTACCCGAGTCGCTCGAGGGTTGGTGGATCCTCCACCGCATGTTTGCCTTCGACCGGCGCTCGTGGGACGGGCTGCCCGAGAAACGACGCGCCAAGTACGCGGCGCATGCAAGCGATCTTTTCGAGCACCTGCAATCGGGAAAAGACGGCGATGTCGGGCTCGCGCAGATCATCGGCCACAAGGGCGACCTGATGCTGACGCACTACGCGCGCACCTACGACGGACTCGCGTACGCGCAGACCCTGGTCGATAAGCTCGAAGTGCGCGAATATCTGCAAGCCCTCGGCTCGTACGTTTCGGTGTTGGAACTCGGCATGTACGATGCGACCGGCAAGATTCACGCCGAGCTGCAGTCCCGCGGCTTCACGCCACAAACGCCCGAATGGATCGCGGCCTTCGATGAGCTCGTGCGCAAGCAAGCCGAGAGCCCGTACGTCGGGCCGAGGTTGTGGGCCAAGATCCCGCGCCGCCGCTACGCGTGCTTCTATCCGATGAACAAGAAGCGCGAGGGCGAGGACAACTGGTTCATGCTGCCGTTCGAGACACGTGCAAAGATGATGACCGAGCACGGCAAGGTCGGGCGCACGTATCACGGAGCGGTAACGCAAGTGATCTCGGGCTCGATCGGGTTTGACGACTTCGAGTGGGGCGTCGATCTCTACGCCGACGATCCGCTGGTTTTTAAGAAGCTCATATACGATATGCGCTTCGACGAGGCGAGCGCGCGCTTCGGTGAGTTCGGGCCGTTTTGGAGCGGGGTGCAATTCTCGTCGAGCGAACTGCGCGTGTTTCTCGACGGCGACGCCGTTCCCGCGCTCGACGCTACGTCGTAGCGCGCTTGCGCGCCGTACCCGTCGGCATCGGCCAGGGATAGGTGACCAAGCCGAACAGCGCCATAACCAGCGTCGCGGCACCGCCGATGATGAACGCAAGTTTGGTTCCACCGACCTCGCACAACCAGCCGGCGAGCAGCGAGCCGATCGGGCCGCTCGCGATGAACGCATAGTTGTAGAGTCCGCCGACGCGCCCTTGTAAGAAACCCGGCGTCGCGAGTTGTACGAACGCGTTCGTGCCGGCGGTGTAGATCGTGTAGGCTACGCCGGTAACGAGCAGCAACAACGCGACCGGAACGACGCGTTCCTGCAGCGCGAGTACGCATTGTGCCACACCGAAGATCACACATGCAGCCAGCAGCAGCCGGCGTGACGCGCGCGCGCGGGATGCAGAAATCAACGCGCCGATCATTGCGCCTAAACCAAATACCGCCGCGATCCAGCCGAAGGTTTGGGCGCCGCCGTGCAGCGTCTGCTGCGCGAGCACGGGGAGCAACACATTGAAGTTGATCGCAAAGAACGAGACGACGAACATCATCAAGAGCACGATTGCGAGCGTCTTGGTGTGCCGCGCGTAGCGCAATCCGGCACGGATCGAGTCGAGCAGTGCGCCGCCGCGCCGCAGGTCGGCCTGCGGGTGAAATTCGCTCGGGCGCATCGCAGCGATCGCCCAGATGACCGGGATGAAGCTGATCGCATTGAGCAAGAAACACATCCCCAAACCGGTCGTATCGATCAGAATACCGGCAAGCGCTGGGCCGACGATGCGCGTCGCGTTGTTCAAGCTTGAGTTGAGCGCGATCGCGTTGCCGAGTTCGGAGCGACCGACGAGCTGCACCATCAGCGCTTGGCGGCTCGGGCTGTTAAACACCAGGACGATGCCGCGCACGAGCGCGATCGCGTCGATGAACCACACGGTGGCGAAGTGCGCATACACTGCAAGCGCGAGCAAGAGGGCGCATATTGCCATCGCTACCTGCGTAATGAGCAACGTCCTGCGCCGATCCCAGCGATCGGCGACCGCGCCGCCCACGAGTCCGAGCACGGCGTATGGCCCGTAGAAGAAGAAACCGAGCACACCGACGGCTTGCGCTGAATGTGTTAGCTGGAGTATGAGCCAGGCTTGTGCCGCGGTTTGTAGCCACGTTCCGATCTGCGAGACGAATTGGCCGCCAAAGTAGAGCCGATAGTTGCGGTGCCGCTGCAAACTCGCGAACATTGCCACGTTGTTGTCACATAGGAAGTCACAAAGCCTTGCGCGCAGGCCTTCTGTGGTTTTAAAGGGAGGGCGGTATGACCAAGGTACGAATCGCAGCTTTTGCAACAATTCTTGCGCTTGCTTTTAGCGCGCTTGCGCGTGCCGATGAAGGTCCGACGTACAACGGACCGGAGAGCGCGAGCGAGACGGCCTTCGTGCAGTCGATACAAAAGGACCTGATGGCGCGCTTCCCCAAGGCGAGCGACGCGGAGAAAGCCGGCTACGTACGGTACACCAGTGAGGATGACACGGGCGCAATCAGCTACGCAGATAAGAAGTGGAACGCGGATCCGACGCACCCAAGCCAACTGTGGTACGACAAGAACGGGAATCTGCTGGGCGCCGATTTCTCGGTACCGCGTCCGAACGGCGAGCCGCGTCCGAATCTGTGGGGCGTCAATCCGGGACGCTGGGTGGAATTCGACGGACACGTTCATTATGTCGCGCAGGCGGATGGCAAGATGATCTACGATCAATACATGATGAACGCCGATTTCACGAAGGCGGGTGGGAGCCTCACCAATCCGTCGGCAAAAACCCTAGTCGACGCCGGCAAGGTGCCGAGCACCAGCAACGTCGCCACGATCTTCGAGTTTCCCACGCAGTGGGATCTCATCGTATGGGTCAAGCCGAATCCCAACGGCGCGTTCGCTGATAAGAATCCGACCGTAACGCCATAGTCCGTCCGGAACGTGAGTACTCCATCGTCGATGGTGGTGCACGATCGCGTGTTCATCGTCAAGGCATACCGCGACGACGATTGTGTGATGCTCGCGATGGACCTTCCGCAATCCGCGTGCGACGGTCTCGCCGGATTTGCGATTGCACGTGGTCCGAATGCGGCGCACCTTGCGTACATCAAGAATCGTCTGAGCTTCGATCCGAGTAGAGGCGCATACGCTTTCGAGGCGATCAAGCTCGTCGACCACTACGAGTTTCGTGCACTGGAGCAGACCGCAACGCAGACGCAGCCGCTTGTACTGCAAAGCGCCGGCGCGGCTACCCCGTGGTGGCAGTCGTCGTTCGACGTAAAGAACATTAAGAATACCGAGCGTGAGCTGTTCGTATCATAAGTGCTCCATAAGGCGCTCTGCATATACTCGAAGCATGATGATCCGCCGTATCCTCGTGCTCTTCGCCGCCGCACTGATCGTGTGCGTTTCCTCCGCTGGTGCTACCGATGTTAGCTCGCTTACTATTAAGCTGAACGCCAGGCACGGAAGCGGTGAAAACGGTACAGCCGTCCTGACCCAGCAGGCGGACGGTCTGCACGTCGTGCTCAACATGGCCAACGCACCCGATGGCATCGAACAGCCGGCACACATCCATCAGGGCAGTTGCGACATCTTGAATCGAGCGCCGCAGTGGCCGCTCAAGGCTGCGATCGACGTGCACAAGGGCGCCGACGACACTCCAGCCTTCGTCTCATGCGGAGAGATCAAGTAGCCGGTTCGGGGAAATCCTTGAACGACTGCTTCATGCGATACTCACTGTTCGGGTAGTGCGAACGCAGCTCTGCCCATTGCCTGAGCAGCTCATCGCTGTCGGGGTCGCGCCGGTACCGCGAAACGCCGAGATAGTACTGGGCCTCAGGCGCAGCGTAGCTCGTCGAATATTCGCGCAGCACGCGTTCGTAGAGCGCCTCGGCCTGGTCGAAGCGCTTCGAGCGCAAGTTTGCCATCGCGAAACCGCAGAGCATACGCGCAATGAATTCGGCCGGCGGTGCGAACCCGTCGAAACGATAAAGCTCGTCGCCGTTATGGTTGAAGACGCGCAAATCCGGCGTCCAGATATGATGAATCTTGTGTAGAAACGCATTGTTGGCGGAGTCGGTGTTGTTGAGTTGTAGCGGCACCGCGTACTCCAGCAGCACGTCGCGGGCCGAGGTGGATGGATACGTCACGGTATCCATAGCTTGGCAGCCCCCTCAACCGGGGTTGAAGACGTCCAAAAATACGAAGCGATGTTCCGCGTCCGCGCGCGCCAGCGCTGCGTCGACGTTGCCTTCCCAGGCGATACGGTCAGTGGTTTGCATACTCGCTATTTCACGCGGCGCGGCCGTCGAGCCTTTCGAGACTGCGGTACTGAATCGCCTCGGCACGTTATTGGTCGATTCGAACGAGTTCCCCAACCACTCCATTCTGAAAATCTTCGCGGATGAGCAATCGCGGAAGCGCTCGTGTTACGAAGACCTTATAGGTTTCCGTTCCGCTGCTCTTTGCGATTGTGTAGACAACCGGGAAGACGTTAAACGAGCCCGCAGGAACCGTGATCCGCGTTGCCGGGCCAACCTGAGCCTCTGCGCGGCTCAACCCAATGCTGGGATCGTACACATTGAACCGGAAGCGGCTGCCCGGGTTCAGATCGCTTGCGAGTACCGTGGCCCAGTCGACGCGCTGATCAAACGTGCCGCTCGGCAATGCAGTGTCTATAGAACGCCTCGTCCCGGCGTTGGGACCTTTCCGTCTCAGAACAAAGCCGGTGACGCGGCCCGACGCGTACTTGATATCAAAAATGGGCGGCTGGGAAGGGTTGCCAAAACTCAGGGTGGCCGAGATCGGTTCCAGCGCCGATGTCGTTACGCACTCCCAGCGCTGGGTCCTGAATCCGTTGAATCCATTTGAAAACCTGGCGGCGGCGAGAAAATCGTAATGCTTCACCGAACCGTCGACCAACCGAATCCTGATCGTGTAGTCACCGACCTCTTTTCCGTGGGACGAATTGCGATACTCAAATTGGCCTAGGCGCAAGCGCTGAGCATCCGGTCGCGCAAAACGCATCTCGCTTGAAGACGGATACTCCACCGCCAAGGCTCTCAACGGAAAAACGCAGGTATAAATGACGACAACCGCACCTGCGACGAGACGTTTCATGGAGGACGCCTATTTCACGCGGCGCGGCCGTCGAGCCTTTCCGTGCTCGGCGCGCTTACTCCGAGAGATCGATCAGGTCCGCCGTGGTAAACTCCGTGCAGAGGAGATCGAACCGGGCCGAGGGCACTTCCAGTGTCGTCTCAAGAACGGGGCTTAAGTGCACGATGCTAGCAATCTTCATATTTGCGGCCGTCGTCGCAGCACCGGCGGACACGCCGGCGCCCGTGCCCACTGCTCTAAAGACGATCATTACCGTCCGATCGACGCAACTCTGCACCGCGACCGCGGACACCGTGCTCTATACGATCACTGGCTTGCAAGCAAATGATCGGCTCATCGAGAGTTCTAAGCCGTTGCTGCTCGAAATGGGAAGAGACTTCATCCCAGTTAGCGAGGTCGGGAGCGCCTTTGGTAAACGGACCTCGCGTTTCGGGGGCGCTCACGACCCGAGTGCTGCGCTCCTCCTAGATAACCAACATCTCATCAAGCTGGCCGATGAAATTGTCCATAACCTGGCGATTATTGACTCGCTACTAAATGATCGATCGCGCTTTCCGATCGTTGCGAAGACTGACGCTGACAAAGAAGCGCTCTTGCTCAAGGCTCAGTTGCAAGCAGTCTCCGATCAACAGCGCAAGATCTTGAACATACTCTACGGCCTCTCAGATACTTTCTCGCTGCAGGCACTCGTCGCTAAAGGTGACGGAATGCAGGGCGCGACCGGCAGCGGAGGATCCGGCGCGCAAGTCGGCCAGGGCGATCAGGACGTCAGCTTTCGGGATGTTCTCTCGGCCTCTGCGCGCGGCCGCTCGGGCCCCGCCGATCCAACCGTGGATCAGGATCCAGCGGTCAGCCAGCCACCTACGGAACTTTCAAATAGCCCGATTGCTCGATTTTACGTTGGCGTTGCCGAGCAACAGCGTAGCACCGCGTCAGCCGAGAACGCGCTTACGCAAACCGTCTTAAGCGTCGCGGCAACCTGTCGGCAATAGCGACCTAATTAAGCGGCCCGCCCGTCGAGCCTTTCGAGACTGCGGTACTGAATCGCCTCGGCGATGTGTTCGGCGCAGATGTTCGGCGCCTCCGCGAGGTCGGCGATCGTGCGGGCCACACGGGCGATGCGATCGAGAGCACGCGCCGAGAACTGCCGCTTCGCGCTGGCCGCGGCTAACACGCGCATCGCAGCGTCATCGAGCGCACAGTACGTGCGCATCATGCTCGGAGGAATCTCGGCATTCGCGCCGACCTGCGTTCCGGCGAAACGTTCGCGAGCAATCGCACGTGCAGCAACGACGCGCTCGCGGATAAGCGGCGAACGCTCAGCACCGTCGCGTCGCACCATGTCGTCGAAGGGCACGCGTGCGATCTCGATTTGCAAGTCGATCCGGTCGAGTAATGGTCCCGAGAGTTTGCCAATGTACTTCGCCACGCTTGTGTCATCGCAGCGGCATTCCGCACCGCCTAGTCCGCGATACCCGCACGGACATGGATTCATCGAGGCAACGAGTTGAAAACGCGCGGGATATGACCGTACCGGCGGCGCGTGCGATCGTCACCGTACCGGGATAGGAGTTAAGCCGTTTTAAAACAAGGCCCCCATGCTAAGTACTTTGCGCGAGGTGCGTGGTGCGATGTGTTACGATCGCATGGCCAAGCCGTTTCAAAACGAGGCCCTCTACTGCGAACTCCCGCCCGCACCGCTGCGAGGTCTCCCTCGAGCTTAGCGGCTGTGAAGCTCAATGAACGACGCTCATGCACCGCACACCGCTGCAGTGAGTCCCGGACCACTGCGCGATGCTACCATTCAATTTGCGCTTCCCGAAGACGACGCTCGCTAGCGTTTGCTAGTCTTCGCATGGCACTTAAAGCCTTGTGTCACAAGCCGTTTCCACGCATCAGGCAATCCACGCATCAGGCAATCCACGCATGGCGCATTCCACGGCAGTTGCCTGGCAGACGGCCGGAGCTTTACCTCCTCGCTACCACCACTCCAACGGGCTCAGTGCCAGCCGCGAAGGGCGAGCCCGCCACCTGTGTGAGCACGCCGGTCGACGTGTTGATCGTGTACGCATAGACGTTGTTCGAGCTGAAATTGGCGACGTACGCGAACCTGCCCGTTGGGTCGAACGCCATGCCCGCGGGATCTGTGCCCAACGCGAAGGGCGACCCCGCCAGCGCCGTGAGCGCACCGGTCGAGGCGTTGATAGCGTACGCGGAGACGTTGTTCGAGCTGTTAGTGGTGACATATGCGAACTTGCCGGTGGGATCGATCGTCACCCCGAAGGGTTCGGTGCCAGCCGCGAAGGGCGAGCCCGCTACCTGTGTAAGCGCGCCGGTCGAGGCATTGATCGTATACGCGGAGACGTTGTTTGAGTCGTAATTGGCGATGTACGCGAACTTGCCGGTGGGATCGATCGCCATTTCCATGGGCAGAGTGCCCGTAGCGAAGGGCGAGCCCGCCACCTGTGTGAGCGCGCCGGTCGAGGCATTGATGCTGTACGCGGAGACGTTGGCCGAGCCGTAATCAGGCGCGTAGGCGAACTTGCCGGTAGGATCGATCGCTACACCCTCGGGGGCGGTGCCAGCCGTGAAGGGCGAGCCCGCCACCTGTGCGAGCGCGCCGGTCGAGGTGTTGATCGTATACGCGGAGATGTTGTTCGAGCTGAAATTGGCGACGTACGCGAAGCCGGTGGAATCAGTTGTGACTCCAGAGGGGCTAGTTCCCGTCGCGAAGGGCGAGCCCGCCGCCTGCGTGAGCGCGCCGGTCGAGGTGTTGATCGTATACGCGGAGACGTTGTTCGAGCCTAAATTGGCGACGTACACGAAGTAGCTGGAATCGATCGCGACATTGTCGGGTTCGGTGCCAGCCGCGAAGGGCGAGCCCGCCACCTGTGTAAGCGCGCCGGTCGAGGTGTTGATCGTATACGCGGAGACGCTGTTCGAGCCGTAATTGATGACATATGCGAACTCCGGAATCAACGGCGGCGGCGGCGGCGCCGGCAGCGGATTGCTGGGGCTTCCGCTATTGCAACCAACGAGCACGAGCAGGGCAGTGCTGAGGGTCAGTCGTCTGATGCGCAGACGTGTGTCTCTAGAATGCGAAGCTGTGAAATTGGTCAAACGATGAAGCCCACGCCAAATGGCAAACTACAGAGTGCGCAAAACCGGTCCACACATAGTCACCTCCGGAGCACCTAGATTCCATCTTAGCACCCGACTAGCGATTTGTACGGACTCCTCCAGCCATGGTTCGGTCATCACAAGGCTCGGCGACAGTACCTGGAGTCCCCGACGGTGGGACATTCGGACTATAATTCGTCGCCGAAGTAAAAAGCGCTGGAAGGGGAGACCCTTGTGCTACGCAATTAGACTAAGCCGTTTCAAAACAAGGCCCCCCTGCTCTCGGAGTGTGGGTTCAGGCCGCGATGCTTCTCATTGCCGCATTGATCGCGGTGTGGTAGCTGCTGTACATAAACGCGAACGAGCGAATAAAGAATACGATTGCATACTTGCGACAATTCACCAGTGATCCGTGTTCGACTGTGACTGGGAAGCAGTTCCTTCTTCCCGAAGCAGATGCGTTCATACGGCGACACAGCATCAACAACTTGCTGGCTGCACGTGCCGCTATCAGCAGCGGATCCATAGCCGGCGACGAGAATGCAGCAGAAGCTAATTTGCTATTCTGGGCAAGTGCGGTTGTTGCTTTGTATAATTACTATGATATCGCCGCTAACTTAGCGAGGCGAAAGGCCGTCGATATCGACTTGTTTATTTCACAGCACGGATTTGTGATGCTGCGCACCGATGAAATAATTCGTCCGCATTTCGGCCCAACCTTTTTCCCAGATGGAATGGATCTGGCCGCTTATGACGAGCTCATTCGCAAAGCAATGCATCATAGGGCACGGCTATCACCGCCCGCGGCGTAAAGTATTTGCGGCATTCTCTTTACCGACATCAAGGGCCGCGGGAGGTGGCGCGTGTGAGGTGGTGGGCGCGCTGCGAAGTTAAGCCGTTTCAAAACGAGGCCCCCGTGGCGAGGCGTCTCGTTCGCGCGTCTAAGTGATTTTAAAACAAAGCACCCCGCGTGTTGATCCACCGAGGAGGCCTGGCAATAACACCTGCGAAATCGGATACGAGCGCTTGCGAAACATCTAGGGAATGATTGGACTTCGCTAGTTAGAGGACTCAGTCTGTTCCTCTTCATCACTAGTGGTACGAAGCAGAATAAAATTCTTCTCGTCACTGAAGTTCTCGAGGGTCTTCGCTTTGCTGAGGGCTCGCTGGCAGGTCTTCTGTAAGGCCATAAGATCCTCATCATCCATCGCGACGAAGAACGAACCGTCAGGTCCACCGGAAACTGAGT
>JBAUEZ010000162.1:0-3859 GCA_049678885.1 Candidatus Aquilonibacter sp. | reverse complement strand
GTCGCGCTCGCAGCCGCGTTGCACGCTAGCGCGCCATTCGCCGCGATGGGTGTGCTGTGCACCGCCGGCATCGTCCCAAATGTCGCGCGGCGACACGTCCACACCGCGGCGCACGATCCGTTAGCGTATCTGTTCCTTGCAGCTACGTGCGAAACGATCGCGTTGCACCATGGCGGAACGCTCGTGCATCCGCGGATGACGATTCCGCTCGCGGCGTGTGGGATCTACTGCGCGATGCTCGCTTGGCGCTTTCGCTCGCACGCGTCACCTGTGCCACGCCTGATCGCAGCGGCAACCTTCGCGCTCATTATCATTGGTGCGCCGGCGCCGACGTACCGGGCAACTGAAACGACGCTCAGCGACGCCTTTGCCGGCGAGCGCGTCGACTTCACCGGTGTTGCCGTACACGAGGGCGCGATTTCAGCCTTGGTGCGCTACGCGATCACCTGTTGCCGCGCCGATGCGGCGCCGGTGGCGCTGGCACTCGATCGCAATGTTGCCGGGTATGACGGGCACTGGATGCACGCACGCGGCGTGATCGAAGACGACGCCGGCACGCTACGCCTTCACGTCGCCGAGCTCACGCCGGTCGCGCCGCCGAGCGATCCGTTCGTGTATCGCTAAGCTAAGACTTGCGCCTTGCGCTTCTCGAGCACTTCGACCGGAATGCCGTTGGGATCTTCGATGAACGCAATCGCGCGCGTGCCGCTCGGCGACCGGTAGACATCTTTGAGGATCTTCACGCCGCTCTCACGCAGCTGCGCGATATATGGCTCGAGTTCGCCGTCCGCTTCGATCGCGAGATGCTCGTAGCGATTCCCGATCGTGTACGGCGGGTGCTCCTCGAGATCGTAGACTAGCTCGATGTACGAATTCCAATCCGAGCCGACGAACGCCATGTCGGCGTTGCCGGGATAATGAAATGGGCCATCCAGCAACTTCAGTCCGAGCTTCTTGGTATAGAAGTCGATCGATTCGTCCATGTTGTTGACGAAGATCGACGTGTGAAGGAAACGAGGCATCGCGCACCTCCTCGGGTTAGTGCAGGAAGTAGCGATACGACGAGAAGACCAACGATACCCCGAGCCGATCGGCTGCCTCGATCACCTGTTGATCGCGAATCGAACCACCCGGAGCGATGATCGCCGTGCAGCCGCCCGCTACCGCAGCTTCGAGGCCGTCGGCAAACGGAAAAAAGCCGTCGCTTGCACACGCCGCACCCTCGGCCTCGTTGCCGGCGCGATGCGCCGCGATCTGGACCGCGCTCACGCGGTTGGTCTGACCCGCGCAGATGCCGCGCGTCGTGCCGCCCTTGGCAATGACGATTCCGTTTGACTTTACGTGGCGCACGACGTCCCATGCAAGGGCGAGGTCATGCCACTCTTGCGTCGTCGGTTTGCGCGCAGACACGACGCGCCAGGTCTCGGGCGGCGCGGCGGGATTGTCATCTTCGGCAAGCACGCCGCCGAGCGCGCTGCGCACGCGCAATTCACGCGCGAGCTCATCGGGCAGCGAGGGCACAAAGCGCATGATGCGCAGGTCTTTGAGTTTCTTCGTGCTCTTCAGCAGTTCGAGCGCATCGCCGTCAAACGCGGGCGCCGCGACGATCTCGAGAAAAAACCTCGCAAGCGCCTGCGCGGCTTCGAGATCTATCGGCGCATCGGTTGCAACGACGCCGCCGTAAGCCGAAACGGGGTCGGCTTCGAGCGCGTCCGCAACCGCTTTACCCACGCTCGAGCGCTGCGCGACCCCGCACGGCACCGTGTGTTTCACGACGGCGGCGCGCACAAAGCGCGCGTGCTCGCTGCCGAACGACGCGCCGATCGGCGCACGCGAGAGCATCCGCAACGTCGCGTCGAGATCGAGCAAGTTGTTGTACGAGAGCGCCTTACCGTGCAATTGCTTGGGCAAACGGTCGGGCCGATCGAGATAGAAGGCGGCGCGATTCTGCGGATTGGTGCCGTAGCGCAACCGCTGCGAGAGCGGGAGCGTGACCGTGAGCGCGCCCGGCAGGTCGCTGGGAAGCACCGAACCCTCGGCGGCGAGATAGTGCGCGATCGCCGCATCGTACTCGGCGGTGCGTTCGAACGCCGCCACGGCGAACTCGTGGCGCATCTGCGCCGGTATCTCGCCCGCGTCGAGCGCTTTGACGAAGTTCGCGTACTGTGAGGGATGCGTGAGCACGCAGACGTGATCGTAGTTCTTGGCCGCCGCGCGCAGCAATGCGACGCCGCCGATATCGATTTGCTCGATCGCTTCGGTGCGCGTCGTTCCCGGCTTCGCGACCGTTGCTTCGAAGGGATAGAGATTGACGACAACGGTCGTGATCGCCGCGATCGCGTACTTCTCCGCCTGCGCTTGATGCTCGACATTTGCGCGATCGTAGAGGATCGCACCAAAGACCTTCGGATGCAAGGTCTTCACGCGGCCGTCGAAGAGCGGCGGAAAGCCGGTCATGTCGCCGACGTCGTGCGCCGGGATACCGTGCTCGTGGAGGTGCTGCTTCGTGCCGCCGGTCGCATAGATCACCGTGCCGCGATCGTGCAGCGCGCGCGCGAGCTCAACCGATCCAGTTTTGTCCGAGAGTGAGAAGAGCGCCGCTGGTTTACTTCGGTCAGGCAAGCGCGAGCTCCGGATGCCGCTCCGATGTCAGCGTTGCCGCGATAATCGAGCTGACACCCGGCTCGCGCATCGTAACGCCGTACATGCGGTCGGCAAGCTCCATCGTCTTCTTGTTGTGCGTGACGATGATCATCTGCGAATCGCCGGCGAGTTCGCGCACCATGTCGGAGAAACGCTCGACGTTTGCATCGTCGAGTGCTGCGTCGACTTCGTCGAGCAGGTAGAACGGGGACGGCTTCACTGCGATCAGCGCAAAGATCAGCGCCGCCGCCGTCATCGCGCGCTCGCCGCCGGAAAGCGCGGCTAGCGCCATTTGCTTCTTGCCCGGCGGCTGGACCGAGATTTCGATGCCGGTCTCCGAGAGATTCTCCGGGTTGGTTTGCCACATCTTGGCATCGCCGCCGGGAAACAGTTTCCCGTACATCTCGGTGAACGCGCTCGCGACCTTCTCGAACGTTTCGTTAAAGAGCACTTGCGACTGCGCCTCGATCTCCTTGATCGATTCAAGCAGCGTTTCACGCGCCCGCGCTAAGTCGTCGAGTTGCGTGCGCAAGAAGGCCTCGCGCTCGGCAACTTCATCGCGTTCGGCTTCGGCATTGAGATTGACGTTGGCCGAGAGACGCGCGAGCTCGTCGCGCAGGCGCGGTAGTTCCTCAATGACGGTGTCGGACTCTTGCGCGTAACGCGCCTCGACGTCGTGGCACTCGTCGTCCGTCGCGGGATTCTGGGCAAACTGCGAGACGAGCATGCCGAGCTCCGCCTCGATCTCCGCCAGACGCGTGCGCTGGCGCTCGCCGCCGGCGACCGCCTCGCGCTCGTCGTTTTCAGCCGAACGCAGATCGGCTTCGAGCCGCAACAGCTCGTTGGCCATCGTCTCGCGTTCGCGCCGCGCAACATCGAGTTTCGCATCGAGATCGCTGACGCCGCGCCGCAAGCCCTCGAGATGCGCGTGCGCATCGCGCGTTTGCGAGACGAGCGCACCGATCTCCGCCAGCATTTGCTCGCGCGCGATGCGCGCACGTTGGCTGTCTTGATCGAGCATCCCCAAACGGCCGCGAGACGCATCGCGCTCGGCAGTCAGTGCCGCCGCGCGTTCGCGGAGATCGCCCGCGCGATGGCTCGCGTCGAGCTGCCCGTCTTCGGCACGCGCGATTTCTGCGCGTGCACGCGCGAGCTCCGCTTCGAGTCGTACGCGCTCCTCATCGCTGTGCACGGCTTCCGCTTCGGGGGCTTCGAG
>JBAUEZ010000161.1:0-5335 GCA_049678885.1 Candidatus Aquilonibacter sp. | reverse complement strand
CAGCGTGTTGCGTCGGCAGCTTGAAGAGGTACGCCGTCAGCGCGAAACGCGGCGGCGCGCGCCGCGCGACGAGCCGCTCGTCGCGCTCGTGGGCTACACCAACGCGGGCAAATCGTCGCTGCTCAATGCGCTCGCCCGCAGCGACGTGTTCGTCGCGGATCAGCCCTTTGCCACGCTCGATCCGACGATCCGGCGCGTCTATCTGCAGCCCGGTGAATACGTGCGCGTCGCCGACACCGTCGGCTTCATCACCGACCTGCCCAAGGATCTGGTCAATGCGTTTCGCGCGACGCTCGAAGAGCTGCGCGAAGCCGACTTGCTCGTGCACGTGCTCGATGCGTCCAATCCCGACTGGCCGCGCCAGCAAGCCGCGGTCGAGGCACAGCTTCACGACTTGGAGCTCGACGCGAAGCCGAGCCTGCGCGTGTTCAACAAGATCGATGCGACAGCAAACGTGCATCATGACGGATTCATCGAGGTGAGCGCGCGAACGGGAGCGGGTCTCGAAGCGTTGCGCGCGAGGATCGCCGAGTGCGCCTAATTGCCGCTGCCGTGCTCGTAGGGTTCTTGTGTGCCTGTGCAACCGATTATCCGGACGATCGCGTCGTTGCGGTCGTGCGCGCGATAAAGCCGTCGGTCGTGCTGTTGACGATGCGCATTCCCCCCGAAAAGAAGAAAGACGGCTACGACGAGGCGTACGGTACGGGTGTGGTCGTGGCATCCGGTAATTGGGGCAGCGACATTCTCACCGTCGCGCACGTCGTCGAAGATGCCTGGGATCTCCATGCGACGATCGACAATCGCACGAAGGTGCCGGCACACGTGGTTGCGGTGAACAACGATACCGACGTCGCGCTATTGCGCACAGCGCACACCAATTTGCCGGCACAGCGGCTCGGAGCCCCAGTTCCGCTTGGCGATCAGATCGGTCGCGACGTCGCCCTTCTCGGCTATCCGATTCCGGACGAATTCGAAGACGAGCAGCTGGGACTTGCAACGTCGCTCACGACGGGACGCCTCTCCTCGATCCGCAACGATGCGCTCGAAGTCACGTTGCAGATCGTGCCGGGTGAAAGCGGCGGCCCAGTATTCCTGATCGATACCGGACAGATCATCGGCCTCGCCGATTCACGCTTTGACGACGAACGCTCGATCGGGTTTGCCGTGCCGCTCGGCGACGTGTTGCACTTTCTGCACAAAATCGATCGCGCGCACGGCTTTTAAGTAGGGAGCGCGGTCTTCTCGCCGATCCATCGCAGCGGCGGAATGTGAAAGTATACGGCAAGGCCATTGAGATAGTATGCGTACGTGCCGCGGAGTCTCGCGAAATTTTCCCACCCTGCGTCAGGATCGTGCAATTCGAAGCCCGCTGCTTCGAGCTGGCGGCACGCTGCGTCGAATTGCTCGCGCGTAATTCCCGGGTCGTTCGGTGCTTCGTCATCCAGCATGCCAAAATACACGCCGAGGTCGCGCGTGGCGTGTCGCGCGATGTTGTAGAGAATGCGTGCTTCGCCGACGTCGGCCTTCACGGTCGTTATAAGCAGCACCGCGGTATCGAGCAGCGTCCCGAGCGTTCCAACCCACGATTGTTCGTCGTGGCTGGACCGAAAATAGGCGAGAATCGGATAGGCGAGATGGGTTTCCATCACCGACGCGCACCACATCTCTGCGCTGCGCATCAGTGCGGGCAGGTCCTTGACGATGCTCGCGTCAGCCGCAATGCTCAACAGGCCCACGCCGCTCGGCGGGGCTCCGGCGCGCGCGGCGATCGAGACGACGTATTGCTCGCGACTTTGAAAGGCCCCGAAGATCGCAAACAAATAGGCCGTAGTGATCGAGATGATGCCGAAGCCGCAGGCGCCGGCGGCCAGCGAGAACATGCGCGTCAGGCCGCTCGTACCGAAGTAATCGCCAAACCCGATCGTAAAAAACGACGTGCCGGCGAAGTACAGCGCTTCGCCGAGCGTGTGAACGGGCGGATGCATCTGGTCGCGCAATGCAAAGAAAATCGTGCCGTAGCCGAGTAAGACTAGCAGCGACCACGTGAAAAGGTTGAGGACCAGATTCAAGGGGGCGAAGACCGCAAGAAAGTTCTCGCGCGGATAGACGTTGCCGGAACGGACATCCGGGGCAAAGCGCGGCCACAACGACCACAGCGCCCGGACTTGGTAATAGCTCGGCCGAAAACGCCGCCCGACAGCGCGCGGGACGACCACCGACTGAAAGAGGTCGTTCAGCGCGATTGCAACCAGCAGTATACCGAGAATCACAAGGGTCGAGCGCACGAACATCCACGCATGATTCACCTATGAGGCGGAGAACGCTTGCTCCATGGGCGTGACGCTCGTTACCGGCCCGGTGCGCTCGGGGAAGAGCCGCTACGTAATAGAGATTGCGCAGGCGTCAGGCCGGCGCGTCAGCTATGTCGCGACTTCGATTCGCGATGAGAGCGACGGCGAATGGGATGCGCGCTTGGCGCGCCACGTTCACGATCGCCCGCCAACGTGGGATTCCATCGAGAGCGCGTCGCTGCGCCACGAGGCATTGATCGCACTCTTTCGCGATGGCTTGCCGGAGCAATGCATCGTGCTCGACGCGCTCGGGACCTGGCTTGCTGCACGCATTGCGATACATATCGACGTGCTCGAGCGCGATTTCGCTGCGTTTGAGTTGCAAATGGATGAAGAAGCGGCCGAGCTCGCGCAGGCGATGCTCGAATCGCGCGCGCAGGTGGTGGTGGTTGCCGAGGAGGTCGGGTGGGACATCGTGCCGACTGCCGCCTCGGCGCGACTTTTTCGCGATGTGCTCGGGCGCATGAAGCAGCGTCTTGCGGCTGGAGCCGAAGCCGTGTTCCTGGTGGTCTGCGGCTTCGCGCTCGATCTGCGCGCGCTCGGCTCGACGTTCTAAGTGAGCTCAGCGCTCTTACTCGTCGCGCTCTTCGGCGGCGTCATCGTGTCGGCGATCGTTGCGCAGAAGCTGCGCATCCCGTATCCGATCGCTTTTGTGATCATCGGTCTTGCGGTCGCGTTCATTCCCGGCATACCGACGCCGCACGTCAACCCGCAGTTGCTCTTTACGGTCGTCTTGCCGCCGCTGCTCTTCGGCGGCGGTTGGACCACGGACTGGCAGGAGTTCAAACGCAACATCGGTTCGATTTCAACGCTTGCTGTCGGCCTCGTGATCTGCACCACGGTCGTTGTCGCGGTACTCGCCCATCAGTTCGCGGGTTTCGATTGGGCGATGGCGTTTGTGCTGGGTGCAATCGTCTCTCCGCCCGACGCCGTGGCAGCCGAAGCGATTCTTCAACGCATGGCTGTCCCGCGGCGCATCGCCGCGATCATAACCGGGGAAGCACTCGTCAACGACGGCACGGCGCTCGTGCTCTATCGTTTTGCTCTCGCTGCTGCAGTGACCGGGACGTTCTCGTTGGCGCACGCGTCGGCCGCCTTCGTCCTCAATGTCGTCGGCGGCATCGGGTTCGGCCTCCTCGTCGGCGTGGTGCTCGAGTTCGTGCTTCGTCTGCTCGCGCGCTTCGACGTCGAAGACGCGGCAGTCGCCAACGTGGTCGCGCTGCTCGCGCCGTATGCAGCGTATCTTTCGGCTGATGCTGTCGGTGTTTCCGGCGTACTTTCGGCAGTGACCGCTGGTGTCTACGCGAGCCGGCGCTCGCTGATCATTTTTACACCCGAGGGTCGCGTCACCGCGACCGGCGTGTGGAACGTCATGCTCCTCCTGCTCAATGGGCTGGTCTTTCTGCTCATCGGCTTGATCTTGCCCAGCCTCGTACGGTCGCTCGCGCCGTCGATTGGACACTACATCTGGTTTGCGGTCGTCGTGAGCGTGGCCGTGATCATTGTGCGGATCGTCTGGATCTTCGTCGTTGCACCGTTGCGACGCAAGATTCCCGGTGTTGCAAAGCGCGATCCGCTGCCATCGTGGCAGGGGTTGCTCCTCGTTAGCTGGAGCGGCATGCGCGGGATTGTCTCACTCGCTGCCGCGCTCGCGCTGCCGTATCGCGACCGATTCGGCACGCCACTTGCCGGACGCTCCGAGATCATCTTCATTACGCTGTGCGTGATTGTCGTGACGCTGTTGTTGCACGGTACCACGCTCGCACCGTTGATCGCGTGGCTCGGTATTAGTGAGACCGACACACGGCGAGGCCAAGAGATTGCGATCCGTGTGAAAGCGCTGGAAGAGGGTCTGCGCTATCTGCGCTCGATCGAAGATACGCTGCAAACACCCGGTGAAATGGAAGCCGCCGGGCGCCTTCTCGGCGAGTACGAGCGTCGCATCGCGCACCTGCAGGGGCACGCGGAGCAAAAAGAGGGAGAAGGCGACGCGGATGACGAGCGCGAGTCGGACCGGCGGCTCGAACTCGCAGCCTTGGATGCCGAGCGCCGCGAGATCGCGCGGCTACGCCGCGGCGGCGAGATCCCCGACGAGGTCTATCAAACGATTGAGTACGATCTGGACTTAGCCGGACTACGGCTGCATTGAGTGGGTCGCGGTCGGCGCCGGGGTCGTCGCAGGTGTCGGCGCGGGTGTCGCGGTCTGCGCACCCGGTGGTAGATATGTCGGCTCGACCGTCACCAGCGGTGTCGGCGTAGGCGGCGGGGGAAGCGTCGGCACCGCATCGGGCTTCGTTATTGGGACCAGGCGCAGATAGCCGGCTTGTGCCGTAACATCCTTGTGTACGCGCAGGGTCGCGCTATCGGTCGAGAAGCCGGGCATGCGCGCGGTGACGACTTGTTGGCCGACTGGGACATGCGGCAACGTGAATGCACCCTGCGCGTCGGCAGTTACCACGAAGAGCGAGCCAACCGAGACGATGGCATTGGCGATCGGCCGATTCGTGGTGGCATCGAGCACGCGGCCGGTGACACCGCCGTAGTCTTGATTGCCGACGACGCCGTTGTTGCAGCTGTCGCCCATCGTGAGCAACAGGATGAGGCCAAGAACCAGTCTGCGCATCCTCCCTCCTACTATTGGATGGCCGCTTAGGCCTCCGCCCGGGAGGCGATTGGCGGAGCTTGTGAAAAAAATCACAAGCCATGAATCCGTATGGACCGGTTGCGATCTATCTGTGCGTCGCACTTGCTGCCGCCTTGCTCTTTACCTTCCTGCCTGGGCTCCTCGGCCGCGCCAAGCCGAACCCACAGAAACAGGAAGCTTATGAGTGCGGCGTCGAGCCGACCTCGGCGGTTTCGGGCCGCTTTCCGGTACGGTTCTACTTGATCGCGATGCTCTTCGTGATCTTCGACATCGAGACCATCTTCCTGTATCCCTGGGCGGTAACATTCAAGAGCGGCGCTCTGTCGAAGATGTTCGAGCT
>JBAUEZ010000160.1:0-7510 GCA_049678885.1 Candidatus Aquilonibacter sp. | reverse complement strand
GCCTCGAGATCGCCGGTCACGCGAACGGTGACCTCGGGCGCGAGGTACCGCGCGAGCGCCCGGGCGTAGGCGGCCGAGAACGTCGTCGCCCGCGCAAACGTCTTGGCGTAAAGCAGCAAGGTCCGCTCCGCCGCATCGCGGTAGCGGGCCTCGTGTAGCAGCGCGCCCAGGCGCAGCAGATTCTCGGCCATGACGCCATTGTCGGTGATCGGCCGATCGGGGAGTTCGAGCCGGCCGAGTGAGTCGCGATCGGCACGGTCGTAGAAGCCGCCTTCAGGCGCCCCGAACGCGGCAATCGTCGCGTCGGCGTGCGCGCGCGCGCGATCGAGCATGCGTGCTTCTCCGCTGATTTCGTACGCGTCGAGCAACGCGCGCACGTACGCAACCTGGTCGCTCAAGAGTCCGCGAATGCGCGGTGGCTCGCCCGGTGCGAGCACGTGATAGAGTAAGGCGTCGTCGTCGCGCAGGCGCTCATGCATCGCGTCGAGCGTTTGCAGCGATTCGTCAATGAGCGTGCGGTCCTCGAGCGCGATACCGGACCACGCAAACGCACCGGCGAGCCCGGCCGTCCAATTTGAATAGGAACGCCGGTCGACGAACGGGACCGTGCGCTTCGCGCGCTCTTCACGCGGCAGCGCGTAATACTCCTCATCCGCATCTTGACTGCCGGCGAAGAACCCCGTCTGTGGATCGCGCAGCACTGCGCGCACGTACGCAATCGTACGCGAAATATCGCCGCGGACAAGTTCGCTCGGTGCCCATAGTTCGAGCTCGGCAAGCACGCGTAGCAGCCCGGCGTGGTCTTCGGCCATCTTCTCGAAATGCGGAATCGTCCAATCGCGCGTCGTGGAATAGCGGAAAAATCCACCTTCGACCGGATCGTACATCCCGCCATGCGCCATGGCGCGTAGCGTGTGCGCGACGATTTCGTAGTATCGCGCGTCGCCGGAGAGACGCCAGTATGCGAGCAGAAACTCGTACACCTCGGGTTGGGGAAACTTCGGCGCTTCGTTGAAGCCGCCGAATTCTTCGTCGTAATTCTCGCGCAGCGCTTCCGCGAAATCGGCGACGAGCGCTTGTGAGAGCGCCTCCGCTGGCGCGATGTCGTAATTCCGTGGGGCGGAGCGAATCTCGCGTTCCTTTTCGGCGATGTCGCTCTTGCGTTCGTCGTAAAATTCGGCGACCTGTCCGAGCGCGCGTTCCATTTCGCTCGGAGGTAGATATGTTGCGCCGGTGAGCAACGTGCCATCGGGCGAGAGAAATGCCGTCGTCGGCCACCCGCCCATATTGTAGCGTGCGTTGACGTCGGGACGTTCGTCGTTGTCGACACGCACCGGAATGTAGCGGTCGTTGATCGTCTCGATCACCGTTTCATTCGAGTACGTTGTCTCGTCCATGACGTGACACCAGTGGCACCACACCGCCGAGATCGAGAGCAGGATCGGTTTATCCTCACGCTGCGCGCGCGCAAAGGTCTGCGCGTTCCAGGGTTGCCAGTCGATTTCTGCGGCCCGGTTTGGACGCGGTGAGAAGTGGAATTCAGTCGTCACTTTCGGTGGCTCCGCGGAGGAACGAGGTGAGGTAGATCACGGCAAACAGCACGAACGCCGCGCCGAGCCAAATCGTTGCAACGCTGCGAGGCCACCATACGGCAACGGCGAAAAACGCGAGGGCGAAAGCCAGTGCGATCGCGGCATAGCGCCGGTGGGCATCCGGCGTCATGCCGTAGACGTCGGCATCGTAGAAGCCGCCTACCGCGCGGCTCCTCATAAACGCCGCCGCGGCAAGGAGTAACGATGCGATTGCCAGCGCCAACTCCCAAGTCATGGACGCAATGATTCGACGCCGGGCGGCCGGAATCGGCCTCGCAGTGATCGTCATCGCCGCCTTGCTCATCGCGCTGGTTGCGCACCTCGTTGGGTACGGACGCTAGCATGCCGGCGAAAACCGCGGCAAAAGCCGGGTCGCTCGCAACCTACAATAAGAAGCGCGACTTCGGTGCGACGCCTGAACCGGCCGGCAAAACCGAGCGCAGCGGGGAGCGCCTCCGCTTTGTGATCCAGAAGCATCGCGCAACGCGCTTGCACTACGACTTCCGGCTCGAAGCGGACGGCGCGATGCCGTCGTGGGCGGTACCAAAGGGGCCGACGATGGTCCCCGGAGAGCGGCGTCTTGCGATGCACGTTGAGGATCATCCGCTCGCCTATCGCACATTCGAAGGCGTCATCCCCAAAGGTCAGTACGGCGCGGGCGAAGTGATCATCTGGGACGAGGGCTGGTACGAACTTGCCGAGGGCACCGATTCCGCAAAAGAGATCGCGAAGGGCAAGATCAAGTTTATTTTGCACGGCAAGAAGCTGCACGGCGAGTTCACGCTCGTCAAGATCAAACCCAAAGAAAGCGAGCACGGCGACCCGTGGTTGCTCATCAAGGATCACGACGGGAACGATCCGACCCACTACGACATCGACGACTACCCGAAATCGGTCGTAAGCGGAAAAACGATCGAGGATATCGCGAAGGAAAAGAATCCGAAGACCTGGCAGTCGCGGCCGGTCGATCCGCCGAAAAAAACGCGCGCGCGTGCGTCGGCGAGGGCCGAGCCGCTACCGAAGATTACCGGCGTCGAACTGGCCACGCTGATCGACGAGCCGTTCGATAACGACGATTGGCTCTTCGAGATCAAATGGGATGGTTATCGCGCGATCTGCACGATCGATGCGAAGGGTAAGCTGACGCTGGTTTCGCGCAACGGGCTCAATCTGCTCGACCGCTTCTCCGGTCTCGAAGATCTTGCGGACGCGTTCGAGAGCGTCCCGATAATCGTCGATGGTGAGATTTGCAGTCTCGATGCAAAAGGACGCTCAGATTTTCAGCGTCTACAAGATGCCGAAGAGAGTGGCAATCCGTTGACGTACGTCGTATTCGACGTGCTCTATGCCGACGGGCGCGACCAACGCAAGAACCCGCTCGAGGAACGCAAAGCATTACTCGAACGACTGATCGGAAACGACGAACTCGTCTTGTATTCGAAACACGTACTCGCTAAAGGCAAAGCGCTCTTTGCCCAGGCGAAGCGCAATCACTTGGAAGGGATCATTGGCAAGAAGCGTGCCTCGGCGTATGTGGCGCGGCGCACGCGCGATTGGGTGAAGATCAAAGCACAGCTCGAGCAAGAGTTTGTCGTCGGCGGTTGGACAGACCCGCGCGGCAGTCGCAGGGGCTTTGGCTCGTTGCTGCTCGGTGCGTACGACGGGAAGGATCTGCGCTTTGTCGGTAACGTGGGAACGGGATTCTCGGTCAAGCGTATCGGTGAAATCATGAAGCAGCTCACGCTGCTTTCGCGCGCGAAGTCGCCGTTTGTGAACGAAGTCATCGCGAACAGCGGCGTGCATTACGTCAAACCCCAGCTCGTCGCGGAGGTGCGCTTCACGGAGTGGACGCGCGACCGGATTCTTCGCCAACCGGCGTTTCTCGGTTTGCGCGAGGACAAGGATCCCAAAGACGTCAAGATCGAGTTGCCCGAAGACGGAAAGCCGAGCTGATGGCGACCGCGCAGCGGACCGCCGTCACGGTCGGCAAACAACAGCTCTCGCTTTCAAACCTCGACAAAGTGCTCTTTCCGCGCGATGGCTACACCAAGGGCGACCTCATCGCTTACTACCGCGGCGTTGCGCAGTGGCTGCTGCCGCATCTGCGGGACTGTCCGCTCACGCTGCAACGCTATCCCGACGGGATCGACAAGGAATCGTTCTTCGAGAAGCATCTGCCTAAAGGGTTGCCGGATTGGGTCGAACGCACGACGCTCACGAGCCCCGAAGGGCAGCGCGCAAACACGACCTACATGCTGTGCAACGACGAAGCGACGCTGACCTACGTTGCGAACCTTGCCGCAATCGTGCTGCATGTCTGGACATCGCGCGTCGAGGCGATCGAAGAGCCGGATTACATCTTCTTCGATCTCGACCCCGGCGAGAAGTGTACGATCAAAACGCTCGCGAGCGTGGCGCTCGAGGTACGCGACCAGCTCGCCTCGATCGGCCTTACGACGCTGGTGAAGACGTCGGGCGGTATGGGTTTGCACGTCGTCGTGCCGCTCGCAGCCGGGTATACGTACGACACCGCCAAGATGTTTGCAGAACTCGTCGCCACGCGTCTCGCCCACGAAGACAGCGAACAGATCTCGGTCGAGCGTGCGCTCGCGAAGCGCGATCAAACGGCCGTGTACTTCGACTACTTACAGGTGGGACGCGGCAAGACGATCGTCAGCGCGTACTCGGTACGCGCACGCGACGGTGCGCCGGTTTCAACGCCGCTTACGTGGGACGAGGTCGAAGCGCTCGCGCGCAAGCGCAGCGGCGTGCCCGCGGAGATCTTTGCGGCATATAACCTGAAGACGACGCCCAAGCGCCTCGAGCGCGACGGCGACCTATGGGCGGGCAAGGCCTGGAAAAAGCAGCGATTGGAACCGGCCATTAGCAAGGCACAGAAAGCCTGGTCGTAAACCTTCGCCCCACTCAGGGTGACACATATCTTGTAGTTCCGGACAACAATCGGCCACTATATATAGACGGCGTGCGACGCTTGCTCCTCTCGGGTAGACTTAACTGGCTATGGCTCACGCAATTTGGTCCGGCGCAATCAACTTTGGTCTCGTTACCATCCCGGTCAAACTCTTCACCGCAGTTCGTACCGACGAGCTCTCCTTTAACATGCTGCACGCAAAAGACGAAGGGCGCATCAAGTACGAACGGATCTGCTCGGTCGACGGCAAGCCGGTGCCGTGGGATGAGATCGTCAAAGGCTACGAATACGAGAAGGGCGAGTACGTCATCCTCACCGACGAAGATTTCAAGAAGGTCAATCCGGAAGCGACGCAATCGGTCGACATCTTAGAATTCGTCGATCTCGATACGATCAACCCGATGTACTTCGACAAGCCATACTACCTCGAACCGAGCAAACAGGGCAAACATGCCTACGCGCTCTTGCGCCAAGCGTTGAGCGAATCGAACAAAGTTGCGATCGCGCGCGTCGTCATTCGCACGAAGGAATACATCGCCGCGGTAAAACCTATCGGCGACGCGCTCGTGCTCGAGCTGATGCACTGGGCGAATGAGATCGTACCGTCTTCAACGCTCGAGCTTCCGGAGAAAGAGAAACTTCCCGAAGGCGAGATGAAGATGGCGCGCATGCTGATCGACACGATGGCCGTCGAGACATTCGAACCAGATAAGTTCAAGAACAAGTATCACGACGAGTTGCTCGCGATGATCGAAGCGCGCGCGCAGGGCAAGGAATTGCCCAAGGCCAAGAAGGTCGCCGCGCCACGCTCGAAGGTGGTCAATCTCATGGATGTCTTAGCGCAATCGCTCGAAGAGAGCAAGAAGCGTCGCGCATCCGGCAACGGGCGCGCGCCCTCAAACGACAAGCCGGAGAAGAAAACGACGGGGGGTCGTCGCAAGAAATCGGCTGCCTGACCCCGGATGTTCCTTGCTATCGCACTCGTTGCCCAAGCCGTGAGCTGGCCCGGCGGAACTTGGATGGAGAGTTGCGTCGGTCAGAGTATGAACGGCGCAATCTTCAGTGCCGTGTGCAAGACGCAGGCGGCCGGCCCCTATAAGACGTCATCGATCAATCTCAACCGTTGTCCGACGCGCATGGTGGGTAACAACAACGGCATGCTGTTCTGTGAAACCACGCCTACAAAAGCAACGCCCTTGCCCCAAGGAGCATGGCGCGTCAGCTGCACGAATGGATTGATGAAGGGGACGGTGTTGCACGCGCAGTGCACCACCGGAAGCGGGTATAGCCGCTCGAGTGCGCTCGACATGCGCACGTGTCCCTCGGGCAAGGCCGGCAATACCGACGGCGTGCTCTACTGCGAACCGTGACTTTTGAGGAGTTCCTATATGCGCGTCTCGCTTACAATCCTCACCATTGCGGCGCTCGCATTCTTCGGGTTTGCGAAGCCCGCGCAAGCGCAAACGTTCGGCAATTGGCCGGGCGGCAGTTGGCAAGCAAGCTGCCGCAACGCCCGCGTCAACGGTGACCAGTTCAGTGCGCAGTGCACCGCCACGAACGGCGCCTGGGTGCAGTCGTCGGTCAGCATGCGCGGATGCCCCGGTCATCAGTTCGGTAATAGCAATGGCCAGCTCTTTTGCGAAAGCGGCGGCAACTACAGCAACGATGCGGGATATGGACGCTCGCGACATTTTCCGAGTGGAAGCTGGGTGAACAGTTGCGACAACGCGAGTCTCGCCGGTCACATGTTCACGGCGCAGTGCAGCACCGGCAACGGCTATCGCACGAGCTCAATCGATATGCACTCGTGTCCGTCGCGTCAAGTCGGCAACCGAAGCGGTTTTCTCTTCTGTGAAGGTGGTTAGCGGCGCGCGCTAGCTGCTACCGAGCATATCCTTGAGGATAGAACCCGCAATGCCGCCGGCGATTCCACCGCCGATGCCAGCCTGCGCTGTACGGGTTCGAGACCGATCTCCAGAACGGGAAGCGTGGTGCCGGTGATCTTTGACTTCACGTTGTGGCCTCCAGTTCGATCGTCGTCTCTTCTTCTTCGGTTTCGGCGAGAACGGGGGTTGCCTTCAGCGTGTTTCGGACGCCCACTATGAGGCCGACGACCGCCCAGACGAGCGATTCGATTCCAGCGAAGGACGATCCGTAGCCGGCCAGCAGACCGGTCGAGATCGGCGGCGCGATGATGCCGGAGAGTGAGTCGAGCGACGAGCTGACGCCGAGCACCGTGCCCTGATCGCGCTCGGTGGCGGTGTTCGAGATCATCGCAGTGATGCCGTTGTTCGCGTATGCGCTCCCGACTGCAAAGAGGACCATCACGCCGACGAAGCCGAGCGAATTGTGCACAAACGGCGTGCAGGCGAGGCCAACCACGAGTAGCGCGAGCCCAAGGATCGACATTACGCGGTCGCCGACGGCGTGCGACGTTTTGCCGACACCAAAGCCGTTGATGATCACGTTGACGATCGCGAATGCTGAGAAATAGTTCGCGGTTTCAACGAGCCCGAAGTGCAGTTGCCCAGCGAGATAAAGCGCGATCACCGAGTACCAGCCGTACAAGCAGAGCGAGAGCGCAAACTTCTGCAAAAGCAGCGGGCGGAAGCGAGGGCTGGCGAAGGTCGCGGCGATCTCGCGCATGCCGACGTGCGCCTGTTCTTCTTCCTGTTTCGAACGAGACTCGGGCAACAGCACGATCGTAAGGACCAGCGTTAGGAGCTGGAGCGCCGATGCCGCGAGAAACGGCGCGGCGAAATTGTGGTGGTAGTACTGATAGAGCAGGCCACCACCAACTGGCCCGAAGGCCATACCCGCGGCGAACGTCGCGCTAATCAGGCCGAAGGCGCGCGCCCGATCTTTGCCTTCAACGAGGTCCGCGACGTAGGCTTGGGTGACGCCGATGTTTCCGCCTGAGACGCCCTCAACAATGCGCGCGATGAAGACCCAGAGAATCGTCGGCGCGAAAGCGAGCATCGCCCAA
>JBAUEZ010000159.1:0-9294 GCA_049678885.1 Candidatus Aquilonibacter sp. | reverse complement strand
CCGCTGCGCAACGGTCGACGCCGTCCCCAATGCCAGTCCCGACGCCGGCGCCGGTTGGAACCTCACCGATTCGTGGTATGTTCGGAGGTGGCGCGACGCTCGTGCGGGCAATTGTTGCCGCCGAAGTGTTGGGGCCGCCGAAAGCACTGCAGGAGAAGACGATCTGGAGTCCACGTCACAGCGAACCGTCGATCTAAGCGATCTGGTAGATCG
This sequence comes from Candidatus Aquilonibacter sp., assembly GCA_049678885.1. GTDB lineage: Bacteria > Vulcanimicrobiota > Vulcanimicrobiia > Vulcanimicrobiales > Vulcanimicrobiaceae > Aquilonibacter. The sequence goes on along the minus strand of JBAUEZ010000159.1, from coordinate 9,081 downwards.
CGTCCGCCTCTTCGGACAATTCGATCAGAATCTCTCGGCGCTCGAAGAGCGCTTGCGAGTGAGCGTTCGCGCCGACGGCGACCGGTTGTTTCTTGCGGGTTCTGCCGCTAACGTTGAACGTGCCGAACACGCGGTGCGCCGCATGCTCGATGCTGCGGTCGGTGGCGCGCAGATCACGCCCGACGACGTGGTGCTCGCTATAACCGAGACGGTACCCGGAACGCTGATTCGCACGCAACGCGGCAAAGAGATTCGAGCGAAGACCGCGGGACAACGCGCGTTCGTTGAATCGATCGAACGCAATACGCTGACGTTCGGCATCGGTCCGGCTGGAACCGGAAAAACATTTCTCGCCGTCGTGATGGCCGTGCGCGCGCTCAAAAATCGCGAGGTGTCGCGCATGATTCTTTCGCGACCAGCGGTGGAAGCCGGCGAGAAACTCGGTTTCTTGCCCGGCGATCTGCGCGAAAAAGTCGATCCGTACTTGCGCCCGCTCTACGATGCGCTCGAAGACTTGCTCGACGGTGCGGTCGTTGCGCGCTATCTCGAGCGTGGCACGATCGAGGTCGCGCCACTAGCCTACATGCGTGGCCGTACGCTTAACGACGCGTTCGTGATTCTCGACGAAGCGCAGAACGCGACCTCCGATCAGCTCAAGATGTTCCTTACGCGTTTGGGCGCCGGGTCGAAGATGGTCGTCAACGGCGACGTGACGCAGATCGATCTGCCGTCGGGCGGGCGCAGTGGCCTGCGCGATGCAGCGCGCCGGCTCGGGGCGGTCGATGACGTCGGCGCAGTCGAACTCACCGACACCGACGTCGTGCGCCATCCGCTGGTTGCCAAGATCATACGAGCGTATGACGACCGTCCACTACCGGAATGACGTGCGCAACAGCGGCGTCGACGCGCGCGCACTCAAGAGCGCGATGCGTAAGCTGCTGGCAAGTCTGGATCAGCGCGACGCCGCGATCTCGCTTACGCTGGTGGACGACGCGGCGATTCGCGAGATCAACCGCGAACATCGCGGCAAAGACAAACCGACCGACGTGCTCTCGTTCCCCCTCGAACCCGAGCCGTTCTCGCACGAGCGATTGCTCGGCGATATCGTGATTTCGCTCGACACTGCACGACGGCAAGCCGCTGACTACGACGCGCCGCTGCAGCGCGAGCTCGAGCGCTTGATGATTCACGGCTTGCTGCACGTGCTCGGCCACGATCACATGGAGGCTGATGAGCGCGCGCGCATGGAGGCCGAAGAACGCCGGCTAGCGGCGGCTATCGGCATGCCCTGGCCATATTAGATGCGATTCTGGCGATCGTTCAACCACGCATTTGCCGGCATCATGTATGCCGCGCGCACGCAACCGAACATGCGCGCGCACTTGCTGATCTCGCTGCTCGTGATTCTCGCCGCGATGCTGTTGCGGCTCGAACGCGATTACATCGTCGATCTCGTGATCCTCATCGCGTTGGTGCTGGCCCTCGAACTGCTCAATACCGCGGTCGAGTCGATCGTCGACCTCTTGACCGTCACGCACCATCCGCTGGCCAAAACTGCGAAGGACGCCGCCGCCGGCGCGGTGCTCGTCGCCTCGGTGGCATCGGTGGTGGTGGGCTACCTGGTCTTCTACCAAGGGATCATCAACGGCGGCCAGCGCGTCTTCCAGGCGGTCGCAAGCGTGCCGAGCAACATCGCCTTCGTGGTGCTGGCCGTGGTCGCAATCGTGACGATCTTCGCCAAGGCCTGGGTCGGGCGCGGTTCGGCCCTCCAGGGCGGGGCGATCTCGGGCCACGCTGCCCTGGCGTTCGCGGCAGCCACGTTGCTCGCGTTCCTCACGCAGCGCCCCCTTGCGGCGCTCCTGGCCTACTTCATCGCCTTTCTGGTGGCCCAGAGCCGGGTAGAGGCCAAAATCCACAGCACCGGCGAAGTGCTGGCTGGGTCGGTTCTCGGGACCGTGGTCGCTCTGGCCGTGTACCTGCTAGCCCGCTCGCACCTTATGCTATAATGGCGCCGTTTTGAATACCGACCCTGACCGAAGTACGCCGCAGTGACGCCGAGCCATCCCAACGCGCTCGAGATCGTCGCCCTGGTTATCCTGGTGGTGTGCTCGGCCTTCTTTTCGGCCTCGGAAACCGCGCTGGTCGCCGTCTCCCGCATTCGCGCCCGCGCCCTGTACGAAAGCAAGCTGCGCGGTTCCCGCAACGTCTTGCTCGTGGTCGAAGATAAGAGCCACGTTCTTACCTCGATCTTAATCGGCAACACGATTGCGCTGCTGGCGGCTGACTCGTTCGCCACGGTGATTGCCGTCGACATGGGCCTGCCGCATCCGGCGATCTGGTCGACTGCCGTGATGTCGGTCGTGCTCTTGCTCTTCGGCGAGATCATTCCGAAGACGCTTGCCGCCGGCGACAGCGATCGCTGGCTGATCGCGCTCTCGCGGGTGCTGCGCTATGTCGCGATCGTGATCGGACCGATCAGCAATGCCTTCACGTTCGTCGCGAACATCATCTTGCGGATCTTCGGCATCAAAGTCACACACCAGATGTACGTGACCGAAGAGGACATTCGCGCGCTGGTCAACGTCGGCGCCGAACAGCGCGTGATCGAAGAAGAAGAGCGCGAGATGATCCACTCGGTCATCGAGTTCGGTGACACGATCGTCCGTGAGGTTATGACCCCGCGCCCGGAGATGGTCGCGGTCTCGATCGATGACCCGCCGCGACGCGCGCTCGAAATGGTGATTGCCGAAGGCTACTCAAAGCTGCCGGTCTACCAAGAATCCAAAGACGACATCGTCGGCGTCGTGCACGACCGCGAGCTGTTGATTGCCCTCGCGAACGGTACGCTCACGCAGACGAGCCTGCGCAACCTGATGCGTCCGGCACCGCACATCCCGGAGACAAAGAAGAGCGCCGAGCTGTTGCGTGAGATGCAACGCGACAAGTTCTCGCTCGCGATCGTCGTTGACGAGTACGGTGGCACCGCCGGCTTGGTCACAATGGAAGACTTGCTCGAGGAGATCGTCGGCGAGATTCGCGACGAGCACGACGAAGACGAGCAAGAACCGATCCGCATCATCTCCGAAGAAGAGGCGGTCGTCGAAGCCGGCACCAACATCGAGGACGTGAACGCAAAGCTCGGCACGCACATTCCGACCGAAGACTTCGAGACGATCGGCGGCTACGTCGTCGGCCTGTTCGGCCGGCTGCCGCGTGAAGGCGAAGAGATCGATGCCGACCGGCGCACGCGGCTCAAAGTCGAACGGACGCGTGGACGGCGCATTCTTTCGGTCCGGGTCTTCACGCATCCCAACGGCGTCGTCGGCAGCGATGAAGAGGCAGAGCTCGATGAACACGACCTTGCTCAGTGAACACGAAGCGCTGCTCTCCGCGGCGCGCGACGTCCGCGAGAATGCCTATGCACCGTATTCGAAGTTCGCGGTCGGTGCTGCGCTCGACACCGGCGATGGCCAGGTGTTCTTGGGCTGCAACGTCGAGAACGCGAGTTACGGTCTCACGATCTGCGCCGAACGCTCCGCGGTAAGCGCAGCGATCGCCGCCGGCTATCGCAATTTCGACGCAATCGCGATCGCAGGTCCCGACGAAGCCGTTACGAGCCCATGCGGCGCATGCCGGCAAGTGCTCGTAGAATTCAATCCGGAGATGACGGTGATCTTTACCACACCGCACGGTCCGGTGGTCACGACTGCCGCGGAGCTGCTCCCCCATTCCTTCGGCCCGCTCGTATAAGACGCGCGGCATCGTGCTGCGCGCGCGTCCGCTCGGTGAGGCCGATCGCATCATCCGGCTCTTCACGAGCGAACGCGGAAAACTCGATGCGGTGGCGAAAGGCGTGCGCCGTGCCAAGAGTCACTTCGCGGGGCGGCTCGAATTCGGGAACGAGTGCCAACTGCAAATGCATTGCGGGCGTTCGCTCGACGTGATCGTCAACGCCGATATCGTGCGCTCGCCGTGGGAGCGGCTGGTCGAACCCGAACGCTTTGCGACCGCGCACCTCGTTGTCGAGCTGATCGATGCGTTCTGCGAGCCCGACTTGGCCGTCCCCGACGTCTACGATTTGCTCGCCGGCATGCTCGGTGCAATCGCCGCTACCGATACGCCGCGCGCGTTTGTACCGCGCTTTTCGCTGCGACTCCTCGCCTCACTTGGGGTCGAGCCTCCCGTCGATACGTGCATTCGCTGCGGCAGACCATTCGAAGCGGCGCAAGCGTGGGTCGATCCACAAGCCGGCGGGTTCATCTGCGCCTCATGTCGTGAGAGGTGGCGCGATTTGATCGAGCTCGACGCCGACGACCTGCGCAACCTTGCCGATCTGTGCGCACCGCGCGGCACCGCGCGCGCGGCATTGCTCGCTCGTCCACGCGTGACGTTGGCGGTCGAGGAGATCGTCGTGCACCACTTGGGTAGAAAGCCGAAGGCGGCGTCATAGCGATTCTCGGACTCGACGTCGGCAGCAAACGGATCGGTCTTGCGATGGCGGATCCGACCGAAACCTTCGCGTTGCCGCTCGGTACGATCGAACGGAGCAACCTGCGCGCGGATCTCGCGCAGATTCAGGAGTATGTGGAGTCGTATCGCGTGAGCGAACTCGTGGTAGGCGATCCGGTCTCGCTCTCGGGCGAGCGCGGCATCGCGGCGCAGAAGATGGATGCATTCGTCGAAGCGCTGCAGGGGGTGTTTCCCGGTAAGATCTATCGCGTCGACGAGCGCATGACGACGGCGCAGGCGACCAAGACGCTGATCGCCGCCGATGTGTCGCGCAAAGATCGCAAGAAGGTCGTCGACAAGATGGCGGCAGCGCTGATCCTCGAGACATTCCTGACGCGCCGGCGCCTGGGTTACGAGTGATCTCACGCGCCCGCATCTTTGCGACGGCCGCTGCGCTCGTCGCGCTGCTTCTCGGCGGCGCGGTTGTGGTGTGGTATTCGACCGTCTTTTTCGACCGTTCGTTGCCGCAGGATCGCGTGCAGGTCACGATCCCGCGCGGTTCGAGTTTCGGCGACATCGCTGCGTTACTGCAGGAGCGCGGCGTGATCTCGAATGCCTTTGCGTTTCGCGTACTCGCTCGCATGCAGCACGATGATGCCGACGTGCGCGCAGGTGCCTACGCGTTTGCGCCCCACGCAACCGCCGCGGAGATTCTCAATCAGCTATTAACCGGTGGCGCGCAAGTGGCGACATGGGTCACGATTCCCGAAGGCTTCACCGCGAAGCAAATCGCGCAGCGCTTGCAAGACGAAGGCGTGGGCAAGGCCGGAGCGTTCGATAGTGCGTTCCGCGGGCACGAGGGATTCCTGTTTCCGAGTACCTACTTGATACCGCTTTCCGCGACGCCTGCGCAGGTAACCCGGATGTTCACCGATCAGTTTGCCAAAGAGCTACCGCCGGATGCTGCGCAGCGCGCGCACGCGTTGCACGTAAGCGTGCCGCAAGCCGTAACTGTGGCCTCGCTGGTAGAACGCGAAGCGAAGATCGAGGCCGACCGGCCGATAATCGCCGGCGTGATCTACAATCGGCTGCGCCTTGGCATGCCGCTGCAAGTCGACGCGACGATCGAGTATGCGCTGCCGGCCTACAAAACCGAGCTGACACTGCGCGATTTGCAGGTTCATTCGCCGTATAATACCTATCAGCACGCAGGTCTGCCCCCAACCCCAATCGCCAACCCCGGCCTGCCCTCGCTGGAAGCGGCGCTCCATCCGGCGAAAACCGACGCACTCTACTACGTCTATTGCGGGAATGGCCACCACGTCTTTGCGAAGACGCTCGCACAGCATCAAGCCAACGTCGAGCGCTGCCTTCACTAACCAGCCTTAAGGAGCCAACATGTCGTCCAACAACGGTGAAACCAGGAGCGGGCCGCTCGAACTGAGCGAAGTGCTCTACATCGAAACCAAGGACGGCGGTGAGCTGCCGTTCGAGGTGGTCGGAATCCTCGAAGATCCCGACGACGGAACCGCGTATGCCGTGCTGATGCACGAGCCACAAGACGATGACGCGGAAAGTGAGTTCATCGTCACCGATCTCGAAGGCAACCTGCTCGAAGATGAGGGCCTCGCGCAAGAGATTCTCGACGAGTTTCTCGTGTTTGCCGAGGAGGCCGGAGAGGAAGGCGGAGACAGCTAATCCGCATCCTTTTTCTCTCGGCGAGTGTCGGCGTTGGGCACGTCGCCGCAGCAAACGCGGTTTGTGTCGCGCTGCGCGAGATCGATCCGAGCGTGCGCACGCACGTTGTCGATTCCTATAAGTACGCGGCGCTGGTCGTTTCGCGCGTGGTTTCCGACGGCTACTTGCGGATGGTCAAGACGATCCCGCAGATGTACCGCTACATCTACGACCGGGCCGAGCGCGCGACCGAGGTCGGGCCATTTCGCACCTGGGCCTCGCAATTTACCGCGGGTAACCTGCGCCCGCTGATCGAGCGCGAGCGTCCCGACGTAATTGTTTGCACGCATGCGTTTCCAAGCGGCGCGATGGCGGAATATAAACGCCTATATGATGATGCACCGCCGGTCGTCGGAATCGTTACCGATTTTGCCGTCCATGCGTTTTGGATCCACGACAACATCGAAGGGTATTGTGTCGCTACCGATGCGATGCGCGACTACATGCTTGCGCGCGGCGTGTGCCCCGAACGCGTCGCCGTGACCGGCATTCCGGTCGATCCGCACTTTGCGCGTGCCAACGAGTCGCGCAATGCGTTGCGCGAACGGCTGGGGTTGCCGCTGGATCGCCCGATTGCGCTCGTGATGGGCGGTGGTCTCGGCATCGGCCCTCTCTCGCGCACGCTGCGCGCGATGGAGGGTGTGAACATGCCGATTGCAGCGGTAGTGATCGCGGGACGTAATGCGCGCCTCGAACAGCGCGTGCTTGCTACGGCCGAGAGCGTCAGCTATCCGGTGCGCGTCGTGCGCTTCGTAGACAATGTGTACGATTACATGCACGCAGCGGATGTATTCGTGACGAAGCCGGGTGGTCTGAGCACCGCCGAGGCCCTCGCCGCGCGTAAACCGATCGTGCTGCTCAAGCCCTTGCCGGGTCAAGAAGAACGCAACGTACGCGTATTAACCGAGTGGGGTGTCGCGATTCGGGCACGCACGACGGCAGAGTTGCCGCACGCGCTGACCGCGATATTGACGGATTCTCTGCGCCGCGAGCGAATGATTCAGGCAGCAGGGCAACATGGGCGCCCGGATGCAGCGCGCGATGCCGCATCGTTGATCTTCCGGCTCGCGCGCGCACCGAAGGAGGTTCCGGCGTGAAACTCCCATCTTCGTCAACGTACGCGTTTTGGCTCGCACTCTTTCGCATTTATGCCGGTGCATTTTGGTTGATGCATGGCATTCCGAAGTTTCTGCACAGCGAGGATTTCATGCCGCCCAACGGCATGATGACGCAATTTCTCAACGGACAGATCGCGCACAACACTGGTCCGTACCAAGCATTCCTGGTGCACGTTGTCTTGCCGAATGCCGGGTTCTTTGCGGAGCTGGTGCGCTTGGGCGAAGTCGTCACGGGATGTTTGTTGTTGCTCGGATTCTACACACGCCTGGGCGGCTTGATCGGCATGTTGCTGGCGCTCAACTACATCTCGGCGAAAGGCGGCCTCGCGCACTTGAGCGTGTGGTCGGGGCTCGATTCCGCCGCGTTCGTGTTGTCGGCACTTAATTTCGTGTTGCCGACCGGCCGCGTACTCGGCATTGACGGACTGCTGTGGCGTTTCCGCCGTAAACGCGAACCGGTGGTCGCCGGCGCGGCGGTCTTCGTCGAAGAGCCGCCGATGACCGGACCAACCGCGCCAAACCAGTAGTTGCGCGTCTCCAATGCACGACGAGCCGCTCTTCTCGCATCCCTTGCATGAGGTGTTCAGTAGCGCGCGCCGTGCGATCCAAGAAGAAGCGAGTGTCATCCCCTGCGTGCGAATCGGCGACGCCGATCTCGTGCGTGAACTGATCGATCGGCACGTCGTTCCACTGCCGGAATTCAACGCAAAGGCGAAGGCTGCGGATTTGGACGATCAAGGCGAGTTTGCGACCTACTGGCACGCGATCAAGAATCCACAATCGTTTCACTACCAGCCGGCAAATCCCAAGGCGATACTTCATGCGTACGAATCGCATTTGACCGACGATGAGCTCACGCTCAAATTTCACGCTTTGACGAAGCCTGGCGCAACGAAGCAAACGCACCAGCAGATGGCCGATGCCATCGCAAGCAACGTCGAAAACCTTCGCCGTGAAATTCCGCCGCGAAACGCCTCGCTCGAAGAAGCTGCAACGCAGGCGATCGACGCGCGCCGCCAATTCTGTGAAGAACTGCAACGACGGCGCAACGACTTACTGTAATATGAGCTATGAGCGCGTCTACGACAGCAACCGCACGGCTGGATGTCACCGAGATCGGCCTGCGCCGCGTGCTGATCGTCGCCGGCGTGATGGCCGCGGCGCTGATGCAGACGCTCGATTCGACGATCACCAACGTCGCGCTGCCGACGATTCAAGGGAATCTCGGCGCGAGCCAGGAGGAAGGCACCTGGATCGTCACCGCCTATGTGATCGCCGCCATCGTCGTCATCCCGCTCACACCATGGTTGCAAGGCCGCTTCGGGCGTAAGAATTACTTCGTCGCCTCGATTGCGGGCTTTACGATCGCATCAGTCGTTTGCGGATCGTCCGACAGCTTGACCATGCTCGTTATGGCGCGCTTCGTGCAAGGCGCGTTCGGCGGCGGTTTGCTCGCGACGGCACAGTCGATTCTTCGCGATACTTTTCCACCCAAGCAATTGGGACTAAGCCAAGGTATCTTCGCGCTCGGCGCAATCATGGGGCCCGCGCTCGGACCGCCACTCGGCGGCGTTCTCGTCGATAACTACTCGTGGAACTGGGTCTTCGACATCAACATCGCGCCGGGACTTTTTTCCGCGATTGTCTTGGGACTTTTTCTGCGCGATCCGGAACCCGGACGCGCGAGCCAGGTGGATTTTGTTGGGCTGCTGCTGCTCGCGGCGGGATTGGGATCGCTGCAGTATGTGTTGACCGAAGGTGAACCTCACTACTGGTT
>JBAUEZ010000158.1:0-6437 GCA_049678885.1 Candidatus Aquilonibacter sp. | reverse complement strand
GCGGACGCCGGCGGGCAGATCGGCGACGATCTCCGACGGCGCGACCCGCGCAAGCTCCGCTAACACGTCGTCGTACGCGCCCTCACCTTCGAGCGCAGTTACTGCGCAATGTCCGGTTGAGATATCGGCGTATGCAAGCGCGAACGTTTCGTCGACCACCGTGACCGCGGCAAGATAGTTGTGGCTCTTGCCGTCGAGCAATTGCTCTTCGATCAGCGTGCCGGGCGTGACGATGCGCACGACATCGCGCCTGACAAGCTTGTTGGGCACCGGCGCTTCGAGTTGTTCCGCAAGCGCGACGATGAAGCGCTGCGCAACGAGCTTGTGCAGGTACCCCGCCAGCGCGTGGTGTGGCACGCCGGCCATCGCGACGCGCCGTCCGCCGCCCGATTCTTTGCTGGTAAGCGCGATCTGCAATGCGTGCGCGATCGTTTGCGCATCGTCGCCGTAGGCTTCGTAGAAATCGCCGACGCGCGAGAGCAGGACCGCTTCGGGGTAGCGCGCCTTCATCCCGAAGTACTGCTCGAGCATCGGCGAATACTTGACCGCCTCACTCATAGGGTGCCGCTAGCCGGCAATGAGATCGATCACCGGGCGCTCGACCGCGATGCCTTCGTCGTCAAAGCGCGCGGCGCGGCGCACGATTGTTCCCATGCAGCCCCACACGTGCGCGGTCTCGACGGCAATATCGAGCCACGGTTCGCGCGCGTACCGCGCTTCGTCATAATCCGCCGGCTTGGGCGCAATGATCGTGACATTGTCGGGCGCCTTAGCGGCAAGCTTGTTCGGGTCTTTTTTCGACGGCCCGACGATCAACGCGCGTACGATCGTCCCGAGCTTGCGATCGTGGTACGCGCGGGTCGCGGCATTTTGCGCATCAAGCAGTCGCTGATAGCGCGCCGACGACTCCTCACGCGGCACTTGCTCCCAGCGCGCCGCCGGCGTGCCGCGCCGGATCGAATAGATGAAGGTAAACGCGTTGGCAAATGCATTCGTCTCGACCAATTCCATCGTCGCGTCGAAGTCGGCATCGCTCTCGCCGGGGAAACCCACGATGATGTCGGTCGTCACGGCCCAGTGCGGCAGGTAGCGATGGAACAGCGCGAGCTTCTCCTCGAACTGCGCGCGCGTGTACTTCCGGTTCATCCGGCGCAACATCGCGTCGCTCCCTGATTGCAACGGCAGGTGCACGCGCGGATTCAGCTGCGGGACGTTGGCAAGATCGGCGATGATCTTCTCGGTAAAATCTTTGGGATGCGGTGAGATGAAGGTCAGCCGCTCGAGTCCCGGCAACGCTGCAACCGCGTTGCACAGGTCGCCGAAATCTTCGTTGCTCGCCGGGTCGCGCCAGGCGTTGACGGTTTGCCCGACCAGCATGATCTCGCGCGCACCGCCCGAGAGATGCGTCTGCGCCTCGGCGATGATCTCGCGCATTGGTCGATGGTCGAAGCGCCCGCGCACGTGCGGCACAATGCAAAACGTACAGTAGTACGAACAGCCGCGCTGCACGGTCACGAACGCGCGCAGATGCGAGAACGCGTCGATGACGGCGTCGGCAGTCCCACCCATCGCGCGATAGAGTTCTTCGGCGCTTCCGTCGTCTTGCTCCGGCGAATCGGGCAACGTCGGCTGCCACGCCGCGAGCTGATCGCCGAGTTCGACGAGCTCTTTCGTGCCGAAGACGGCGTCGACGTGCGGTGCAAGCGTCTGCATACGATCGCGATCCTGTTCGGCGAGACATCCCATCACCACAAGGCGCAGGTGCGGATCGCGTTCCTTGAGTACCTTGAAGTGGTTCATCCGCCCGTACGCGCGGCGTTCGGCGTTGTCGCGCACGGTGCACGTATTGAGCACGAGCACGCTCGCGTCTTCGGCTTTGGTTGCAATCTCATAGCCGGCGGTCGCAGCACGGTCGGCGATGTACTGGGAGTCGGCCTCATTCATCTGACAGCCGAACGTTTCAATATATATCCTGGGCATCGGGCACCCGGCCATTTCGCCCCACGCGGGGACGCCTCCGCTCCCCACGAAAGAAGAGCCGGTGCAAGAGACCCCCACGACCAGCGGCGCGATGCTGCGGCCTTCGACCGTGGCCATCGTCGGTCGTCCCAACGTCGGCAAGAGTGCCCTCTTCAACCGGCTGATCGGGCAGCGCCTCGCAATCGTCGAGGATACGCCGGGCGTCACGCGCGATCGTCTCTATGCACTGTGCGAATGGCGTGGCCGCACATTCAGCATGGTCGACACGGCGGGCATCGATCCCGATGCGGACACCGCGCACGGTGATGAATTCGCGGAAGCGACGCGTCGGCAGGCCGAAGCCGCAGCGCACGAAGCCGACGCGGTGATCTTTGTGGTCGACGCGCAGACCGGGCTTAATCCGCTCGATCAAGAGGTTGCGCAGATTCTGCGGGCGACGCGGCGGCGTATCGTGTTAGTCGCGAACAAAGCCGAGTCACCGACTGCGCTCGCGTCGGTGCATGGTGAGTTCTCTCGTTTGGGTTTTGGCGAGCCGGTCGCGGTCTCCGCGATTCACGGCGAAGGCACCGGCGATTTGCTCGACCGTGTCGTCGAGCTGCTGCCGCCCGATGCACCCAACGCGGTGCTCGGCGACGAACTCGCGCTTGCAATCATCGGACGGCCTAACGTCGGCAAGAGTTCGCTGCTCAACGCCTTGCTCGGCGAAGAGCGCGCGATCGTCTCCGAGGTTCCGGGCACGACGCGCGACACGATCGACACGCTGTTGCAGTGGCACGACCGTACGATTCGCCTCATCGACACAGCCGGCGTACGCAAGAAGCCCGAAGCGCACAGCGCAATCGAGTACTATGCGGCGCTGCGTTCGCTTAAAGCGATCGCGCGCTGCGATATCGCGCTCCTAGTCTTCGATTCAATGGTGGGTGTCACCGCACAAGATCGCCGCCTCGTCGGTCTCGCGATCGAAGAGCGCAAAGGCTTGATCATCGTCGGAAACAAGTGGGACCTGGCGCGCGAGCAGCAGGGCGAGTACAGCCAGAACGAACTTGCAGAGGTGATCCACGACCTCATTCCGTTTGCCAAGTTCGCACCAATCACGTTTCTCTCGGCGAAGACAAAACGTCGCCTCGGTAGCTTGATGCCGATCGTCAATCGCGTCGCTGAGAACCTTGACCGCCGCATTCCCACCGCACAGCTCAACGTGTTGATTCGCGACGCGGTCCTCGCGCATCCGGCACCGGCGATGAGCGGCAAGGTCTTCAAGGTCTACTACGCGACGCAGCCGGCCGTGCATCCCCCGGTCTTTGTCTTCTCGTGCAACGATCCGGACTTGGTGCAGTCGTCGTACAAACGCTTTCTGGAAAATACGATCCGCGCGCAACACGATTTCGAAGGCGTGCCGCTGACGCTCGAATTCCGGCCGCGCCGCGAGCGCGAAGATGACGAACGATGAGCGCGCTCGCCCTTATTGCCGCGTTTCTGGTCGGCTCGATTCCGTGGGGGTATCTGATCGGGCGTTTCATCTATCACACCGATTTGCGCAAGTCGGGCTCGGGCAACATCGGCGCGATGAACGCGCTACGCACGCTCGGTACGAAGGGCGCCGCTGCGGTGTTGCTCCTGGATGCGGGCAAAGGCGTCGTCGCCGTGTTGATCGCGCGCTACGTCACGCACGACGCGGCGGTCGAAAGCCTCGCCGGTGCGTGTGGCGTACTTGGTCACTGCTTCTCGCCATGGCTTGGCTGGAAAGGCGGCAAGGGGGTCGCAACCGCGTTCGGTGCGATCTTCGCGCTGAGCTGGCCGGCCGGCCTGGTCTGCGTAGCGGCTTGGCTGCTTGGTGCGCTCGTCATGACGCGCTATTCCTCGGTCGGCTCGATGCTCGCGATGGTCGTCGTACCATTCGCGCTCTTCCTCTTCACGCGCTCGCTTGCCGAGACGGCGTTCGGAATATTTGCCGCGGTCCTCATTCTGTGGACCCACCGCGAGAACATCGTGCGACTGCGGAGCGGAACCGAGGGACCGATAACTTTATTTGGGAGCAAAACCTGAGCGAGGTACGCGGCTGGTAATGTCCGGGTTTAGCATCAGCAATAACCTCATGGCCAATGAGGTGAACCTCGAACTGAGCGAGCATCAGCAGTCGCTTGGGACCTCGGTTCGCGACCTCTCGTCCGGGTTACGCGTGAATACGGCTGCCGACGATCCCTCGGGCAACGCGATCGCCACGTCGCTCCAGACCCACGCCCAAGCCTTCAATCAAGCCTCGCAAAACGTTACCAACGCGCAGAATACCGGCGCTGTGGCCGACGGTGCGCTCGCAGCGGTTACCGACGTTTTGCTGCGCATACGCGAACTCGCCGTTGGCGCGGCCAGCACCGTCGGCAGCTCCTCCGATCGCGTCAACATTCAGGCCGAGATCAGCCAGCTTTTGCTCGAGATCAATCGGATCGCGCAGAACACGAACTTCAACGGCCGATCGCTGCTCGACGGCAGCATTGCGGGCTACCAGCCTGCGCAGAGCGCGCAAGCGATTGTCACTGCCAATTCGGTTCTGTTGAGTTCAGGCACAAACGCGTCGGGAAGCTCGGATCTGCTGCTCGCGACCGGTACCCTCTACAACGACGCGATCCAGCCGCAGCTTGTCTTTCAAGTGCAGCAAGCGGTTACAGCCTCGACCAATCCGCAAACGGTCGAGGTAAGCGAAACGCAATACATTCAGCCAGGGAGCGTCTTTACTCTCAACGGCGCACTGGTTACCGTCAAATCGGTCGATGCCGCAAACGGCACGATTACTGCGATATTTTCGGGGAACGCCGCCAGCGGAGACGTCGCGAATTCCGTGGTGAACGGGGCACTTACCGCGCCGGTTTCCGTGGGAACCCACCTCGTTACTCTTGCACCTGCGGCCGTCGCCCAGCCCCTCTACGCCGGTGAAGTTCTCCAGATTGCACCGGGCAGCTCGGCCACCAACGACGTCGTCGTGGTCCAGCAGGTCATGAGCTCGACGAGCTTCATCGCTACCTTCACGAAGTCCCAACTCGCCGGAGTCGAGGTTTATGGCCGGAACGAGATGTTCATGCCCGCCAACTTCGGCCCCGGGGTGTTCACTTGGAACTACGGCGGCACGGCCACCGACGGCGCGCCGATCAGTTCGACGGCCTACGTCATTGAATCGTCGTCGGGCGGCACGCCGCCGGCGAACGGCAGCACTACTCAAATCGTCGCAACGGGCACGGTCGTCGGCGGCGGCCTCAAGACGACGTCGGTGTATTTTTCGCAGAAAATCCCGGACCTCTTCGGCGGCGCCTTCCAAATTTACACGGCGTTGGGCTTGGGAGCCGTCGTCAACCAAAGCGGCACGATCGGCGTGCAAGAAACATTTTATGGCACGGCGACGCAACAGGCGGTGACCTCCTCGACGCTGCTCGCCCCGGGCGAACGGGCCATGCTCTACGATGGCGTGGTCACGACGCTTGGCGATTTCGGCGCTGCCGACGTCGGCTCGACTGCGTACATTAAAGTGTTGCAATCCGTTGCCGCGATTACCAGTACGAACAATCCCGCACTCCAAGTGCAGTCCGGCGCCGACGAGGGCGACGTGATCCAGATCGGCATTCCAGCCGTCAATACCAACACGCTGCGGATCAGCACCGCCACGGTCATCGGCGCAAGCGGCGCCGATTCGGCGCTCGCGTCGGAAGATACGATCGGACAGATGGACTACGCGTTACAACAGGTCACCACGGTTCGCGCGCAAATCGGCGCAGAGATCGTGCGACTCGGTGTCGACCAGACCAACGACGATACCACGGCAACGGAGCTCACGGCATCGCAATCCAACATCACGGACCTCAACGTCGGTTCTGCCACGACCGACTTCACCGAACAACAGATCGACATCGATGTCGCGACGTCGCTGCTTCAGCAGGTCAGCAACCTGCCCGACGAGATTTTAAAGCTGTTCCAACCCCCATCGGCCCCGCCCTAACGCCCGCGAACCAGGGCTTTTTTCAGCGCGACCCGTATAGACGCGGGTCATGATTTCCTCGAACGACCTGCGCAACGGCGTCACCATCCTGGTCGACGGTAACCTCTGGACCGTCATTGAATTTCTCCACGTCAAGCCCGGCAAGGGCTCCGCCTTCGTGCGCACGCGCCTCAAGAACGTCAAGACCGGCACCACGCTCGAACGGACCTTCCGCGCGGGCGAGAAGCTGGAGCGGGCCACCGTGGACAACCGCCAAATGCAGCTTCTATATAATGATGCCGACGGGTTCCACTTCATGGATCAAGAGTCGTTCGAGAACATCACGATCCAGCGGGAAGTCATCGGCGATCCGGCGGATTTCCTCAAGGACGGG
Source organism: Candidatus Aquilonibacter sp. (assembly GCA_049678885.1). Classification (GTDB taxonomy): domain Bacteria; phylum Vulcanimicrobiota; class Vulcanimicrobiia; order Vulcanimicrobiales; family Vulcanimicrobiaceae; genus Aquilonibacter. The sequence continues at coordinate 99 of JBAUEZ010000158.1, read as the reverse complement.
ATGGTCGTCGACGTGCAGCAGCACGAAGGCGTCCCGATCGGCGTCGATCTTCCCCCGCACGTTGAACTGCGGGTCGTTGAGACCGATCCTGGATTTAAG
>JBAUEZ010000157.1:0-6870 GCA_049678885.1 Candidatus Aquilonibacter sp. | reverse complement strand
CGCGATCGTTTCGCGCTTGCCGTTGTCATGTTGGACGACGAGGCCACCGCCGTTGGCGAGTGCGACCGCGGTCACTTCAATCGGTTGCCTGTCGCCGTCTTTGAGAATCGTGTAGCGCTTGGGCAAGCCGGCCATGCGCTCCCAGATGCGCGCGACGCGTTGCGGCATCTCGAGCGTCTGATCCCACAGATCGTAGTTTAAAAGAATGTCGCGCAGCAGTGCAGCGCGCGTGATCGTCGGTTCGACGTCGTCGCAGAACGCCGGCGGCGGATCGATCGCTTCGTCAGCGCCCGGCGTGCGATAGACGTTGATGCCGACACCGGCCGCAACCCATGCGCGATCGCCGACGACGCGCGAGACGCAAAGGATGCCGGCGATTTTCTTGCCGTCAGTGAGCAGATCGTTGGGCCAATGCACGTCGCTCGGGACACCGTTGGTGCGCATCGCGCGACGTACGCAGATCGCGACGCCGTATGGGACGATCCACGCGTGGGAAGCGGGAATCGGTCGCACCGGCAGCGTGGTCATCAGCAGCGAGCTGCCCGGGGCAGCGATCCACGAACGACCCTTACGGCCTGCGCCTTTTGTCTGTACCTCGGCAACGATCGTAAGCCCGGCCCAGTCGGGATCGCCGAGCAGCGCCGCAGCATCGTCATTGGTGCTTGCGGTGGAGCGCTCGAAGCGGATGCGTTCGAATGCGGTACCGCGCAGTTCACGCTCGACGTTTTCGTACGGGTGTTCGGCGGGCTCCATAGGTGGAGCGTGCGCCCGCGACGTATTCGGGGCCTGCTATGGCTATCGAAACGACACTTATTCTGTGCAAGCCCGACGCTGTGTCGCGTGGGCTGGTTGGCGAAATCATCGCGCGCATCGAGCGTCGCGGTTACATCATTACGGCGATGAAGCTCATGCAGTTGCCCGGGGATAAAGCGCGCGAACACTACGCCGAGCATAAAGACAAACCGTTTTTCGGTGACCTGGTGAACTTTATTACCAGTGGCCCGCTTGTTGCGTTTGCCGTGGAGGGTGAGGGCGTCATCGAGGCGTGCCGGCAATTGATCGGCGCGACAAATCCGCTCAGCGCGGCACCGGGATCGATCCGCGCCGACTTCGCGCAATCGATCGGCCGCAATCTCGTGCACGGCAGCGACAGCAAAGGCGCGGCCGATCGCGAGCTCAAGATTTTTTTCAACGCCAACGAGTTCGTGTCGCGTAAGCACGACATGGATCGCTGGATCAGAGAAGGCGTGTAGGTCGCGGCAGTGTCAATCGAATCGTTACGCGGCAGCGGACGGCCGCTGATCGAGGCCGTGCACGCGCGCGAAGTGCTCGACTCACGCGGGAACCCGACAGTAGCGGTCAGCGTCGCCACTAATTTTGGCGCGGTCGAAGAAGCGCTCGTGCCATCAGGCGCATCGACCGGCGCGCATGAAGTGGTGGAGCTGCGTGACGGCGATCCCAAGCGTTACGGTGGCAAAGGCGTGTTGCGCGCGGTCGCCTCGGTCAACGAAACGCTCGGACCGGCGATTGAAGGCTTGGATGCGACCGCGCAACGCGAGATCGACGAGCGGATGATCGAGCTCGACGGCACCACGAACAAGTCGAACCTCGGTGCGAATGCAATACTCGGATGTTCGCTTGCGGTCGCGCGCGCGGCAGCGTCGAGTCTTTCGTTGCCGCTCTTTCGGTACTTGGGTGGACCGACGGCGTCGCTCTTGCCCGTGCCGATGATGAACGTAATTAATGGCGGCAAACACGCCTCTGGTGCACTGCAATTCCAGGAGTGCATGATCGTGCCACTGGGTGCGCCGACCTTCGCCGAAGCGGTGCGCTACGGCGCCGAGGTCTTCCACGCGCTCGGCACGTTGCTGCACGATCGCGGACTGCCGACGCAAGTCGGCGACGAGGGCGGCTACGCGCCACCGCTCGACTCGATCGACGACGCGATGCAGTTGCTGGTCGCGGCAATCGAGCGCGCGGGCTACAAGCCGGGCACCGATGTGGCGATTGCACTCGACCCGGCGTCGAGCGAATTTTACAGCGACGGAAAATACTTCGCGCGCGATAAACAGCACGGCATCAGTTCGGATGAGATGATCAAACTCTACGCGGATCTGTGCGCGCGCTATCCGATCGTGTCGATCGAAGACGGTCTCGCCGAAGACGACTGGGCGGGGTGGCGCAAGCTGACCGAAGCGCTGGGGAAGAAAATCGAACTCGTCGGCGACGATATCTTCGTGACCAACACCGAATTTCTCGCGCGCGGTATCAAAGAAGGCGTTGCCAATGCGATTTTGATCAAGGTCAATCAGATCGGCACGCTCTCCGAAACGTTCGATGCGATCGACATGGCGCAGAAGGCCGGCTACGCGTGCGTGATCTCGCACCGTTCGGGTGAGACGGAAGACACGACGATCGCCGACATCGCCGTAGCAACCAGTGCCGGACAGATCAAGACCGGATCGCTCTCGCGCAGCGATCGCACCGCCAAGTACAATCGCCTGATGGCGATCGAGGAGCAGTTGGGCTCGGCCGCACGTTACCCGCGGCGGTGAGGAGTTCCGTAAAGACCCCAGAAGTCGTGCGTAGCCGCATCACGGGCCTGTAGCTCAGCGGTAGAGCGGCCGGCTCATAACTGGTTGCGCGTAGGTTCGAATCCTACCAGGCCCATGAACGCAATGTGCTACGTGCGCGCAACGCGCTTCGGCCGTATGACAAGTTCGCCGCCGCAGTTTGGACAGCGTTGCTGCAGCTCGTTGTCGCATTGCACGCAGAACGCATGCAGGTTTCATCACAAGTCCGCTCATCGTCTCCCACAGTAGCAACTGATCGCGATGTTGACCTTAATCATCGCAAGGGGCCACCGACAAACCTGAGTAAATTAGGTGCCGCGGACCAGAGGCGCGCCCGGTCGCCTGTAGAACCCGCAAACGTATAGCCAACCCCCGAGGGCAAATTGAAGCGGCGAACGTGGTTTCGAGGCACGTTGTTTTCATTTTCCGTACTTATAGGTGCGGGCGTTTTCGCCGCGTGCGGCGGAGGCGGCGGTGGTTCACCAGGTGCGCCCGGTGCGATCATTCCGCCAGCTTCGCCAACCCCGTGCCCAGCCGGCTATCAAGGCCCGCCGCCGAACTGCACGCAGGTCTCGTCGCTCCCCGGGCAATTCACGCCGAAAGCCGTGCCGAGCGCAACGGCGCTCCCAGCGTTCGCTGGTTATGGCGGCACGATCTTTATCCCGGCGGCGAACCCGGCAAGTCCGGTGCAGATGACGCTTGGATCGGGCAATCTCAGCGGCGTGACATTTTCGCTTGCCAAACGGGCGACAGCGGCGCGCGTTGCGGACAGCGGAACGAACACCGCCCTCCTCTATATAACGCTTGTGCCGAGCCCGGGTCCGGTGACCTTTACCGGCCACCCCGGCTTCCCCGGATTTCAGATTACGCTCCCCGCGAATGGCAGCGCGGGTGACGGGCCGTTTTATCTTGCGCAGTTGCAGAGCGGCGTCTGGACGACGGTCGCCGGTCCGGCAACCTCGAGCGGTGGCGCGGTGACGTTGCAGCCGAATCTTCCGATCTTGTCGTTGCCGCCCACCGCATACTTCGTCTTATATACCGGTGGCGTTGTCCCGTCGACCGCGCCGACCGGATCGCCCGGCGGACAGCCGACGTCGAGTGCGTCGACCGGACCAACACCAACGTCCTCGGGAAATCCGACGAACAGTTCATCGCCGGGTTCGACGCCAACGCCGGTGAGTAGCGGACCGACGGCATCGCCGCGGCCATCGCCGTCGACGTCCGCAACGATTCCGCCGACAACAACGCCGAGTGCCACCGCGTCGCCAACGGCGCAGCCGACGGCAGCGCCGACGGCAACGCCGACGCCGATTAGCGGTTCGCAGTCCGTACCCGAGACGCTCGGCATCAGCGGGCTTCCAAGTAATGCACCCGCCGGAACGCCCATCAGTTTCGCGCAAGCCATCTTTACGTTGAGCGTCCTCAACTCGTCAAGCACGCAAATAACGGGAACGTTCGCAAACCCGGTGACGGTGACAAGCAGCGACGCCACTGGTGCGGTAACGCTCTCGGTCAACGGCGGCACTGTAGCCCGCAGCGTGCAAGTCGGAGCCGGCTCGCAGCTTATCGGCATCGTCTATACTGGCGCAGCGGTGAATCCCGCGACGATCACCGCATCGGCGTCGACCGTCACAACGAACGCTACGGCGTCGTTTGCTCCGGCGATCCAACCGATTGCCTATGCGCCGCCTTCGAATTTGCCCTCGACGTGTTCGAGCATTTGTCTTTACGCGCCGCAAGGCCAGGGCGCGGGATCGACGTATAGCTTCACCGCGACGCAGGCCGGCTACACCGAATCCCCGTACAACAAATCGCTTTCGCTCAGCGGCCAGAGCGGATGCAGCAGTTTCGCGACCGTCACCCAAACGGGGACGACCTTCAACGTCAACGCGATTGCGTCGCCGTCGCCCGGCTCGTGCACGATCGTGATCGGCGGCTTCGGCACGACGACGTTGAGCGTGACGATCACCTATTCGACCTTTGGAGTGACACTGCAATGAGGCCGGTACATACGCTCCGCCTCGCGGCGCTCGTTGTTTCAATCGCCGCGGCTGTACTCGCCGGATGCGGTGGTGGTGGCGGCGGCAGTGTGCCGCGCACGAGCGGCGGCGCTCCGCAAAGTAAACTTGCCGAAGGAACGCTGCACATCGTGGTCCCGGAAAAGACGATCAACGGCAAACGCCGCCCGGCCTACGTTTCGCCCTCAACCACGCAACTGGCTTGGACCATCAACGGCACACAACAGAGCACGGTGCAACTCACGACGCCTCCCTGCACGAGCACGGGGAGCGGCCTTTCGTGCACGATCAACTTCTATATTGCGCCGGGCACCTACACGTTCGTCTTTACCTGCGAGGACGCGAACAGCAACGTGCTCTCCGTTGGTACGAGCACGAATTACACGCTCGCCGAGGGCAGTGCGAATACGCTGTCGGTGACACTTGGCGGCGTCGCCGCGAACTTCAGTGTGACCTCGAGCAGCACCAACTTCGGCACATCGGGCAGCCTCTTTGCGGTGTACGGTGGTTCTCCGGTCACGCTAGCGATCAACGCCTTGGACGCGGACGCGAACCTTATCGTCGGTAGCGGCGCGCCAACTGTTACCGCAACGCTCTTGCCCTCGCCCTCACCGCCGGCCATCGTAGCCGCCGGCACGGGGAACACGTTTACGCTCACCTCGTCGTATCAATCCAACTCGCCCACGCAACCCGGCACGGGCGTGTTGCAAGTTTCGGCCTCGCCTTATCCCAACAGCGGCGCGACGGCGTTCACCAAGAATTTCCAATTCTTGTTCTATGTGCCGTGGCTCTACATTACGAATTCTTCCGGCAACGTCGCCGCTTACGACGAACTCGGCGACCAGCAGAGTCCGGCGCCGGTGGTGTCAGGATTGCCTCGGCCGGCGGGCATCGCCTTCGGCTCGAGCACGTCGCCGCCGTACCTCTATATTGCGACGGTAACGACGCCGACCCCGGTTCCGACACCGACCGGCACGAGCACGCTAGGACCGAACGTCGGCGGGATCGTTGCCTACAACGGGAACGGCTCGACGCCCTCACCGGCGCCAACGCCGGCCTTCAGCGGTGTCGGCGTTCCAGTAGGCTTGGCCTTCGATACCAACAACAATCAATTATACGGGGTCAACAGCGCGGGTACGTCGTTCCAAGCCTTCGCGGCAACTGGGGGTTCGAACGTGATCGGCTCGCCGCCTACCATTAGTGGTCCGACGGGAATCGCGTTCGACAACACTAACAACGAACTCTACGTGAGTACGACAAGCGGAGTCTTTGCGTACACGGAAACCGGCGCGCTCTCGAGCGTGTCCTTTACCGGTTTGTCTTCGGCCGCGGGCGTCGCCTACGATCAACATCTCGACGAGATCTACGTCGTGAGCAGCACTGGCGTCGTTTCCAGCTATCCGGCCGCGGGCGGAACGGTGGCGACATCGTTTAGCACGTCGATCACGTCGGCGACCGGCATTCTCTTCGATCCGTATCAGCGATGGATTTACGTCATCGGCTCATCGGGCATTGCCGCGTACAACGAATCAGGCGCGGTGCAAACGCTCACGGGATCGTTTACCAACTTGGGCACACCGACGTCAATTACGGTTGTGCAGTAGTGCGCGCGCGGCAATCGTTCTGGCTCGTTGCCAGCGTCGCGATCGCCGCCGCATTGTGCTATATTGCAACGCCGTCAGCTGCAACGGCTCAGTCGTGTACCCTGTCGACGCCCGGTAGCAGCTTCGTCATCAACTGCAGCAATCTCCACACGCCGGTTCCGTTCCCGACCACAGCACCATTACCGCAGCTAGCGCCATACGCGTTGAACACGAGTGGCCCCGGCGGCAGCGGCGGAGACGACGGGGCACTCTTTGTGTCGTCGACCTCCGGCAGCCCGGGCGGCAACGGGAATCTGATCAGCGGCATCTTCGGAACGTCGGGCACATCGATCTATAGCACCGGAACGTTTACTCCCGGCATTTTCTTGATCTCGAACGGCGGCGGCGGCGGCAACGGCGGCAGCGGCTATCTCGGCGCGAGCGGTTCGGGCGGCGGCAACGGCGGCAACGGCGGAAATATCTTTGCGACGACGACCGGCGCAGTTATCACCAACGGCCTCTTTGCGCCCGGTGTCTATGCGTTGAGCGCGGGCGGTGTCGGCGGCAGCGGCGGTAGCGCGTACGTGACGTTCGGCGGCGGCGGCAACGGTGCACCCGGCGGAAGCGGCGGTACCATCAGCCTCTTTGACTCAGGCAACATTTACACGTTTGGTTACGAGTCGTTCGGTCTGTGGG
>JBAUEZ010000156.1:0-10818 GCA_049678885.1 Candidatus Aquilonibacter sp. | reverse complement strand
TGGGGCCGCGTTCATTCAAGGCTTTGTAGAGGCCGAGCTTGTCGCCTAGCACGACAAGCGCCGCGCTCATGGCAGCGCCCAGATCGCCCAGCATCCGCCCAATGAACTCATTGAGCTTCGCGTCGTCGATGCGACGCTCCGAAGTTGCAGACATAAGACCTCCGCCTCTTGTCGCGAAAGGGTCGCGAGAGTTATATAAAAAGTAGACTCGGATCGCTTTCGAATGTCAATCCGCCAAATGGCTGCAACGGGACGGCTGCGGCGTTAGAAATCTGCCTCAATCGTCACGACGTCCGTATACGTTCCGGCGCGGACATTTTGCTCGCGCGGAAGCAGGCCATAGACCGAAAAATCAGTTCGACGAAGAATTGAGTCGGTTTCCACTCGGCCACATATCGGGTTCAGGCTTCCCCATACGATGCTGTTGCCCGCGTCTTGGTACAGGTTGTACGCCAGACGATCCAAGGCCCTGCGCAGATAGCGCTGCATGCACCTGTCATTAGTTATCAGCGAGATCACCAGCACGTGCGGCGCATTGCAGAAGATGCTGAACGTATCCACCGCGCTCGTATCGTAGGGCACCGACGGATCGTAATTCGGAAAACGCATCGGGCTCACGGCGATATCGCACGTGTTTCCGGGCAGCGGCTGCGGCTGCATCGGCTGCACCGGCACTTGGGCGCGAGCGTCGCCCCCGAGCGTCAGGGCAGCCGTCGTCAAGAAGCCTACGGCTGCGATGGCTGACAGGAGACGGTTCCGAGGCCCACTTGGAACGCGTCGCTTTCCGGCAGCGTGATCGAAAACGTGCATGGTAGACCTCGAAGATTGGCCGTTCCCTTGTACGAACCCGCCGGCAATGTGTCGAACGAAAAGCCGCCGTCGCCGTCGGCTTGCGTCGTTTGCTCTCCCCCGGCAGCCGTCAACGTTATCGGCGCGAAGGCAACCGGGCCCACATCGCTCGATCCCTCGACTCGCAATGTTCCGAAGAACACGTGCTCGGTTCGCTTCGATGCGAAGCGCATGATGCCGCCACCGAAGTTGCGCGTGGAAAAATCGCGAATGGGCCGATCGAGACTTTGATTGATGGCTTCTCCGCTTTCGTCGACGATCACGCGATTGTCGGCATTGCTCTGGGCGGTCGGAATCAGCAGATAACCGCCCCCCGATGTCGTTCCAGCGTCCTGTCCGTTGATCTGGACGTCCGCTCCCGACCCAGCGCCTTGGAGAATCGTGTAACCGTCGGAGATCGGGCGCCCAAAGAACACGTGTCCGTCGCCACCAACGAGTGACCCGGAAATCATCACGTTCTGGTCCGGCGGCGAACCGCCGCTCGGGCGCAGCGAGCTGAGTTCTAGAATTCCCGACTGCGCGACCACGCGAACGTCCTGCAAGCCACTACCGTCGGTGTTGATCGCCCCGGAGTAGTCCGTACCAAACGTGCCGTCGGGTGAAGCCGAAAATTGCGCTCCCTCAACGCCGTTTCCCGCGCTCAGCGTCAGTGTCGAGCGCGGCCCCGTGCGCACGATTACCTGTGCGATAAGCGAGCGCGTGACCATTTCCCGGGCGATAGTGCGCAGCCCGGTGACCGAGATCGACAGGACGCTTCCGATGGATTGGTAGAGCGAGGCCGACGAAAACGACGATGGGCCCGTATCGCGATCGATGGCCCGTCCGATCTCGCCTGAGACGCCGCCATTGCGGCCGAAAGCGATCGACGCGGAAACATCTTGTGAGAGCAACTCGCGATCGTCGCTCGAGAGCAAGCTCGTGTTCGCGTAGTTGGCGCCGGTCTGCGTGCTCGACGCGGCGACACCGAATCGCTCGGTCTGATACTCGAAGTCGATTTGCAACGCCGAATCGCTGACGCCGTTGCTGCGGCTGCCACCGTAGGCAACGCCAAGCGCGCCAAGGGTTCCCGCAAGGACCGCTGTGAGACCGCCGCTTACCACGTTCGGTCCAGCTTCAACGCGTGCTCCCGCCGTGAAGTTGTTCGTAAAGCCATGTGAATAGCGGCTGAGAAAGGCATCGCCGCCATAGCTGTCGTCAACGCTGAACGCATTATGGCGGAGGACTCCAGCCGTAACCGCAAAGTCGGTCAGACCGGCACGCAACAGGTCGAGCGAGCTATAGTTCTGCGAGGTGATGCGCGTCGTGTTTCCAAAGGCGTCCTGCAGTACAACGACCGTCGAATTCAACCCCGCGACGGTTGGCAGATTTCCGAAGACGAACGTCCCGGGCGACACGTTGATCACGTTGGTTAGAACACCGTTCACGTAGATCTCGGCGCGCGAGGGCGTGAGCACGGTGCCGCTCAGTACCGGCGCCGGAAATTGCAGAATATACGGATTGAGCGCGAAGGAACGCTGCACCGTAACGCCCGCGATATCAACGTCGCCGCCGAACGTACCCGCATCCACCGACGCATCGCCGACGGTGGCGGTCATCAAATCGTTGCGATAGTCCCGTATGAGATAACTTTGGCCACGCCGGAAGAGCCCTCCGGTCGAGAATATCGTACTCGTGAGCAAAACGTTCGGGAAATTGTAACCGGCCTGACCGGAATAGCCGAGCGGTCCAGAGTTACTTGCGGTGAGCGAATAATTCACAAAGGCTCCGGACGTTTGAAGAAATTGCAACGGCGCTTCGGGATGTGTCCCGAGATTGTAGGTCGCAGTCGGCAACAACGATCCTTGCGCTTCGACTTGCAGCACCAGCGTCGACGCGTCGAACACGTAGGTGAGCGCGGGCTTTAGCGCTTGTAGGGAGACAAAATCGAAGCCGGCGATGCGTTGCACCTTCGCCGTTCCCACCGCGAGGTGGGCCGCGAGCAGATCGCTCTTTTGAACCAGAAGATCTTGCTCGGTTATCGCGGCCAGCACTTCGACGTGCGCTTGCGCGTTCACAATCATCTCGACGTAGGCGAGGTCGCCACCGGGGTCGCGTGGCACAATCTCCGTCGCACCGAGCAGCGCGACCGCCATCACCAGCGCCGCGAAGCGCATTCGCTTACGAGCAGGAACGCGTTATTTGCGTCGTGCTTCCTTTGAAGACGTTGTGCCCGGTTCCGGCGGTGGCTGCTATAGTCGTCGTCGAAGCGCACGCGCCTGCTGGAATCGTAAAGGTGAAACCGCGGGTCGCGCCGCGCAGAATGTACCATCCCGCCGTCGTCACCGAGAACGTCTGCTTACCCGACGAATCGGTTCCCACTGCGGAGACGGCGGTCGGCTCGATGTGCACGTCGCCGTCGTTTTCCAACTTCAGATCGAGGGTCGTGCGCTTGATCACGGCGCCGGAGATCTTTTGTGCAGCAGTGGACTTCTCGGGCTCGATGAAGAGCGGGACGCCGAGATTCGTGCGCACGACGACACCCGATCCTTTGACACCGGCGAGCGCATTGGGGTCGGGGAGCTCTTCGAAGAGCACGCGATAGGCGACCTCTTCGTTCCCGGACGTCGCGGGCAACCCGATGCGCACGGTCTGCTGCGTGCTCGGCGCAACGGTCAACGAGCGCGGATACACGACGAGGGCGGTATTGGGCGTGAGAATCATCGCCGAATCCGCAGACTGCTTCCAGTCGAAAACGCGCACCGCTAGATGGAGCGGCGCTGAGCCGCGGTTTCGCACCGTCATTGAGGCGGTCTTCGTGCCGATCGGCACCGCGACCGGGATAGGTGAGATACTGTAGTCCGACGCAAATGCGCCGGCGCCGAGGGCCAGCAACACTACAACGGCAGCCAGCGAAATGGCGCCCGATCGTTTCATGACGTTCCCGCCTTCTAGTAGTTAATCGTAACGGCAACCGAGTCAGTGTACGTGCCGGTTGCCACGTTTTGCGCGCCCGGCACGGAACCGTACGCCGTGAGACTCACCGGCGTCGTGCCGCCCGCGCCCGTAACCGAAACGGTCGTCCCAGAGGTCTTCGTTCCCCAGGGCTTGCTGTGCGCCGAATCCTGGAAAATGCTGTAGCTGAGATAATTCGTGCCGGTGCCTTTCATCCGTCGTTGCATCGAATTTCCGGCGCCGCTGGAATTTAGACCCTGATCGATATCGACTGTTGCCGCGGCGCCCTGCGTACACGTTGCGGTGATCGCCGCCGTTCCGTTCAGCGGTGCGGTCGCATTCGTGCCGATCGCGTCGTAGTTCCCGAAGCTCAAGTTTCCGGACGTGATCGTGCACGTCGAAATGACGGTCGCCGTGACCGTCATCGTGGCCGAGGCGCTCGCGCCCATCGCCGGCTTCGCTACACCGAGAGCGGCAATCAAAAGTAGGAAAAGCGTCCGTTTCAGCATCACGCGAGCCCTCCGCAGGGCCTGATTGTAGCCCGCGAACGCGCGCGGACCGCTGGGCCGTCCAGGACGGCCGCAGCGTCCGGCTGTTAGCTTTTCGGAGGTTGCCGTAATCCCACGATCGCGCCGTTGGGCTCTTTCACGCTCGCAACCAACAATCCGTAACCGACGTCCTTGGGCGGCTGCGTGACCGTACCGCCCGCGTCCTCGAGCGCCTTGATACTCGCTGCGATGTCACTCACCGTCCAGTATGCAAGTGCGCGCGCGTCCGCATCTTTGCTTGGGATCAGCCCGATTTCCATATCGCCGTCGGCGGTTCTGTAGCCGACGTACGGTGGCGAGTCGACGTAGGGGTCGCTACCCATAAGCTCACGAAAGAATCGCTTGGCTTTGTCCATATCCGCAACCGGATAGATAATTATGGAAACGTCCTTCAAGATTTTAACTCCTTCCATCTCTATGACGGATCGAGCGAGATGAAACGTGACAGACAACCGGGGGAGGATGTGGAGTGGATCGCAGCGCGCTTTGAGGCGGCACGCCCCCGCATGCAGCGTATTGCGCAACGGATACTAGGCAAGACTGGCGAATCCGACGACGCGCTGCAGGAAACCTGGCTGCGCATCGGTCGCGCCGACGTCGCGCAGGTTGCAAATTTCGAGGGCTGGCTCACGACCGTTGTTGCGCGCGTTTGCCTGGATGCGCTGAAGCGACGCAAGAACCGGCGCGAGGAGTTGACGCCCGACGATCCGCGTCGCGACAGTGCAGCTATCGCTCCCGGCGAGCACCCCGAGGACGAAGCGCTGCTCGCCGATGCCGTCGGCGCAGCCCTGCTCATCTTGCTCGATACGCTACAGCCGGCTGAACGCGTTGCTTTCGTGCTGCACGACACCTTCGACGTGCCCTTCGATGCGATCGCTGCGATTATCGGAAAATCGCCCGAGGCGGCGCGACAGCTTGCCAGCCGCGCGCGTCGCCGCGTGCGCGGTGCATCTGCCGACGGCGACGCCGTGACGCGACGGCACGACGAACTCGTGCGTGCGTTTCTCCAAGCGTCGCGGTCGGGAAACTTCTCGGCGTTGCTGGCGTTGCTCGACCCGGCAGCGACGCTTCGCGCGGACGCGACCGTTGTGGCGATGGGTGGTGCGGAGTACTGGCAGACCGATCGTTTGGAAACCGGTCTCGAAGGCGCCGATACCGTTGCACGGATGTTCTCCGGACGCGCGCTTGGTGCGCGGTTCGCGCGTATCGACGGTGAGCCGGGAGCGGTGTGGAGCGAGGAGCGCACGCTGCGCGTTGCGTTCCGCTTTACGATCGTGGACGATCGTATCAGCATAATCGATCTCGTCGGCGATCCCGCAGCGCTCGCGCAGTTGCTCGTCGAACCTGCGTAGGAAAGGAACAACATGGCGAAGTCTCCATCGAAAATGATCGACGAGCGGATCAAAGAGCTCGGCGATTGGCGCGGCAAAACGCTCGCGCTGGTACGCGCGTTGATCAAACAAGCCGACCCCGAGGTCGTCGAGGAGTGGAAATGGCGCGGCGTCCCCGTGTGGTATCACGATGGAAAGATCATCTGCACGGGCGAGACCTACAAAGCTGCTGTGAAATTGACGTTCGCAAGCGGCGCCGCACTCAAGGATCCCTCCAAGCTCTTCAACTCGAGCCTCGACGGCAACGTGCGACGCGCCATCGACTTTCACGAGAACGACAAGATCAACGAGAGAGCGCTGAGGGCCCTCATCGGCGAGGCAGTTGCGCTCATCGCCTCCAGCGCGAAAGCCAAAAAGAAACGCTAGGCATTAGCTACCTTGCGTTGCGCAAGTCTAAGGGCTTGGTCTTCGGTCATGTGGGTGCCGAGATCGACGAACGCGGCAATCTGGGCATCGTCGAAGGACTCGTGTAAACGCTGCATAAGGAGATCGCGCGTAAAGCGTTCGGGATATTCCCGGGTGAAGCCGGTTACCTCGAGAACGTGGTCAACATAGCCGAGTAACCGCGCCGCTCTCGCAGCGTCTTCGCATGCGAGCGTAGCGGCAGCATGACCTAGCGCAATCGCTACCATGCCGTGGTCGCCCCTCTCACGCGCATCACGGACAGCTTCCAATGCGAGCCTTCGCGCCTCCGCTTCGCGCTGCGCCGCAACCAAATAGGCCGCGAGATTCGCCTCCTGATTCGAACGAAGTTGGACATTGACGCGAAGGAATTCTCTCGCGAGATTATCCGAAGCGTGAACGATTGCGGCGGCAATATCACCGAGCGCAAACTCACATTCGGCGAGATTAAGCGCAATGAGCCACTGGAGCCGATCGTCGCCACTATCCTGCGCTGTGGCGAAGGCTTGCATCAGCATATCACGGGCTTCTGCAAGCCGCCCGCTCACCTGCAGAAACACGCCGACCGTCGCAAGCGCGCGCGTAATCTCTCGCTGCGCGCCAACTTTTCGACTCAACTCAAGCGCGCGAAGCAAATCCACCTCGGCAGCGTCGAGTCGGCCCAGACGCATTGACGCGGCACCGCGACTGCGAAGCGCACGAACGAGCCGAAGTTCATCGCCGAGTTTCTCGTAGAGCTCACACGCTCGCGTCGCAGCAACCTCCGCCTGCGAAGGGGAGAAAAGATCCCCACGCATTCGCGAGAGGGTCAGCCACAATGCCGCTTGCAGCGCCGTCGGAAGCAACGTCGCAACGGCAACCCCGTCTTCTGCGCGCTGCGCTCCCTCGGCAGTGAGCCCTCGCGTCAGCCAAAAGTTACCCATTCCCGCAAGCAGTCGAACGCCAAGCTCAATGTCATTGCGGTCCTTGAGCGACCAATCCATTGCCCCGCGAATGTTTTCGATGTCCGGCTCCAGCTCCGCTGCCCACCGCATCGTCGAGGAGACCGTGGCAAAGCGTTCCTCTGCGCGCTCGGCAAGACCGGTGTAGTACTCGGCATGGAGCCGACGGAGGCACGCTTCTTCATCGCTGCGGGAACGCTCGGCGGCGTAGAGCCGAATGCTTTCCAACAAACGATACCGGTGTGAAGCATGTTCCATTTCGCTTAGCACGAGTGACTTCTCGACGAGCGATGCCAGCAGTTCGAGAACATGCCACGCATCGATTGCATCGTCGTGACACACCGCCCCGGCAGCCTCCAGCGAGAAGCTCGGCGCGAAAACGGCAAGCCGCGCGAAGAGTACCTTTTCTTCGTCCGACAAGAGATCGTAGCTCCAGTCGATCAGCGCGCGCATCGTTTGATGGCGCGGCAGCGCGCACCGGCTGCTGCTGCCGGTCAGCAAACGAAAACGCTGCGAAAGGCGCTCCTCGAGCTCTTGCAGACTGAGCGCGCCCATGCGGGCTGCTGCGAGTTCGATCGCCAGGGGAATACCATCGAGCTGCCGGCAAATTCGCGCGACGATCTCGCCGTTCTCGCTTGTTAAATCGAACGTCTCCGTCGCGCGCCTCGCGCAATCGGCAAACAGTTCGATTGCGGCCAGCACAGCGAGCGAAGCAACGCGATAAGCTTTTTCGCCTACGACGCTTAGTGACTGACGGCTCGTCGCAACAACGCGCACGTGCCGCCCGGCGCGTGCGACGGCTTCGATGAACGACGCTGCGTCCAATAGGTGTTCGCAGTTGTCGATGATAAGCAAGATTCTCTTGTTTCGTATAGCGTCGATAACAGAATCAGCTAGGGGACGTTTCGGTGATTGGGTTACTGAAAGCACCGAAGCCACCGCGTTGGGAACGAGCTTCGGATCGCGCAGCGGCGAAAGATCGACGAACCACACGCCGTCAGCAAAGCGTGCAGCAAAATCCACTCCGACCTGCATCGCAAGCCGCGTCTTTCCTACACCTCCCGCACCTGTCAAGGTGATTAGCGCAAAGCGATCGAGCATTTCCGCGATCTCTTCGATCTCTCTTGCGCGGCCAAACAATGGTGTCATGCTGGACGGCAGGTTGCTGCGCGGACCTCGTAGCGAGCGCGGATGCGAAGGCCGTTGCGCCGACTCTTCGATCGCGCGCTGCTGCTCTGGATTCAAATTGAGCGCGCGCACGAGAAGTGCGAGCGTTTCGCGTTGCGGGGCCTGGCTGATTCCCCGCTCCAGCGCTCCGACGCCTTCGACGCTGATCCTTGCGCGCTCGGCAAGCGCTTCTTGCGAGAGACCGGCTGCCCGCCGAAACTCACGCAACAAGTCGCCGAAGCGCGAGCGGTGCGATTCCCCGACGTGATTCATGCGGCTAAATCTTACGGATCTCCCTGTTCGTTGCGAAGCAGAAACGGCATGATGCCTCTCATTCATCTGAACATTTTCTGCGTCAAAGTGACAGAAAGAGAGAATAAGCGCATGCTTGCCGAGGCACTAAATCCCTCACCGCGTCTACAGGCCTTACTAGTGAGCGTAGGTCTACTGCTCTGCGGATGCACAACCAATGACCATTGGTGGCTGCAACAAATAGAAGCGGCGGGCTTAGGAACTGACAGTGAATCCGTCGTCATCCCTTCTACGGGAACAGCAAAAAGGTACGCGAATCGCCAGGCGGTCAAAGGTTGTGGAAAGATGCGTCTCGGCGATTGGACGCCGAAAAATTTCTTAGAGTGCTAGCGCCTCTGCGACCGCCTGCTCTTCTGACCACTCTTTGCCGGCGGCCATAAGATTGGCGAGCTCGTCCGCAGCAAAAACCTCGCGCAATGCAGCGAGCACTTTGTCGCATTTATTTAGCACAACAGGGGATCGGTTACTCGACCGATCCCCTGTTTAGCGCTGCGCCATTCGGATTGACGCGCGCGGCCGTACTAACTAGCTTGATGTGCATGATCCGTCCCGCTCAGATCACCATGTTGGCAGCGTTCGCTGCGGCATTCAGTGGTTGCGGCGGATATTCAACGTCGCCATCGACAACCGCACCGCCAACTCCAACGTCGTCACCGTCCGTTGAGCCTTCGGGCGAAGGCGGCGGGACGGTCGGCTTCACCATTCCCACGCCGGCGCCGGTAGCTTGCACGCCCGCTCCGGTCGCTATCGCCGTGGGGCAGTCGGTCAACATCAACTGCAGCGCACCGGATTATATCGGGCCGTTTACGTGGAGCATTGCAAATCCGGCGATCGCTTCGATCGAGCCCAACAGCCAAGCTTTCACGTACTTCAGCGTCACCGGCCGCAACACCGGAACGACGATGTTTTTACTCCAGGATCAACTCGGAGGGTCGGGGTCGGACACGATCACCGTCTCGCCTTAGAGGAATAGTCATGGTCACAAATCTGCGAATCATTTCACCGTTTATGTTGGTGGCCGCCCTGCTCGCAGGGTGTTCGGGAGGTGGCGGCGCAAACGGCGCGCCTTCCGAGTCCGTTCAGGCAGCTTCGGGCATCATAACGATCGACGCGCCGCCAACCACCTCGAGTGCTTCGAGGACTTCCCGGAAGCCATCCTACATCTCGACCGCGACGACAACCGCGTACTTGTTCGTCGACGCCGAGACAACTGACTTCACGAACGGTAGCTGCACGTCGTCATGCACGATCACGTACAACACTTCAGCTGGAACGCACAATTTCAGCGTGGCGCTGGGTCATGGTGCGACCGGCTCCGCCACTATTCTCGCGGAAGGGAAAAAGTCGAATTTCTCGGTTGCCCCCGGAAGCGCAGCCGGAAATAATTTTACCCTGATCCTCAACGGAGCCGCTGCGCAAGTCGGCTGGGTATCTGATACCAGCATAGGCGGCGGACCACCGCTCAACACCATCACCGGAAAATATGCAATTGCCGACGCCGGCGGAAGCGTGATCACAAACTCGCCAGGGACGGCAACCTTCGATAATCCTTCGGTCACGTTGTCTGCTAGCGTGCTGACCGGCACACCGAGCCCTACCGTTAGCGGCACACAAGCGGCTCCCGACACGCTCGGCAATGATTACGTATTTACGGCGGCGTGCGGGGCGTCTGCAACCGGCACGTTCACCGTGGCCGCCACATCGGGAAGCTCGAGCGGCGATCTATCTGCCGGCCAAGTGGCCGTCATTGGGACCTATCCATCCTCGACGCTTACCACCGCTTTTGGCGGTGGCTGGCCGACGTACACGTGCACGAGCGGCGCGATCTCCGATTCCAGCGGCACCGCCACGTTACAGTCGCGCCACAGGATACCGTGACTTGGCGCCATCTGCTCATTCTGACTTGCGCGGCGCTTACTTCGTGCTCGGGAAGCATCGGGTCACGCACCGCGTTGCCGCCGTCTGGGGAACCGCTCGCGCGGGCAGCGACGGGCACCTTGACGATCGTCGTGCCGCGTCGCAACACGGCGCACGGCGAGCGAAGACCCTTGTATATCTCATCTGCCACAACGCAAGCGGCCTTGTTCATCGACAGTACCACCGTCGCCGCCGGCTCGAGCACATCCTGTTCGAGTGGATGCACGATCAGCTATAAGACCGACGCGGGGCCGCATACGTTCCGAGCGGAGATTGCTAGCAGCTCGAATTTCGTTCTCGCGGCGGGAGCAAAGTCTGTCACGGTTGCCCCCGGAAACGTGGCCGGCAACAACGTTACGA
>JBAUEZ010000155.1:0-27539 GCA_049678885.1 Candidatus Aquilonibacter sp. | reverse complement strand
CACCGCCGCCAACGCCCACGAAGCCAACACCGCCGCCGTTATAGCCTCCACCCGGTGCGCCGCCGCTTGCGCTCGTGCTGCCGCCGACGTACACCCACACTACTTCTCCGCCGAAGACGGGCATCGTCGCCTCGACTTCACCACCCAAACCACCCTGCGTGGCGCCCGACGTCGGGCTTCCTTGCGCGCCAAACGCTCGGACGTCAATCTGTGTTACGCCTGGCGGCACCGTGAACGATTGCGGTCCATCCGTGTAGCTAAATCCTGTGTACGCGAGTGTGGCCGTCTGACTCTGTCCGTTGGCATCGCTGAGTGTTGCTAAACAGGTTCCGGCAACCGGCGTCGCGCTCACCGTGGCGGTGAACGATGTGCCGCTCGCCGGCGCCACACTCGCGATCGATGCGCACGCGCTCGCCACGGAGACGGTGAGTGATTTGTTGTACGGCGCATTCGTCCAGCCGGCTTCGCTTGCACTAAACGTTCCCGTAGGTGTGCCCGGGTAGAGATCGACGCCGTTGGAGCTTGGATTCAGAGCACCTGGCGTCGCAGCGACCGTCACAGCGATCGGTTGTAACGCCGGCGCAAACGACGCGCTGCCGGTCGCGGCGTTGGCACGCAACGCAATCGTCGCCGGCGCGATCGCGAGACCCGTATACGCGATCGTCGCTGCGTCGCTCGAGCTCAACAACATGTTTGCCGGGGGATTATCGCTTCCGCTGGTTGCGATCGACGTAGCACCGCTCGTGTCGGAATCACCGATCGTTATTGCGTTTGCATACGTGCCAAGAATCGTGTTGCCGTCGCTGTCTTTCGCTGTGACCGAAATGCTCTGCGGCGAGGCAAAGGCGGTTCCAGCCGTTGCACTCGGGAGCGCGATCGAGAGCGTGGCAGGTACGCCGTTCAACGTGACGTTCTCGTTGTTTGCGTGCCCCGCGACGATTGTGTACGTCGGCGATGCGGTCGCGATCAGATTGCCACCCGCATTCGCTTGGTCGTACGCGGCGAGCGTGAAATTCGCGGAGCCGGCCGGGACATCCGGGCCATACACGACACACGGACAACTGCTCATCGTGATATTCGTGATGACATTGAGCGGCGCGCCGGTCGAGGGCGCGGCACCGTTGACGCGGTTCAGCGTAATCTCGACCGAGGCGACGTTGGCGGTAATATAGTGCGGATGCCGCGTCGCACTCGACGATGCCGCCGGCGGCAAGAAGGTGAAGCGCGGCTGCAACAGTGCCGCACTCGTCTGTTGTGGTGTCGGAATCGACGCCACGGTCGCCGGCGTCCCGATCGATCGCGATCCGCCTCCGCACGCGCATAAGGCGAGGAGGCAAAGACTTGCAACCGCTGCGCGCGCGTTCATCGCGTGTTCACCGTGAAGCCGGTCGTCGTCACGGTAATTGCAACGGCAACGTGCTGGCTCTTGGAATCGGTGAATGTCGCGCTGCAGGTTCCGGCTGCGCTCGGCGTTACCGTGAAGCTTGCTGATGGACCGCTGCCGGATGACGGCGCAATGGTCGCGACGCCCGTGCAGTTGTCGCTTTCACCGAACGCACCGGTATAGCCGATTTCTTGGACGTCGACGTTTTGCGCGGCCGACGCGCCGGTTCCGCTGATGCTAACCGCGCTCGGGTTGACGCTGAGCACGCCCGGAGGGGGTACCGTTGCGCTCGACGAGGTTGTCGGTGAGGCGCTTGCGCTCGGGAGTTGAAAAACATTGGTTGTGCTGCCGGAACACGCAGCAAGAAGCCCGGCGCAGAGCATAAGCGCCAGCGAGCCGAGCCGGATATACCGACGCCCCGCAGTCGACATTCCGAGGCATTAGCCGCGTTCCGGAGCCAGACCCTCTACGTGCGCCAACCAGAAATCAAACGATGCGCGCGCCTGCTCTTCGAGCATCGCGTCGCCGGTGAAGATCTCGCGCTCGAGTTGATGATGGAGCGTCGACCGGCCGCCGTAATTTGCGTCCATGACCACATCCGCGCGCATCAACGCGTCGAGCATGTCGGGCTCGAAGCGGACCTTTGGCGGCAGTGTGCTGATCACGATTTCGGGCGGGTTCTCGCTCGGCCAGGGTTGCGCGTCGTAACGTTCGCACGACGCCTGCACCTTCTCCGGGTTGCGCCCCCACACAAAAAGATAGGCGTCGTTCTCAGAAAAGTGGCCCAAAATCGCGCGCGCCGTCGCTCCGTAGCCAAGGACGCCGATACGTTTGAGCGCGATCGATTCCTCGAGCAGTGCTTCGAGCGCGCTGCGCGCGCCGATACCGTCGGTGTTGTGCCCGAGAATTTGGGGACCGAAAAAGATCGTGTTGACGGCTTGCGCGCGCTGCGCTTCCTCGGTCAGTGTGTCGCACGCCGCAAGCGCTTCTTCTTTTAGTGGTGTCGTGACGTTCGCGCCGGTATAGCCGTCCATGCGCATCCGTCGAATCACCGCGATCGTATTGGTCTCCGGCACGCGGATCGCAACGTAACTTCCGTCTTCGATCTCGGCTTCGCGCATGAAATTCCGGTGCAGTTCAGGACTGCGGCTGTGCGCGACCGGATCGCCGATGACCGCGAGCTTCACGAGCCCCGCCGCTCCGGCAACATCAAGCGTTCGAAGAACCGGAAGAGCTTCGTAACCGGAAAGTCCTTGGCTTCGATTGGCTCGGTGAGGATCGTGTACAGTCCGCACAGCTTGCCCGAGAGCACGTCGGTGAAGAGCTGATCGCCGACGACCGCGACCGCTCGCCGGGGCAGTGCAAGCATGCGCAGCGCGCGCAACATGCCGAAGGGCAGCGGTTTAAGCGCATTGGGAACGCAAGCGATGTTGAGCTGGCGCGCGATGCCCGTCACGCGCTCGGTAAAATTGTTCGAAACCATCACCAGACGGAAGCCGCGTTCATGCGCTTGCTGTACCCATTCCAGGTGATCGGCCTCCAATTCGGTCTGTCGGAAACCCATCAGGGTGTTGTCGAGGTCGATGATAAGGCCACGGAAGCCCTGGTCGTGGAGGTCTCCCAGCGAGACCCCGGCAAGGCGCGCGACAAACCGGTCTGGACCGAACATTAGGGCTGCCGTTCCGACGGCTTATCCCCGGTATCCTCGGAAGGCTCCACAGGCTCTCCTCTCGGGCGGCCGCCCATCCTCCGATTTTTGTCGTTTTCCACAGTCGGATCACAAGGAGTTGAGCCCACGGACCCCAATATCTTGTGGCAATAAGAACAGTGTGGCACAATAGGTGTCCCGCTGGTCTTCGGGTCTCGCCAATAGCGAACAAGTGTTCGTATCATGCCCCTCGAAGATCACTGATCCCCCAAACGCAGCGCTAAGGAGCAGCACCCCATGAAGTTCCGCCGCCTCTATTCGGCCCCCGGCGATCCGTACGCGGGCCTGGAGTTCGAGCCGCGCACCTCGCGGATCGTGAACCCCGACGGTTCGGTCATTTTCGAAGCCAAGGATGTCATGGTACCGGCCAGCTGGAGCCAGGTCGCCGTCGACGTGCTCGCCCAGAAGTATTGCCGCAAAGCCGGCGTGCCCAGCACGACCGTGCGCGTGCAAGAAACCGACGTGCCCGAGTGGCTGTGGCGCTCTGAAGCGGCCTCCGACGCCACCTTTGGCTCCGAGCGCGATGCACGCCAGGTCTTCAACCGTTTGGCGGGCTGCTGGGCGTACTGGGGCTGGAAGAATGGCTACTTCGACGGTGAGGACGACGCGCGCGTCTACTTTGATGAGATGGCCGCGATGCTCGCGCGCCAAATCGGTGCGCCAAATTCGCCGCAATGGTTTAACACCGGTTTGCATTGGGCGTACGGTATCTCCGGCCCGGCGCAAGGCCACTACTATGTCGATCCTAAGACGAATGATGCCGTGCGCTCGACGAGCGCCTTCGAACATCCGCAAGTCTCGGCGTGTTTACCGTATCATGCCCTTGTCTCGACGCCTGATGGTCCCATTCCAATCGGCAACATCGTCGATGGAAAGATGATCGGTCAATGGGTCTATGACGAACATGGCCTCACTCAGGTAGTTGCCGTCATGCCAAACGGAATAAAGCCCGTTGTGCGCGTCAACCTTTCGAACGGCAATTTCATTGAGGCTACTGCCGATCATCGCGTTCGCGTGAGAACGTCTAAGTCGCGGACACCCGCCTGGAAGCGGATAGACGAGCTCGAGCCCGGCGATCGTCTCATCGAGAAAACGAATACCGCTATCCTCAAGCGTTCGGGTTCACTAGCGGACGTTGCCGAAGCTTCACTTGCAGGCTGGGTCCAAGGCGACGGCTTCGTGGGGAAATATCGTACCGGCACGAACAGAAGCCTAACGCTTGAAGCTATGGCCGTAAATGGCGACGAGCGCGCCCATATGAGCGCTATTTCAGAAATTGCGCTTGCAGGCTTGCATTACCACGAGTCGACGCAACCGACGCCTATAGGAGGCGTGGAGGGGACGCGCCGGCGTTACTATGGTGAGGTGCTCCGTTCGTACGTCGAGCAGTATGAACTCGAGCGGCGAAGTGAAGAACTCCGCGTACCGAAGGCTATTATGCGGCTCGGTCGGGACGCGATTTGCGAGTACTTGCGCTCGCTATTCCAAGCCGACGGGTGTGTAACAAGCCAGGGCAAAGTTGAGTTTGGAACGGTCTCGCGAGAATTCGCGGATGACGTCTCGGCGCTCTTGCGTAATCTCGGCATTGGCAACATCGTGCGGACGTATGGCCCATATGATGACATTCGTAAGCCGTTTACCAAAGTGCAGATCGCGCGTGAATGCGATCGCTTGCGGTTCGCCGAGCACGTCGGCTTCGTCGATGACGAAAAATCGCACAAGTTGATGCAAACATTCCTACGCCCGGGGAAGTACTCGCGCAAGGAACGCCTGCTTAACGTTGTGTCGATCACGCCGGTCGGCGCAATGCCCGTGTACGATATCCAAACCACCAGCGGAAGCTTCTTGACGCGTAACGTCGTCGTTCACAACTGCTTCATCCTTTCGATCGACGACGATCTGGTCAATGAAGGCGGCATCTTCGACGGCCTGGTTCGGGAAGCGCGCATCTTTAAGGGCGGCTCGGGCTCGGGTGCGAACTTTTCGAAGATTCGCGGCATCGGCGAGAAGCTGACCGGCGGTGGTACGTCGAGCGGGTTGATGTCGTTCCTCAAAGTGTTCGATCGCGCAGCCGGTGCCATTAAATCCGGCGGCACGACGCGCCGCGCAGCGAAGATGGTGGTGCTCAACGCCGACCATCCCGACATCGAAGCGTTCGTGAACTGGAAAGTTACCGAGGAGCGCAAGGTCGCGGATCTCGTCATTGGTTCGCGCATCTTGCAAGAACAGCTCAACGCGATCATGGCGGCCGCACACGATACGCGCGTGCCGGAGGGCTCGCGTCTGGACGTCGCGTTTAATTCGCATTTGCGCGATGCGCTGCGCAAAGCGCTCAATGTGGGCGTCCCCAGCGGCGCAACGCAACAAGCACTCGACTACGCGCGCCAAGGCTATCGGAGTCTCGAGATCGAGCAGTACGACACCGGTTGGGACTCGGAAGCCTACAATACCGTGTCAGGTCAGAACTCAAATAACTCCGTGCGCTTGACCAACGCATTCTTCAAGACGCTGGACGAGAACGGCGACTGGGAGTTGACTTCGCGCACCAAAGGCAACACGGTCAAGACGATCAAGGCTGCGGATCTGTGGGAACAAATTGCAGTCGCTGCTTGGCAATGTGCAGATCCTGGATTGCAATATCACGATACATTGCAAGAATGGCATACGTGCAGCAATGATGAGCCCATCAATGCAACTAATCCGTGTAGCGAATATTGCTTCATAGATGATACCGCGTGTAATCTCGCTAGCATGAATTTGGTAAAATTTGAGGATGCGCGCGGCGGCTTTGATGCGCAGCGTTTTGCTGAAGCTACGCGCATCTGGACGACGACGCTCGAGATCTCGGTCACGATGGGCCAGATGCCCTCGAAGACCATTGCCGAGAAGAATCACAAGTATCGGACGCTTGGGCTTGGCTATGCAAACCTCGGCACGCTGCTGATGCGCATGGGCTTGCCCTACGATTCGGATGAAGCGTATGGCTGGTGCGCAGCGATCAATGCGCTGATGACCGGTGCAGCCTATCGCACGTCGGCGGAGATGGCCCAACAGCTCGGTGCGTTTGCCCGCTTCGAGGCCAATCGCGAGCCGATGTTGCGCGTGATTCGCAACCATCGGCGTGCCGCGTATGATGCCCCACGCCACGAATACGAGGGGCTGACCATCACACCCGTGACGCACACGCCGTCGCTCTTCACGCAAGAGACGTGGGCACTCGCGCGCAAGATGTGGGACGATGCGCTTTCGATCGGCGAAGTCGCCGGCTACCGCAACGCCCAGACCGTGGTTATCGCGCCGACGGGCACAATCGGCCTGGTGATGGATTGCGACACGACCGGCATTGAGCCTGACTTTGCGCTCGTGAAGTTCAAGAAGCTCGCCGGCGGCGGTTACTTCAAGATCGTCAATCAATCGGTCGAGGCAGCGCTGCAGCGCCTGGGCTATTCGCAAGAACAGATCATTGCAATCGAGACCTATGCCAAAGGTACCGGCACGTTGCACGAAGCGCCGCACATCAATCGCGCGACGCTGAAGGCCAAGGGCTTCGACGACGACGCCATCGCACGCATCGAAGAGTCGCTGCCCGGTGCGTTCGAGCTGCCCTTTGTCTTCAATAAGTTCGTGCTCGGCGAAGAGTTCTGCAAAGAGAAGCTCGGCTTCACCGATGCGCAACTCAACGACTGGAACTGGTCGCTGCTGCGCGACGGCCTCGGCTTCACCACGCAACAGATCGAAGAGGCCACGGCGCACATCTGCGGGCGCATGACGCTCGAAGGCGCGCCGTACCTCAACGACGAGCATTTGCCGGTCTTCGATTGCGCGACGCCGTGCGGAAAATACGGCACGCGCTATATCCGTCCGCTCGCGCACATTGAAATGATGGCCGCTGCGCAGCCGTTCGTCTCAGGCGCGATCTCGAAGACGATCAACCTGCCCCAAACTGCATCGATCAGTGAGGTCAAAGAGGCGTACCGCTACAGCTGGGAGCGCATGATCAAAGCGGTCGCGCTCTACCGCGACGGCTCGAAGCTCTCGCAGCCGCTCGCGGCAAGCTTCGATCTTGGCGGCGATGCATCGATCGACGAAGAGGTGCCGGCACCGGCGCCGTTCCAGCAGCCGCTGCAGGTTGCCGAGAAGATCGTCTACCGCTACATCGCCAAGCGCCGCAGCATGCCTCAGCGTCGCAGCGGTTACACGCAGAAGGCGGTCATCGGCGGCCACAAAGTCTACCTGCGCACAGGCGAGTATGACAACGGCCAACTCGGCGAGATCTTCATCGACATGCACAAAGAAGGCGCCGCGTTCCGTTCGTTGATGAACAACTTTGCGATCGCGGTAAGCCTCGGTCTGCAACACGGCGTACCGCTCGAAGAGTACGTGGAGGCCTTCACCTTCACACGTTTCGAGCCCAACGGTCCGGTGGTAGGGCACCAGAACATCAAGATGGCGACCTCGCTGCTCGACTACATCTTCCGCGAGCTCGCGGTGAGCTATCTCGGCCGCTACGATCTCGCGCACGTGCAGCCGTCGATGGAGATGGACGCGATGGGCGTGGGATCCGAGGAAGAGTATCTCGCCGAGGAACCCGGTCCGACGCAAGTACGAACGGCCGGCGTTGCCGAGCAATTCCATCCGATCTCGACGCATCTACGTCCCGGCAAGGACGAAGGCGACAACGGCGGCGGTGGCGGCGGCATGACCGTTCCGGCAATGCACGATACGCCCAAGCCGATGCCGCATGCGGCAACCGCAACGGCGGTGATGTCGAAAGTCGAAGCGGTCAACGCGTCAAAGGCGAAGGGCTATACTGGTAACGCCTGCGGTGAATGCGGGCAACTCACGATGGTGCGCAACGGCGCATGTGAGAAATGCGACAACTGCGGCGCGACATCGGGATGCAGTTGAAAAAGTCGCATGTTTCGTTAAATGCAACACGCGTGATCCACAACTACCGCTAAAGAAAGACCGACGTTAAAAGCAGTTAGCGTCGGTCTTTTCTTGACAAGTTCTCCTCTGCAGGAAATCCAGCGCCTAGCGGCTCGGTAACTCCTCCACATAGACTCTCGTTGCACTTTTGAACTCGGGTGGTCGCGAATAGAAAATCGACAGCTCAGGGCGTTTGTGCGCTACTTCGACTCCTTTGAGCGTGGCCTCGAGCAATTCTACGACATATTGGGCCTTATCCAGGGTAGCATAGCGGTTACGCGTATCCCTAAACCCGGGACCTTCGATGACAACCGCGTACTTCGGGGGCCATTCCCGCGGCGGAACGGGTGGTGCCTCGTCCGCGAGCTTCTCTGCGGGTAGGGCATGCTCTATGCGATTTAATATACTGTCAAGCGATAGTCCTATGCCACGAAATCCGGCTTCAAGAGGAGCAGAAGCAATGGGGGCGGATGCTTTGAGTAACGCAAGCGGCGTTACAAAATCAAACTCCCCTGCACGAACCTGCGCCTCGAGCAGTTCATAGAATTTTCCCAGTTGAAATTTGGAGTCCAGGTCACTGCCGCGCAGCTGCTCCGCCGTCAATCTGAACGCCTGATCGCGCACATCAGCATCCACAACCTGTCCCGCGTCGTCAATCTCAGTCAGTGCTGAGAAGAATACTGCGGCAGCACAGAATTGCAAGTCGAGTTCCTCGCAAATCGCGGAGCGAATACCCATAATGCGCATCGCCCGATAGCCAACGAGGAACGGCGCGTGCTCCTTCACCGCGTTATTGTCGTGGCCCGACAGAGCAGGCGCCACCATGTGCGGTGTACAGCCCTATAAAATCGCCACTCGAATTTACAGTGCAGAATTGTTCCTCCATTTTAGTAAGAACCAATTGCATCGTTTTGTTCGCGTAGTCAAAGTTGGCGCTGTGGAACAGCATACACCATTCCTCGACAATCCGGTGAGCTTGTTTTACTGCTTTCCGAAGAAACTGGTGATAACGAGTTCGTGCAGAGCGGGTATTGAATCATTTGGATGCAACTCTGCGAGTTTCTCGGCTGGTAAATCCACCTCAATACTCGTCACGACAAGAGCGGCGCCGAAGTAGTAGTCTAGTCCGTCAGCACCTCGGTGCAGGCCAAACGTCATCTCCTTGAAACGCCCTGGTATTCCAGCTACACGCGTCTTCTGGTCGATTGCTGACGCCGGCTGGATCTCCGCGCTCTATAAGAAGCTGCTGCACGGTTTCGCCTAACGTGACTCCAGCAAAAGCTGGGGAAGCAGTTGCTACCGGCGAGTTATCGGCCGACACTCGAGCGGCTGTTGCGAGAAGCATCAGCCCCGCTATAGTTGCCCGGATTATCATTGACACGATCAGCGATTTCGACTGCTTCGCCGTGACCGCCCCGGGCAACTAGGCCCAGATCGGCGGATCCGCGAGGTTGCTACAACGCGGGTATACACCCCAGTTGGAATAATGGCACCTCAATCCGGCTAATGGCGATGATACTCAGAACGCAATGAAATATGGGCTCGCCTCGAAAAACGGCGGGCCCTAACTTGCTGTCGTCTCGCACTTGCGAACCGCCTGGGCATGCGTTACGATCGCATGATCCGCGCGTACAAGCGCGACTTGATGCGTTACAAAAAGGTGAGGACGTGAAGGTACAACTTGGCGCGGTTTGGCATTTCAGCCTTGCCGTCAGAGACCCGGAGAAGAGCGCACAGTTTTGGACCGAGAACTTCGATCTGCAGGAAATGTTCCGGTCCGATGAGGCCATCGCGCTGACGAACGACGCGATTATCATCGGGTTCTTCAAAGGCACACCACATCCGGACACGATCGACCACTTGTCGTTCCACCTCGACAGTATGCGCGCTCTGCGCGACGCGCTCGAGACGTTGAAGAAAAACGGCGTAG
This sequence comes from Candidatus Aquilonibacter sp., assembly GCA_049678885.1. Taxonomy (GTDB): domain Bacteria; phylum Vulcanimicrobiota; class Vulcanimicrobiia; order Vulcanimicrobiales; family Vulcanimicrobiaceae; genus Aquilonibacter. The sequence goes on along the minus strand of JBAUEZ010000155.1, from coordinate 17,588 downwards.
AACTGGAAGATCCGGGCGACGAAATTGGCCCTACAGGGCCAGGCTCGCCGCATATGGGCCTGTGGTTTCACGACCCAGACGGGTATCGCTGGGAGCTTTCGATTCAGAACGGTGCACTGAAATGATCCCGGCCGGGGAAATATGTACCAGTTGGAATATGTACCCCTTACCAGTAAAACTATCGATTAACTCACCGTGCCACGAAAGCCGCTGATTGTTGTAGTCAGCGGCTTCTTCTTTCCTATCTTGGCATCAGATTCGGGCGGTATTCAGCCCACATCATGGACAGAACGTAGCGTGTGCACGATCGAGGAGCCGCCGGTTAGTGAAAACCTCAGCGAAGAAGACGCCGACGCACAACAATATCATCGCGGTCGGGAAATAATCATTTCCGTCTTTCAACCAAGTGGGCAACGGGCTTACAGCTAGCGCAACCGTTAGAAGTCCACCAACGTCGGGGCGCGCTTTGATCTTCCGGAGTGGCTCGCTAAGGTTAGGGCAGCACGCGCGCGATTGCCATCGCCCAGCCGCGCTCGGTGCGCGTCCGCACGAGGTAGCCCTCAGGGCACTCTCCGCAGACCTGAAAGCCGTTGCGGATCGCTTCGCTCAAACTATTGAAGACCATCAAGCCGTTCATCTCCGCTTACCTCACTCTCACGCTTAGTATACGAGCGGTTCCGGACAGCCGGCGGAGAGCTTTCCGAGGAAAAGATTAGAACAGGCTAATGGCACCAGTAAGCATTTTCGGGCTAACCACAGACCGCGCAAAGCGTGTAGACTATCGGACTGGTGCGCCCGCCTTTTTCGCGTTCTTAAACGACTTTTCTGGAGGTTCTACTGTGGCATACTTTACCGACGACTCGCTTCTTCCTGAGAACATGGCCCCGCTCATGATCACGGCCGCCCCGTACGGGCCGGTATGGATGCCACAGGATGGGCCGCCGGGTTACATACCTCTTACCTGGGACGAGCAAGTGCAAGCTGCAGTGGACTGTTACAACGCCGGCGCGACGCTCTTGCACATTCACGTCCGCGATCCCAAGACCGGACACATCTCGAAAGACTTCAAGGAATACGGCGAACAGATCGCGCGCCTGCGCGAAGCCGTGCCGAAGATGATCCTGCAGATCGGTGGCTCGATCTCATTCGCACCGGAGCCTGGCGAGGTCGGGGCATTTGGGTCGTACGAGATGCGGCACAAGCTGACGACGATCGACCCGAAGCCGGATCAGATCACCGTTACATGCGGCACCTCGCTCTACGATCTGACTGCATTGCACCCGATGGATGAGTTCGGGGGGACACGTTTGTGCAACGAAGACGCGATGCACGGATTCGTAACATGGTGGCAGACTCGACGCCCGATTTCTATGTGGAAGAGACGAAGCTGTGCGTTCAGCACGGGATCCAGCCCTACTTCGCACTTTCCCAAATCTCTTCGCTGGAACTTGTCGAGCGGATGGTTCGGCGAGGCGAATACATGGGACCGATGAACGGCTTCTTCAGTACCGGTGGCGGCGGTATCTGCGGTGCAAATCCGTTTGATTTGATGGAACTCGTGCGCAGGACGCCGCACGGGTCATTCTTCACGTATCAAACGACATTTCGCCTAACATTTCCGATTTCGATGATGATGATCGCTTTGGGTCAGCACACGCGCGCGGGCATCGAAGACAATCTGTGGGACGTCAAGAAGGGCGTGCGAATGAACACTGTCCAAATGGTCGAGAAGCACGTACGGATGGCGCGCGAGATCGGCCGCGACATTGCCACGCCGGAGCAGGCGCGCCAGATGCTCAAGATCGGCGTCACGTACAAATCGGTCGAAGAGACGCTCGCGAACCTTGGCTTGCCGCCGAACCGTGAAGCGGGACATCAAGGCTTCCTCGTTCACAAGTCCGACGGTAAAATGCGCGAGACCGTCTTTGCGGGTTCCGACGGGCACTTGCTGGCATGAAGATGACCGACGAAACCGGGCCGTGGGACGCGGCGGCCTTCGATCAATTGGAACGTTGGACTCCGGCAATGAGCACCGCGCTGGAAAAGGTGACCAACGATCCGTGGACCGGTGCGCTCGACCCCAAGACCGTCGAACTTGTCTGCGTTGCTTTCAATGCGTCGTGCACGAACCTCAACGCGGATGGGACGCGCCTCCATATTCGCAACGCCCTTGCAGCCGGCGCGACGCGGGATGAGCTCTTGACGGTGCTGATGATGGCGTCGCTCTTATCCATTCACACCTGCAGTCTGGGGGCGCCGATTCTCATCGAGGAGGCGAAGAACGCCGGTGTAACCGCAACAGCGAAGCAGGTGTCAACACCGAATTGCGATCGGATGCACGCCGCCGGAGAATGGAACGCCGCCTGGGACCCGTTCTACGCGCTCGATCCAGCCTGGACCGACGCGGTGATGGCCTGCGGGGTCACGGTCTTCGCAGGCGGTGTGTTCGGGCCGAAGGTCGCCGAGTTCCTGAGCATTGCTCTCGATGCGTCGATTACGCACATGTATGCTCCGGGCACACGCCGGCATATCAAGGCCGCGCTCGCACACGGAGCGACGGTCGACGAAATTATGGACGTGCTCAAACTTTGTGTCGCCCAGGGCGTTCAGGCACTCAACATGGGCGTGCCGATCCTCGACGAGGAGCTCTCCCGAACTGGCGGGTAGTGCGGTTAGCGCGGAAGATGCATAGCAAAGGATTTGACGCCTGCGGCGCGCACGCGCATTTCGATGGCCTCGAAAACGTCCAATGTCAGGGCGGCAACTCCAAGGCGTCGCGCCACTTTCCCCTCGGCGCGTAACCGCTGGACCATCGCGCGGCGACCTAGATCGTCTGTGTTGCCGAGACCCCATTTGTCGCGCGGAAGCCCCGGATCGTTATAGAGGCCCTCGATCAGCGCAGCCAGTCTATCTGCGGGGCCTTCCAAAGTGATCAGATGCGGCCACACGGCAAACTTCATCGTCCGATCATCAGCTATCATTATTCCGCCCTCCTCTCACTCCTTACAATCGGCCGGCGAAGCACCCTCGTGAACACGCTTTTGGCAACGACCTGTAAGCGCTTGATACAGCTTGTGTAAATCGTCCACCGCCCCCGGCGAGGCACTCTGCCTTACGGGTTCTTTAGGAATCTCAAATAGAAGGCCAGAAACACCAAGACAATGCCGATGTTGACTATCAACCGTTCCAAGAATCGATTCCTAAAGAACAGCGCATCCACGCACACGACAACGGCAATCAACACCACAACGTAAAGCACGACAAGCATGTTCTTTGTCACTTCAATCTCCCGTTAAACGACTTTCTCCATTCGCACCACTTCGATGCAGCGTCCGTTGCCGAGTTGTACATCGAAGCTTTCACGCCGATCGTAACCCCGAGCCTCGTAGAATTTCACACCCGTAAGCGTTGCGGCCATCTCGAGCCGCCGAAATCCTGCAGCGACTGCAGCGCGCTCGCAGGCGTCAAGAATCAGCGTCCCGATGCCGCGTCGCGCCCATGACGGATGTACGAAGAACGCACGGATCTTCGCAGCATCGCATGCCGGATCGAGAAGCAACTCGTCGTGCCCATGCCACTGATCGCCGCCGAAGAGCGTCTTCCGCCGGCTCCAACCGCCGCAACCCACGACATTCCCGTTCCGCGTCTCCGCTGCTGGAATTTCTGCCGCGAAATATGTGCCATCATCGATCAGCTTCGTGTCGACGCCATAGACTTCGGCGACGGCCGCTTCAATCTGCTCGGCGGCATAATCTCGCGCCTGCAACCCTCGAACGGAAGCCTCGATGAGACGCTGCAACGCTACGACGTCTTCTTGTCTCGCCAGACGAATGCGAGCGTTCGCGATCTCAGACACGGCCGGCCCTTATGGCGTAAGACCCCTGTACTTCAGCAACGGGGCGACGTTGGGATCCGCTCCGTAGAATGCCTTGAACATCGGCCCGTAGTCTTCGGAATGGCCGCGCGAGAGAATCATGTCGCGGAAGCGCTGGCCGTTCGCGCGCGTTGGGCCGCCGTGATCGACGAACCACTGGAACGTGTCATCATCGAGCATCTCGCTCCACGCGTAGGCGTAGTACCCCGCTGCATAGCCGCTCGTCCAGATGTGCGCGAAGTATGTCGAACGATACCTCGGTGGGACGGAGGGGAAATCCGTGCCGGAATCGGCGAGCGCCTTCTTCTGGAACGCATCTACGTCTTGCTTCGGCGCGCTTGCCGGGAGCGTGTGCCACGCCATGTCCAACTCGTCGGCGGCCAGCGCCTCCGCCGATGCGTAACCTTGGTTGAACTTTCTGGCGCGTAGCATCTTGTCCATCAATGCCTGCGGCATCGGTGCGCCGGTGCGATAGTCCACTGCATAGTGCTTGAGGATCGCAGGATACATCGCCCAATGCTCGTTGAACTGCGACGGGTATTCCACGAAGTCGCGCGCGGTGTTGGTGCCCGAAAGCGACGCGTATTCCTGGTCGGCGAAGAAGGCGTTGAGCGCGTGGCCGAACTCGTGGAACATCCCCGTCACATCGCCGGCGCTGAGCAGGGTGGGCTGCCCGGGTGCACCCTTCGTGAAGTTCTCTACGTTGTAGACTACCGGCTTCGTGCCCCACAGCTTCGATTGATCGACGAACGTGCTCATCCACGCGCCGCCCGATTTGTTGTCACGCTTGAAGAAATCGAAGTACATCAGCGCGAGCGGCGAGCCGTCCTTGTCGTAGACCTCGAACACGCGCACATCCGGATTATAGACGGGAATATCGTGCCGCTCTTTCAGGGTAATCCCGTAGAGTTGGTTCGCTGCGTAAAACAACCCGTTCTTGAGCACGTTGTTGATCTCGAAATACGGCCGCACCTGGGCATCATCCAGGTCGTACTTGGCTTTACGTACCGCCTCGGCGTAGTGATTCCAGTCCCACGGCTGCAGCGCGAACTTCTGCCCCGATGCATCGATCTGCGCTTGGATCTCCTTGGCGTCTTCTTCTACTTTGGTGCGGGTCGGCGGAATCAGCTGTCCGAGGAATTGCTGCACGGCCTGCGGCGTCTGGGCCATCTGATCGACCAGAGCATACGACGCGTAATTCGGATACCCGAGCAACGCCGCACGCTGCGCACGCAGTTGCGCGATCGACGCAATCGTAATGCGCGTGTCGTTCGCGTCGCTCTTCTCGGCGCGATTCCATGACGCCATGAACAATTGCTCGCGCACGTCGCGGTTGTCGAGCGATTGCAGCGCCGGTTGTTGCGTGGTGTTTTGTAAAGCGAGCTTCCATTTGTCCGCCTTTGCGATGGACGCAATCGCGGCATCGCTCATCCCAGCCAGGTCTGCCTTGTTGGTGACGACCACGGCGCCTGCCGCCGTCGCGGCGAGCAATTTCCGGTCGAACGTCGATTGCAGAATTGAGAGCTTCTTATCGATGTCGCGCATCTTCGTCTTGGACTCCGGGCTCAATCTCGCTCCGGCCTGAACGAAGTTTTGGTAATCTACGCGCACGAGTTGCTGCGACTCCGGATCGAGCTTCAGCGTTGGAAGCTTGTTGTAGAGGCTCTGAACGCGTGCGAAAAGCTTCGCGTTGAGATATATCGCGTCTTGTGCTTCCGCCAGCTCAGGAGAGATCGTAGCCTGCACGTTCTGGAGCGTATCGTCCGTATTCGCTTGCGAAACCGCACCGAATGTCTGATTGACACGGTAGAGCAGCGCCCCCGCCTTCTCCATCGCGACGAAGGTGTTCTGAAAGGTCGGCGGCGCCGGATTGTTGGCAATCGCTTCGTACTCGCGCTCCTGCTGGGCAATGCCCGCGCGAAACGCCGGAAGGTAGTCGCTGTCCTTGATTCGATCGAACGGCGGTGCGCCGAACGGGAGCGTACTTGGCGCGAGGAGCGGGTTGGTCGCGCTCGGCGCAGGCGCCGACGGGATCGCGACGAGGGCGAACAGGGCGAGAAGTGCAGCGAGACGATTCATGCGCTGCCAATTACGACGGGAAGCGCGGTCTTACCTTACGGCTTGTGCGTGGTACAATCCGTATATGAGTATCGTCATAATTCTGGCGTCCTTTGTGCTTGCTGCGGCGTTGCCGGCAGCGCCGGCGCCGCTCGCCGGGATGCACTATCTCGTCGGCGCGTGGAACTGCACGTACCGCGCGGGAACGGAGCGGCTGGCCTACGATGCCACGTACGCTTACGATAGCAATGGCCACATCTTGCGGCAGATCGCTTCCTCGGCGGCCGGCGGCGACGAAGAGTTAGTCGCGTATGACGCGCACCGCAAAGGCTGGACCGCGGTCGTTATCGATGACCAAGGAAACGCCACGACCATGCGCGCAACCGGCAGCGATCCGAACCACATCGCCTACCGCAGCGTCTACCCCGGCGCAACCATCGCCGTAAAGTTCGATCGCGTCTCGGCGACGGAGTACACGCTGCACGGGACGGTGCGGATGGGCGGCAAAACGATCACCTCCGTCGATACCTGTAAGCGCGCTACGCGTTAATACATCGAGAAAACTGTCAACTTACTTTCACGTTTATATCAACCAACGAGAGCATGCTCACTTCGACCGGGGGAGGTCAAAGGAGATGCTCATGAACTACGCCCAGCGCGCTCTTACGTCGGTCCTCATCGCTACATCATTGTGCTCAACGCATCGCAAGCAGCGTGGTCGCGGACGGTACCGCTCACGTCGCCGTCGTCCGCGCCTGCAAGCACCGCGCCGTCGACCGGCTCGCCTGCACCAAAGGCCGCCGCGCATCGGACCAACGCATGGCTCTACGTGGCGGGCGCAGCGGCGCTCGCCCTGCTCGTTGTGGCTTACAACGCCCACTGCCGTCAGTACCCGTTGGCGTGCAGTGGGGGTGGCGGCGACTGTCCCAACGACAATTACAACTACTGCAACATCGCGAATAACATCAGTGACAGCCAACGCAAACGGGCTCCGGCGATAGGGCTATCGTTTATTATTCGCTAATTGGACTGTTAATTTGGACTGATGAAGTGCGTGACGATCGGGTCCGCCGCCAGCAATGCGCGAAGGCTTTGCTGGACCGCATCGTCGGCCTGCGTAACCCGTTCGTGCTGCCGCAGGTGTTCTGCCCACGAATCGACTTCGAACGTTTCCAAGAACTTTCCGCGCTCCGCGGTGTCCTCAAAAATGTTCCACACGAAAGCGCCGTCGCGCAAACGTTCGCGCCGAAGCCAATCAAGATTCGCAAAAAAGGGTTCGCGATTGTTCTCGTTGGCGAGGCGGTACTCGACGGTCACCAGCACAGGGCCGTCGCTTGCGTTGAGGTCAAAGTGATCCGAAACGACCGGCGGCGGCCAGCTCAACGAGGGCGTGAGATCGAATTTCGCCCCGCGCAGCAACTTCCAGCGCCACGATAGGGGAATCGCGAGCAGCATTCCCGCGGCCGAGGCAAAGTGTGCAAGGGGCAAGCCTGCGACTCCGGCGACCTCGCCCCACACGGCGCTTCCAAGCGTTAGCGCTCCGAACATTACGGTCATGTAGATCGAAAGTCCGCGCCCGCGTACCCAATCCGGTAACGCGACTTGCGCTGAGACGTTGAGCGTGGCAATCGCGACGATCCATGAGACGCCCGCGACAAGGCACGCCGTTAACGCAACGAGTGGTTCGCGTGCAATGCCGAAGAGGACCAGCGCGATCGCGGTGCCGACGCTTGCAGCGGCGACGAGCCGGTCTGGTCCAAGCCACTCCTTTAACTTCGGCAGCGCGAACGAGCCGCATACGGCGCCGAGACCGATCGCGCCGAGTAAAATCCCGTAGACCTGCGGACCACCGTGAATCTGGCTACGCGCAACGAGCGGCAGTAACGCCCAGTAGGTACTCGCGAAGAGAAAAAACGCGACGCACCGCCCCAATGTATAACTGAGTGCCGGGTTGTTCACCGCATAGCGGAAGCCGAGCCGAAGTGCGCCGCCAAAACGCTCGACCGGCAAGCTGCTCGGCGCTTTCTTCGGCTCGCGCCACCAGACGATGGCGGCATTCACGCCGAGGTTGCTCACCGCATCAACAACGAACGGCGCAGCAATTCCAAGAGGCCCGATAATTGCGCCCGCGAGCGCGGGGCCGATCGCACGACTGACGTTCACACCAACGCTATTCCACGAAATGGCAGCCGGGAGCGCGCTCTTTGGAACGAGCGCAGGCGTGATGGCCTGCCATCCCGGTGAGGTCAGTGTGCCGAACGCGCCGATCAGAAACATGAACCACAAAAGCGACGTCGGCGAAACGTGATTCGTCCAGACCATCGCGGCGAAAATCGCAGGAACAATTGTGTTAGCGGCTTCGCCCACGATCAGGAGCTTGCGCCGATCTACGATATCGGTGAGGGCGCCCGCCAGAAGCGCGAACATGAACAGCGGGAGCGTGTTAGCGACCTGTACCAGCGAGACGAGGAGCGGATCCCTTGTGAGATCGGTCATGAGCCAGCCGGCGGCTGCCGCGTACATCCATCCGCCGATATTCGAGACGACCGTCGCAGTCCAAATGACCGCGAACGCCTTGTACTTAAACGGCGACGTAGCGCGTTCTCATGGATCGCGCTCCCGCACCGAGGGCGCGAAGTTTTGCATACGCGACGTCGCGTGACATGGGGGCCATGCCGCAGTTCGTGGTTGGGATAATCGATTCCGCAGGCAGATACTCGAGTGCCGTTTCGATCGTTCGCACGACGTCTTCCGCCCGCTCGATCTCGTCGGAGGCGACGTCGATACAGCCTACTGCGACGGATTTTGTCTTGAGATGCGCAAGCACGTGCGGCGGGACGCGCGACCCAGCGAGCTCGATCGCCACTTGGTCGATATTGCTGCGCGCCAGCATCGGAAGCACGATGTCGTATTGATCCCAATGCGCGCCGAGCGAACGCTTCCAATCGAGGTTCGCTTGAATCCCGTAGCCATAGCAGACGTGGACGGCCGTTTTGCACGGCACGTCGCGAATGCAGGCGTTGAGGGCGTCGATACCCCACTCGTCAACTTCTTCGAAGTACACGTTAAACGCTGGTTCGTCGAGTTGCACGACGTCGAGACCGAGCGCGCAGAGACCGAGAATCTCGTCGTGGATAACATCCGCGAAGGCGAACGCGAGATCGCGCCGCGAGCCGTAACAGCCGTCGAAGAGGGTATCCACGATCGTCATCGGCCCGGGAATCGTGATCTTCAGGCTGCGATCGGTGACGCTGCGCGCGAAGCGCACATCTTCCGCGTGCACGCTTTTCGGGCGGCGAATTGGGCCGACGACGGTCGGGCAATCGGCTTCATAGCGGTCGGCGCGGATACCGCGCCGCACCTTCTTCGTAAAATCGATGCCCTCGAGACCGGCGACGAATCCATGCACGAAGTGTTCGCGTGACTGTTCGCCGTCGGTCACGACGTCGATCCCCGCGTGCTCCTGTTCGAACAGCGCGATCCGTGTCGCGTCGCGCATCGCTTCGGCAAGCGCGTTTCCGCTCTGGCGCCACTGCGGCCAAAGGCGCTCGGTTTCAGCGAGCCAAGACGGCTTCGGGAGACTGCCGGCAATCGTCGTTGGAAAAAGCATTGTGAAAGGAACGGTACTCTTACAGGCTTTAACCTCCTTCGTCAATGGGAGTCCGAAAGAGCGGGGGGCCGCGCTCGTGTTATAAGAAAAGCGGTGCGCCGAAAGCCGCGTTCAAAACGCGAAAAGAGGCCGAGCGCGCCATTCCCCGCACGAGCGTCGGTCTGCGGCCCTACGCGTGCCCGTTGCACGGATGGCATCTCGGCCATTGAGACTACGCTGACATCAAGTCTTGGTGCACGCTTGATGCGTGTGAGCAGCATGGCCGTTCACTACCAAAACGAAGTCGATCGTGTACTTTGTAGTGGAAAGCGCATGAAACGTAAACCTATCGTTGGGATCCATCGCATCTAAACCGATCCACGTCTGCGTCTTCGCGTCGGGAGCTTCGCTGCTCTTAAAGATTCCGTAGTCTCCGAAACTGTCTACGAAATCGTACACCCAACCGTGCGTGTTGGGATCAGGTCCAAGATAGCCGTCGTAGGTGCGCGCAGGTCTGCCCATTCCAGCGGCAACGCTCCCTGCAAAGTGCATCCACTTCCTGCCCAGGGTAGCGCTGTTGTGATCGATTTCCGTCTGCTTCCCGCCTGGACTGCTAATGGTACAACTCCAGGTTCCCTCGAGGAACGCTATGTGCGACATCGTCGACGCGCTCGCCGGCAGCGCCGCGGAGAGCAAGGCCAGAATCACGAAGGATTGCAATATTCGCATGGATCGTGTCCTCCGAGAATACAAACGAGCTGCAGAAGGAACCATCATGTCCATTGAAACTTGCGTTCCAGTTATTCCGAGCTCAGACATCGAGAAAAGCCTGCGCTTGTGAGCTGATCTTTTGCATGCTTCAGAAAGACGACCTGTTTTTTATGCTGAACCGGCGAGCGGGGACTCCGGTCAAGCCGGAAGACTACGAGGGCATTCGACTCTATTGGGCGCCGAAGGACATCCACGAAACGAGAGAGCGCTTGAAGAGCCTTGGGTACGGCGTTTCCGAACTCAGACGTCGAGAGTACGGCCAGACCGAGTTCTTCCTTACCGACGATGACGGGTACTCGCATTGCTTCGGTGTCCCCACCCAAGGATAGAGAATCTCTGGGACCCGCCAGGGCGTCGTAATATCAGCGGCAGAATATCTACGGGTGGCCAAGGACGATTGGTACCGAAAAACCACCTGGACGAGCGATGACGCTGCGGATTTCTTTGCGCGCCTCGCCGGCTTGCCAACCGACATCCATCGCGCGCAGTACCTAAAGATAGAGGCACTCACGCTCAAGGATGCCGAGCAGTACCAAGCCGCGCTCGAGCTAGTCGATATGGCGATCGAGAAATTTCCCAATCGAGAAGTGACGCAGGTTCGCAAGCTTCGGGCGGAGTGCCTTTGGGCCTTGGGCCTTCGCGAACAGTCGCTGGAAGCGTACCGTATCGCGTTCCAAGCGCAACGAGAACACCGCAACATTCTGTGTAACGTCGCGCTGGCATTCGCGGAAGCGTTTCATGACGTCGACGATGGGGCGCATCGCTTGGAGCTTCTCGAATGCCTCAGGGAAGAAGTGACCCAACCGGAGTCGTTCGGCCCGTTTCTTGAGTTCCGATACTCGCTAATGTTTACTCGACTTCTCGCCGGTCTCGGCGACATGAACGCCGCCGCAAAGTGGGCGGACCGAGCGCTCTCGGCGCAGCGCGCAAAGATCTCCGGACTTCGGCATTACAAACCGGTGGGCTGGGCGAGCGGCGTGGACGAGCGCACCGAAATCTGGTTGCGACAACTCGCCGCGGAAGCCAACCAGTGAAGGACGCTAGCGCCTCGCGTTAATCGTCACGTTCGGCTGACTCGACCGCGGGATCGCCACCTTCTTCGATACGAATAGCAAAGGAAATCGGACTGCAGCACACCGGGCAATCCTCGGTAAAACGCTGACGCGAGCCGGCGGTTGGGTCGACGCCGACGTGGTTTTCCCGGCCGCAGAAGGGACAGATGTAGGCGGCATCGTGTTCGAGCGGCATCCGCTCATGCTAACATGAAAGCCGAGGAGCGAACACGCCATGAAGAAACACGGCGCCATCATGCTATTGCTGTTGGTCGCATCCAGCACGCTGTCGGTGTTCGCCGCGCAGGCGATGCCGGCGCAGCGTCAAGAACTCGCGCAGGCGGTCGCCGACGCGATCCACACCAACCCCGCGACCTTTCACCGCATCAAAGCGGTCGAGGTCGGCGCGGCGGTGGTCGATGGCTACAATGCGCTCGCCAACTGGCGATCCCAGGATCAGACGCAACACGGTCAGGTCTCCTTCTACCTTGCGTGCGATCACTGGAATGTTGGCAACGTAAGTTTCGGTCGCGCATTAACGCCGGCGCAGATCGAGTCGGGCGATCATCCCTTCGGCAAGCCCGATGGCAGCAAACAGCTCGCCGAACTCGCCGGACTCGAGACGCGAAACATCGCGTATCTCAAGCCGGCGACTGGGAAAGGGCGCTGCTAGGCGCGCTCTGCGACACGAACGATTTGAATTGTTGCTCCATTGCCTTAGCGACGCCGCTACGCCAGCCTTCGGCGATCGCCAGCGATGCCGGGTCGGGGAAGATCTCGTCTTCACCGCGCGCGAGTCCATCGAAAATGCCGCGCGCCGCCGATTCCGTCGTGGCTTTTGGAATATCGAAGCCACGGTTCATATCGGTATCGACCGGGCCGAGAACGACCGCGTGCACCGAGACGCCGTGGCTTGCCAAAATCGCACGCAGTGACTGCGTCGCGTTGAAAGCGGCAGCCTTCGAAATCGAGTAGCCCGCGATGATCGGCAGCGCGGCGAGACCCACAAGCGAGACGTTGTTGACGATCGCGCCGTTCGCGCGCTTGAGTTGCGGCAAGAACGCACGCGTCACATTGAGCAGGCCGTAAAGGTTGACGGCGAGGTGCTGCTCGATAACCGCGATATCGCTCAAATCGTCGTAGATCGCAATACCGGCATTGTTGACGAGGACGTCGAGGCTGCTGACTTGCTCAGCCGCTCGTTGGATCTGCACGGCGTCGGTGACGTCGAGCGAGACGGGCGACACGCGGCCGTCAGGGTGTTGGAACGCGCCGCGCGTGCCCGCGTAGACGCGTTTGGCGCCACGGAGCAGCGCCTCGTCGACGAGGGCGCGGCCGATACCACGGTTGGCACCGGTGATAAAGATGGTCTTCTCTGCGAGAGTCTGCATGGTTTGAGAACTCCTTCTACCGTGAAGACCTTGCCGGACCGCAAAACTCATCGGTGACCGGCACCGATGATTTTGCTTTCCTGTGCGAGTCCAGTGAGCATGGATACACTTAACGGAAAAAATGTTGCGGTCATTGGCGCAAGCGTCGGCCTGGGCCGCGAGATGATCGGCGCGGCGCGGCGCGCCGGTGCACAGACTCTGGCGGTTGCGCGCCGGGCGGCCCCACTGGCTGCCCTTTCGGCGGCCGATCCCCGCGTCATGACGCTCAGCGCGGATGGCGCCGACGAGTCGACGCCTGCTCGCGTCTTCGCGTGGATGATGCCTGATGTTTTAGTCGTGTGCGGCGGCGCCATGCCACACGTGGCCTCGCTCCAAGATCACACGTGGGAGTCATTCTCGCGCAACTGGGAGAACGACGTGCGCACGTCATTTAACTTTAGCAAAGCGGCACTGACCGCGCCGCTCCCGCGCGGCGCAACCGTCGTGCTCGTCTCGAGCGGCGCCGGGTTTGGCGGGTCACCCGTAAGCGGAGGATACGCCGGCGCCAAGCGTATGCTAATGTTCATGGCTGACTACGCGCAAGAAGAATCCGACGGTCTCGATCTCGGCATTCGCTTCTTCAGCTTGGTGCCGCGGACGATCATGCCGGAGACGGCCCTTGGCAAAGCCGCCGTGCAGGGCTATGCAAAGTATCGCGGCATCACTGAAGCACAATTTATGGCGCGCTTCGAACACCCGCAAACACTCGCCGACGTCGCGCAAGCGCTGATCACGCTCGTGACCGAAGAACCGCAGCGCAACGGCACAGTTTTTTCGGTTGATGGGCAAGGGATCACCGACGCCTCATGACGGCCACGACCCTCGAGAACGTCGAGAGCTACCGTGCCGAATTGAAGGCGCACTGTTATCGCATGCTTGGCTCAGCTTTCGAGGCCGAGGATGCCGTGCAAGAAACGCTTGTGCGCGCCTGGCGCGCATCGAACCGTTTCGAAGGCCGCACGACGCTGCGCGGCTGGCTCTATCGCATCGCGACGAACGTCTGCCTCACCATGCTTTCGCGCAGCAAAGCCAAGCGTCTCACGCCGTATCTCTCGTCGCCGCCCGCAACCGACCTTCCGACCGGGCCGGCACGCGAGATCACGTGGCTCGAGCCGTACCCGCAGGCTTTTCTCGACGAAATTCCCGACAGCGCGCCCGCGCCGCACGCACGCTACGAACAGAAAGAGGCGACGGAACTCGCATTTGTTGCAGCGATCGCGTACTTGCCGCCGAAGCAACGCGCCGCGCTACTGCTCCATGAAGTCCTCGGATGGTCGGCTCAGGAGACGGCGAGCGCACTCGAAACGTCGACCGCGTCAGTGAATAGCGCGTTGCAGCGCGCACGTGACACATTGCGCAAGAAACTACCCGATGACCCGTCGACGCTGCGCAAGGGCGATACCACCCGAGAGCAGAGCGAACTGCTCGCGCGTTATGTCGCCGCCTGGGAAGCGCAAGACATGCGGGCGCTGACCAACCTACTCAAAGAGGACGCCATCCTGAGCATGCCGCCGGTTCCGCAATGGTATCGAGGCGCAGATCAGATCGCCGAAATTTTCGAATGGGGGATTGCGCAGACGGAGTACCTGGCGTGGCGCGTCGTGCCGACCGCGGCGAACAATCAGGCGGCGATCCTCCTTTTTGGGAAAGAGGCCGATGCCCCGGAGGAGTGGCGTCCGCACGCCGTCCACGTGCTTTCCATCCACGACGGGCGCATTACGTTGGTGCACAATTTCATGGACCCGGCATTGCCGAGACTCTTTGCGCAGCACGGTTAGCAGCCATTCCCTCGTTCTCAAACCGGCGCCCAGTCTGTTACCCTTAGATTTCGAACAAGGGGGAAATGCTCATGACCAATACCGCAGAAACAACCGAAAGCCATCAGCATAAGGCACCGCAATGTAAGAGCAGCGATGCGGGGACAGTCTGCCAAGAGGAAGCCTGCAAGCATGACCATCATATATCGCGACACGTGGAGGTCAGCTGCGCTCCGGTAGCGGGGAAAAACGATATCTACAACTGCGTTCACACGCACAATTAAACGAATCGATCGTAGATCCACAGTGCGATCGTCGTTAACAAGCCCACGCCGGTGAGGATCAGCCAGATCGCCGCCGGTTGGTGGGTCGCTTCGCCGAAATGCGCAAGCAATGCGCCGCCAAATACGCCGCCCACAAGCGAGCCGATGCCGATCGGTAGAAATGCAAAGCCCATATACGTGCCCTGCTGACCCGCGGGCGCCAAACGCGACACGTACTCGTAATAGCGCGGCGATTGTGTAATCTCGCCGAGCGCGACGAGCACCAAGCTCAGCACCGCGCCGAGGACACTCGCCTTCGCTGCAATTATGAGCCAGCCAAGTGACGTCACCAGCGTTCCGAGCGTGATCGCACGAAATGCCGGAATCCTGCGCGTCAATGCGTTCACGGCGACCGTGAGTGTGATCACGATCAGCGGATCGGTGATCAGGATCATTGCGGTGTTCGCATTCGGATCGATGTAGTCGTGGATGTAGATCGGCATGATGAGGTACTGCTGCCAGAATACGATCCAATAGCCGGAAAAGATCAGCAAGAAGAGCACAAAGCGGCCATTGCCGAGGACGGTCGCGAAGTTACGTATCACCTGGCCCAAGGATGCCGCCGACTCCGCCCCACCAAGCCGCGGTTCTTTGAAGAACAAGACCACAACAAAAAACATCAATAAAACGCTGAGCGACGCCAGCATAAAGACATCTTGTGGCGGCAAGCGTTCGTTGATCCAGCCGGCAAGAAACGGCCCGAGCGTACTGCCGATATTGACCATCGTGTAGTAGATCGCGTACCCGATGGAACGCACGCTCTCTTTCGAAGCACGCGCGGTCGTCCCGACCACCGACGGCTTAACCAGCGCAACGCCGAGTGCCGGTAAAAAGAGAATGACACCGGCGAGCAATCCGATCGGCACAACGCCGCGCACCGGTGCAAGCCACGGCGCGCCAATCGACCCTACGAGAAAATACGCGAGCGTGAGGATCAAGTATGCGCTCGAGAGCGCGCGGCGGAAGCCGATGCGATCGGCCAGCACGCCGCCGAAGATCGCCATCACCCACACCGCGCCGCCGAAGACGCCGCTCAATCCGGCGGCTTGCGCAGCCGGGAAGGCGAGGGTCTTGTTCAGGTAGAGCGCCAGAACCGAGAAGACCGCGTAGTACGAGAGCCGCTCAAAGATCTCGGTAATGTTGGCGATCCAGAACGGGCGCTCGAAACCCGTGCGAATCTCCTCGAAGCGCTGCGCAGCCGTCACTGTAGAATTACGAATCGGCCGCCGTCGGTGAACAGAATCACGCAAAGCATCGCGATCAGCGTCAGTTCATAGTACCAGCCGGGGTGGTCTTCGCCCCAGAAGCCGGTCTTCCACACGAAGATCTTCTTCTGCATGGCACCGAGCATGATGAGGACCAAACCGATCGCGGCGAGCTGCTGCAAGATGCCAAGAATGATGCCGGCCCCGCCGGCGACCTCGGCGACCGCCAGAAATATCGTGAAAGCCTTCGGCACGCCGAGGTTCTTGCTGCGCGCGTCCGGATCTTTGAGGTCGTCCCAGCCGCTATCGATAAAAATTGCCGCCACCATGATACGCAGAAACAGCAGACCGTAATCCGTGAACCCTTCGAGATGAAACATGTAGCATCTCCTTCGAGACTTGTGGGGTATGATGACGGAGGCAAGGAATCCTAGCCGATCTCATGAGGAGCGCAACTTGGCCGACGTAGCAATCGAAAACGGGACCCTGAAGATCAAGCTCTCGCTGCTCGATCAGGCGCTCGCATTTCACAGCTCGTTCGAGATCCCGCTGTCGCATATCACCAACGCCTACGTGAGCGACCTCGAAGAGCTCCAGCTGCAATTCGCAATTGAAGCCACGAATCTCGGTCTGCTCAAGACGGTCGGCGTCTTCGCGAATCCGCAAGGCTTGATCTTCGCCGACGTTGGAGCTGGCGATTGCCTTGTGATCGCGACACGCGGCGAACGCTTCCCGCAGATCGCCGTGCAATTGCCGAAGGGAAAGGATCCAAACGCCGTAGCGCACGAGATCATGTCGCAGCTTCCCGACAGCGGGCCCGTCGACTAGCCGCCGATCGCTTCGTCCAGTATCTCGATTGGATGCAAGATCGTCAGTTCGATGCCGCGCTCGCGCAGCAGCGCGCCGATCTGCAACGAACAGCCGGGATTGCCGCTCGCGACGATCGGCGCGCCGGTCAAAAGCACGTTATCGACTTTGCGTAGTCCGATCTCGCGCGCGCTCTCCGGCTCGAACAGATTATAGGTGCCCGCGCTGCCGCAGCACTGATCGCCGTCAGGGATCTCGACCAGTGTCAAGCCCGGGATACCGCAGAGCAGATCGCGCGGTTCTTGGCGCACGCGCTGGGCGTGGGCGAGGTGACACGCGTCATGATAGGCGACGGTCCGTTCGAGCCGGCGCCGCGGCGCGCGCGGTTCGAGATCGGCGAGAAACTCCGTAACGTCGCGCACCTTCGCGCTAAAGGCCTGCGCCCGCTCGGCCCAATCTGGATCAGCGGCAAAGATCTCACCGTAACCCTTCATCGCTGAACCACAACCGGCAACGTTGACGATCACCGCATCGAGTCGCTCGCGCTCGAACGCTGCGATCAGTGCCTTTGCGAGCGTCTTCGCTTCTTTCAAGCGCCCGCTGTGCAGCGAGAGCGCGCCGCAGCAGCCGGCCTTCTGCGGCACGACGACTTCGCAGCCTTCCGCGCTCAGCAC
The DNA here is from genome assembly GCA_049678885.1 of Candidatus Aquilonibacter sp. Lineage (GTDB taxonomy): Bacteria > Vulcanimicrobiota > Vulcanimicrobiia > Vulcanimicrobiales > Vulcanimicrobiaceae > Aquilonibacter. The sequence goes on along the minus strand of JBAUEZ010000155.1, from coordinate 48 downwards.
GCGCACGGTCGCGGCATTCACGTGCGGAAACATCACGCGCTGCACGCA
>JBAUEZ010000154.1:0-11467 GCA_049678885.1 Candidatus Aquilonibacter sp. | reverse complement strand
TACATCATCCATCAGCTCGACTACGCGAAAAAGGGTCGCATCGCGCAAGAACATCACGACGCCGCACCCGTTTCCAATCAGCTGCAAGATGTCGGGGCGGGGATCGCACACATGGGCGCCGATCCGGATGCGATTCCGTTCGGTTGGGACAACGAGTTTGGTCCGAACGCGGTCGATGTGCCGCGCTTTGCGATGCAGCGCTATCCGGTCACCAACGGCGACTGGCTTCGCTTTGTAGCGGCGGGTGGTCCGGTCCCGGTATTCTGGGTTGAACGCGACGGCGAATTCGCGTTACGCGGTGTGTTTGAAGAGCTTCCGCTGCCACGCTCGTGGCCGGTCTACGTTTCGCATGACAATGCGCAAGCGTACGCTGATTGGGCCGGCATGAAGCTTCCGACGGAAGCGCAGTTCCATCGCGCAGCCTACGGAACGCCGAGTGCCGGTGACCGTATCTATCCGTGGGGCGATGCCCCACCCGACGCGATGCACGGCAACTTTGACTTCGAGCGCTTCGATCCCGAGCCGGTGAACGCGCATCCAGCCGGCGCAAGCGCATGGGAAATCGAGGACCTGGTTGGAAATGGATGGGAATGGACCTCGAGCGTCTTCGCGCCGTTTCCGGGCTTCGAGCCTATGGCTTCGTACCCGCAATACTCCGCCGATTTCTTCGACGGCAAACACTACGTCATGAAGGGCGCATCGCCGGTGACGGCGCGCGAATTGATCCGTCCGTCGTTCCGCAACTGGTTCTACGGCGATTATCCGTACATGTACGCAAAATTCCGCTGCGTCGCTTCATAGCGGTCGTTTTGCTGGCAGCCTGCACGCGCGCAGGCACGTCCAATGTTTCCAACGCGTCGCTTACGATCGCGGTTCCGATCACGCCGAACACGCTCAACCCGATCCTGACCACGGACAACATCGAGTTCTTCGTCGACGGTCTGCTCTTCGCCAACCTCGTCACGCTCGACGCGCAGCATCGTCATATCCCTGATCTCGCAGCCGAAGTGCCCTCGCTCGAGAACGGCGGCATCAGCAAAGACGGCTTGACGATTACCTACCATCTGCGTAAAGATGCGAAGTGGTCGGACGGGCAGCCCGTGACAAGCGCCGACGTCAAATACACCTGGCAGCAGATTATGGACCCTGCCAATAACGTCGTCTCGCGTCATGGGTACGACATGGTTCGTTCGATCGATACGCCAAACGTATCGACGGTCGTCCTCCACATGAAGCAAGTCTTTCCGCCGCTACTCGACTATTTCTTTGGCGAGAGCGACGAGCCGTACGACATCTTGCCTGCGCACGCACTCGCCAATCACACCGGCAACTTCAACACGATGCCGTTCAATGCCGAGCCTAGCGTGACCGATGGCCCGTACAAATTTGCGCGCTGGATCCGTGGCGACCGCATCATCCTCACCGCCAATGACGGCTACTTCGGCGGTGCACCGAAGATCCACGAGCTCGACATCAAGCTGATCACCGATGCGAACACGACGGTCGCGCAGATGCAGACGGGCGAGTCGCAGCTTGCGATCACCCTGAGTGGTCCGTCCTTTCACGCACTCGCGAACGCGAAGAATCTGACCCTGCTACCGGTAGTAGCGCCGTTCTACGATGCGTTCATGTTCAATCTCGCTCATGCCCCGTTAAACGACAAGGCGGTCCGTGTCGCACTCGCGTACGCGACCGATCGTGAGAACCTTATGCGCGACAACGAGTACGGCTACGCCACGGTCGGCGTCGGCGACCTTTCGACGTTCTATTGGGCCTACGATGCGTCGCTCAAAGCGCAGCCCTACGATCCCGCTCGTGCACGCGCCATGCTCGATGCGGACGGCTGGAAGCTCGGACCGGGCGCCGTTCGCGTCAAGAACGGCCAACGGCTCTCGCTGCTCTTCGTCTACGCGCAGGGGAGTGATATCGCGCGCAACATGATCGTGGAGACGCAACAAATGTGGAAGGCCGTTGGCGTGGAGGTGCAACCCAAGACCTATCCGTTTGCGCAACTCTACGCGCCGGCAGCGGACGGCGGCGTCTTCTACGGCGGCAAATTTGACGTCGGCTTTTACGCCTGGATCTCGGGCGGCGATCCTGACGACTCCTCACAGTGGCTCAGTACTGCATTTCCGCCAAACGGGAATAACGTCGATCGCTACGCGTCGCCGGAAATGGACGCAGCGCAACATCTTGCGCTTTCGACATTCGACATGCGTGTGCGCAAGCGCGCCTATGCGCACATTCAGCAACTGCTCGTCGATGACGTGCCTGCGATATTTGTCTTCTACCCCGACCAGCGCTACGCGTTTGCAAAGGCGCTGCAGAATTTCACCCCGAACGGAATAGGCGAGGCCTGGAACGCCGCAGACTGGACGTTTGCCCCACAGTAACTCATAAGGAGCCTCCCGTGACCAGCACGCAAAAATCACCCACCAGCAGGGATGTAACAGCCGCGAAGGAGCCTGCTTTCAAAGATAGTGCGAAGACAGTCCCCATCACAGTCGCCTACGGGGACGGCATCGGGCCCGAGATCATGGATGCCACCTTGCGCATCATTGAAGCAGCGGGTGCAAAGCTGGCCATCGAGCGCATCGAGATCGGTGAATCGGTCTATGAAAAGGGCCTCGATTCAGGCATCGAGCCGCAGTCCTGGGAATCGCTGCGCCGCACGAAGGTGTTTCTGAAGGCGCCGATCACGACGCCGCAAGGCGGTGGCTTCAAGAGTCTCAATGTCACGGTGCGCAAAACGCTCGGCATGTATGCGAACGTCCGTCCCTGCGCGTCGCTTTACCCGTTCGTTGCGACGAAGCATCCGAATATGGATGTCGTGATCGTGCGCGAAAACGAGGAAGATGTCTATGGTGGGATCGAGCACCGCCAAACCAGTCAAGTAACGCAGTGTCTGAAGCTGATCTCGCGACCGGGCTCCGAGCGCATCGTTCGCTATGCGTTCGAGTATGCGCGCGCCAACAAGCGCAAGAAAGTCACGTGCTTCACCAAAGACAACATCATGAAGATCACCGATGGACTTTTCCACCGGGTCTTCGATGAGATCGCCAAAGAGTATCCGGAGATCGAGAACGAGCACTGGATCGTTGATATCGGCGCGGCCAAAATGGCCGACACGCCCGAAGTATTCGATGTGATCGTGATGCCGAATCTTTACGGCGACGTGCTTTCCGATGTCGCAGCGCAGATGACGGGATCGGTCGGGCTTGCGGGCTCCGCGAATATCGGCGACAACTGCTCGATGTTCGAAGCGATCCACGGTTCGGCTCCGCGGCGAGCCGGACAGAATTTGGCCAACCCGTCGGGACTGCTGCAGGGCGCGATCATGATGCTCGTGCACATCGGGCAAGGCAAGGTGGCCGAATCCGTCCATAACGCGTGGCTGGCAACGATCGAGGAAGGCATCCACACCTACGACATCTACAAGGAAGGCGTGTCGAAGCAAAAGGTCGGCACGAAGGAGTTCGCCGACGCTGTGATCGCGCGCATCGGGCAAAAGCCGAAGGTGCTCAAGCCGATCGAGTATCAGGCCGAATCGCACATGGATCTTTCGATTCGCGCGGCCGGTACGCCGCCCATCAAGGAGCGCGTCGGCGTCGATATCTTCATCGATAAGCGCAACGGCAATCCCGATGAGATTGCAGGCAAGCTGGTCGCGCTCGGCGGCGACGGCTTAAAGCTCACCGTAATCAGCAACCGCGGCACGAAAGTGTGGCCCGACGGTAATCCCGATACGTTCTGGAGCGATCACTGGTCATGCCGATTCGAGAAGACCGGCACTGCCTTCAGTGCCGCCCAGATGGCCGACCTCATCAAAGCGTGCGAAGGCGCCGGATTTGACGTAATCAAGACCGAGGGGCTCTTCACCTTTAATGGTGAGAGGGGGTATGCTTTAGCGCAAGGTCAATAGGAGAACCGATTTTGCGCTCCGTTACATTCGCGCTGCTTGCCTTTATGGCAGCGGCGCTCGCCGCATGTGGCGGAACCACATACGTCTACGAGACCCCGCAACCCAACATCCCCACGCCGACGATGCACCCGACAACCCAGCCGACCGGGGCCGCCTCCAGCACGGTCTCGTTTCTCGTGATCGTTCCAGCGGCAACCGGCGGCGTACGGCACCGCCCAAACGTCGTCGTTCCGTCAAGCTCGCAATCGGTCTCGATCCTGTTGGACTCGGTCAACGGCACGCCATCGACCAACACGCCGACGATTGCCAACCTGAGCGCATCTGCAACGAACTGCGAAGCGACGTCGGCACAGCTTAGCTGCGCGATCAACGTCAGCGCGCCGGTCGGCACCCTCGTCTACACGCTCACCGTCTTCAGCGCCGCGAACGGGACCGGCTCAACACTTGGTGCCGGCAACCTTGCGGTGACAACAACGGCGGGCGCAACCGTCAGCGCGCCGGCAACACTGAGCGGGACCGTTGCCAAGATCGTCTTGTCGGTCAGCACCGCGCCCTTCGGCGCAAGTGCGACGCTACCGGTGACCGTTCAAGGCGAAGACGCAAAGGGCGCGACGGTCTTGGGAACGTACGCGAACCCGATCGTCGTCACCGATAGCGATCCTTCCGCGCAAACATCGCTCTCGTCGTCCGCGAGCAACGTTACTAGCTCCCAAGTTGCCGTTATGCTGACCTACGCGGGCGGAGCGATGAACGCGCCGGCAACGATCGGCGCCACAGCCGCGAACGTCAACCCGTCGAACGTAACGCCGACGACGTTCTCACCGAACCAAACGTACCCCACTGTCAACAACGCGGTGACGACGTTCGCGTATACGCAAACGGGAATGAGCGGCACGAACGGACCGCCGAGCGGTGCGCCGATCACTTCGTCGGGCTCATACACCGTCACGGTTGCGACGGGTCAGTCGTTCAGCGGTGCCACCAACCTCGTGCAGATGAACGGCCTGCTCGCGGCGAGCGCGGGCCTTCCGAGCACATTCACGAATTGCTGCAACTATCAAAATCTCGTCGCCTACTATGCGTGGACGCCGCAGAACAGCGGCTCGTCACTCGGCCTCGTTGGAATGACCAGTTCGAGCGACTTCACCCTCACGTGCGTCTCGCCATACAGCAAGCAGATCGTGGTCCCGTTGACCGCAGGCTGGAATGTGCGCAGCGGCAGCGCGCCGTGCACGTCGACGTACAATGACTTCGCCGGCAATACCGATGTCGCAGTGCTCAACGCCGATGGCTCCTACACCGACACAGGGTCCGTCGTCAACTGCTGCGGGTACACCCTCGACCTCGCGGTCAATAGCGACGGCAGCACCGCGCAGACCTTGAACGAAGTCTGCGGCTGTGGCAGCTCGTCGATCATCGCCGTGAGCGTCCCGAGTCCCGGTGCATCGGTGGTGCCGGTCGCATTGCAGACGTTTCCTGGCGCGATCCCCTCGCCGGGATCGACGACCACGCCGTCGCCCGTCGCGACGAGCGTCCCGAATCCGTGGAGCATTTCCGGCATCAGCATTCCCGGCAGCAAGATACCAAATCCACTTGAAAGTGATACGTTTACCGTCGCCAGCTCGGCTCCGTCGCTACCGAGCGAGTGCGCGATACCGGCAGCGCTGCTCGGAACGAATCCGACCCTGACCGAAGCCGACGAAACGGTGATACTTGCCGACCCCGGGGAGGATTGGAACCAGTTCTATTACGCGACGCAAACCATTACGCACTACTACCTCGACGGCGTAGGCGAGATTTGCAATAAAAACGTGCTCGTCGCTGCCATGTACGACAACCACGACTTCACGAGCTACTACCTTGGTTCCGATACGAGCTACGATACATTTGCTGGGACGACGTGGTCGTACGTCACCGCGACTACGCTGATGGCGACGAGCGCGCGCCGACGCGAAGCCGCAGCGGCGTTCACGATGGCTACGTACGCGTTGGCACACGGACCGATGCCGGCAACGCAGCGCACGCTCGACCCCCGGCACGCTTTCCTTAAAAAACACTAAGAACCGAAGGGCGTTTGCCTGCCCTCAGCTAAGTGCCAGGTGTGCTGCTTCGCGCCTTGGCGTTGTCGCTAGCGCTCGCATGTTCGAGCGCAGCGCTTCCGGCGCTTGCAAGCGGCCCAGCGCCTGCCGATGAATACTTCGGCCCGTTCAAAGAGAGCGTGCTTGAGATACGCAACCGCCTGATGACGTTCGAACGCGACGCGGACTCGCGTCTGCGACACGACATTCGCGGGATCGATAATCTCGAGGTCACGATCGAGGATTGGTATCGCAAGTATCCGCGCGATCCGTGGATTCCCGGCTTCGCGGCGCGCCTCACGCGCGTATACGCACGAGCCCACGACCAGCGCGCCATGCGTTGCGCCCGCGCCGGACGAATGGCGAGGTTGGCCGGTCTCTAAGGCGGAAGCCTAGCGCATGGACGCTCTCGACTTTACCAAGGCGCCGCCGCGCGGACCGCGCATCCCGCTCGCGGGCCTCGAGCTGATCATGGCAGCGCGCACCGTCGATAAGATCCGCGCATCACTTCCGGGTGGAAACCTTGGCGCGTATCAGATCCCGGGTTTCAGCACGCAAATGCTCGAGGCGCTCGACATCAACGAGGATGCCCTGCGCGATGAAGTCGTACGCGCGTCGAGTGATGCGGAGATCGCCGCGTGGATTCGCGAACGCACCACGCCGGCGAAGATCGCTGCATTCAACGAAAAGATCCTCGAGCGCCGTGTCAAGCATCGTCTCGACGACGAGGCGTGGCGTAAGAAGTATCCGCATGCGGTCGATATGCCGCCGGAGACGCCGCTGATCGACATGCTCTCGAAGGACGACCAGCTCGCCTTCTTCGGCGCGCGATAGCTTATCATGCGCATCGTCAGCCTGCTGCCGAGCGCGACGGAGATTCTCTTCGGCATCGGTGCGGGCGACGAGGTTGTCGGCGTCACGCACGAGTGCGACTTCCCGCGCGAAGCGCTTTCGCGACCACACCTGACCTCGTCGGCGTTACCGGCAGCCGGTTCGTCCGCCGAGATCGATCGCCACGTGCGCCGCAGCCTGCACGAAGGCTCGAGCCTCTACCATCTCAACGCCGAACTGCTCGAAGAGCTTGCGCCGGATCTGATCGTGACGCAAGAGCTTTGCGCTGTGTGCGCCGTCTCATATGAGATCGTGCAACGCGCGGTCCGACGCATGCGCGGCGATCCGCGCTTGATCTCCCTTGAGCCGTCGTCGCTCGACGACGTCTTCGCAACGATCGCGTATCTCGGGGAACTGACGGATCACGCGATGGGTGCAAACAAGCTGCTCACGCATCTGCACGCACGCGCCCACAACTTACGCCGAATTACCGCTGGTCGCCCGCGCGCGCGCGTACTGGTGCTCGAGTGGACCGATCCGCCGATGAGCGGTGGCCATTGGACACCGGGCCTCGTCGAACTCGCCGGTGCGACGCCGCTGCTCGGCAATGCGGGAGCCAATTCGCAGGTGTTGACCTGGGAGCAGATTGCGCAAACGGATCCCGATGCAATAATCGTCGGTCCGTGCGGTTTCGACTTGCCGCGTACGCACGCCGCGATCGCCGAACTACGCGAGAACGCCACATGGAGCGGCTTGCGTGCCATACGCGACGGTCGCGTCCATCCGATCGATGGCAGCGCCTATCTCAATAGACCTGGCCCGCGACTCGTCGACACGGCCGAAATTATCAACAGAGCGATCTCCGTAACCACGATCGCCGCGCCATAACAGTCTCCGTTGAGCACGCCGCCCAAGCGCCGCTTTGCGAAAAGGCCGAAGAGCCAAGGAACGACGGTGACGATACCGATCAGCAGCGCGACCGGGGATGGGATCCACTTGGACGGTCGTAGGACGGCTAACGTCAGCCCTCGCGCGAAGAATCCGGTTATCGCTAACACCGCCGGCAGCATCGCCCGCGGAATTTGCGCGAGTGCATAAAGCCAAAGTACGCTGATGATCGCCGTACCGACGATTGCATAGGTGCCGTGATGCGGATCGCGCATGATCGCGAGCCGCTTCTCGGGGGGCGCCATCGCCAAGAGCCCGTCGCAGCAGTCAAGAAATCCGTCGACGTGAATCGCGCCGCTAAGCGCGATCGAGAGCACCCATGCGGTGATCGCTGCCGCGAGTTGCGAATGGGTAAGCAACGCGATGCCGTACGCACTGTAGCCGGCAAGTGCGCCGATAACCGCGCCGACGATCGGCAGGAGACCGATCGCACCATCGCTCGGAGGCTCCTCCGAGTGTGGGATCGGCAGGATCGAAAAATATGAAAACGCTGCGGCGAGTGCGCGCAGGAATCTCAAACGTGGACCGGTTCGCTCGCGGTCGAGACGCCGGCTTCCGCAAACGTCTTCATCTCGCGCACCATTCGCGCCGCCGCTTCGCATAACGGCATCGCGAGCGCAGCGCCGCTGCCTTCGCCTAAACGCAAGTCGAGATCGAGCAATGGCACAAGGCCAAGGTGGCGCAATGCGACCGCATGTCCTAACTCGCGCGAGCGATGCGCGGCGATACAGTATCCGAGCGCTTCAGGAGCGATTGCATGCGCAAGCAACGCCGCAGCACCGACGATGAACCCGTCGAGGAGCACCGGAATCCGCCGCTGCGCGGCGGCGAGCAGTGCGCCTGCCAGACCAACGATCTCGAAGCCGCCGACTTCGCTTGCGACGGTGCGCCAATCGTTCCCGCGCAGACGCGCGAGCGCGGCCGAGACCACAGCGATCTTGCGGCGCAGTCCTTCTTCATCCACCCCGGTGCCGCGTCCGACCACGTCCTCCGGCATCGCGCCGGTGATCGCGCAGATCACCGCGGCGGCACTGGTCGTGTTGCCGATGCCCATATCACCAAGCGCCACGAGCTGCGGATCGACGCGCTGCACGATCGTCTCAAACGCATGCGCTCCAGCTTGCAGCGCGCGGTCGACATCGAGCGGATCCATTGCGGCTTCCCTGGCAAAGTTGCGCGTGCCGCGCCCCACGGCGACACCGAGGAGCCGCTCGTGCACCGGCAAATCCGCAGCGACGCCGAAATTTGCGACGAAGACTTCGGCGTTGGCTACGCGAGCGAAGGCGTTGATCGCGGCAAAGCCGCCGAGAAACGCGCCGACCATCTGCGGCGTCACCTCGCTCGGATAGGCGCTCACGCCCTCCGCCGCCACGCCGTGGTCGCCGGCCCCGACGAGAATCGCGCGGCGTTGATAGACCGGCGGCAGTCCGCCATGCATCGCCGCGAGACGCTCGGCAAGTTCCTCAATGCGCCCGAGGCTCCCGACGGGTTTGGTTAGTTGGTCGATGCGCTCGCGGGCCGACCGTGCGGCCGCAGCGTCAGGGGATGGGATCGAGATGGCTGACATCGTTCAGGGTGATTAGCCGCGCGCGTCCGCCTTCCATGGCGAGGCGCGTAATGCTCGCCGTCGAGAACACCATCCCCAGCGGATCGAAGCCCTGCGGGGCGAGCACGTCCATCGCGGCATGCAGCGCACCAGCGTGCGTGACGATGAGCGTGTGCCCTTCTGTCACGCGCGTAAAGAGGTCATCAAGAAACGCGCGCACACGTGCGACGACGTGCGTGAAGGTCTCGCCGCCGACCGGTTCGTAGAGCCGCGCTTGCACCGGCATGCGCGTATTGTATTCCGGCCAACGCGCGACGATCTCTGTCCACGTAAGCCCTTCCCACTGCCCGAAATCGAACTCGCGCAGCCGCGCATCGGTGTCAACGGTAAGATTGCGGTCGGCAGCGATCGCACCCGCGGTTTCCATGGCGCGTTGCAAATCGCTCGAATAAGCGTGACTAAACGGTATGCTCGAGAGCGCTGCGCCGATAGCGGCCGCTTGAGCGCGTCCGCGTTCGGAGAGCGACACGTTGCTGCGCCCTTGGAACCGGCGCTCGGCGTTCCACGCCGTCTCGCCATGCCGTACGAGAAACAGCTCCACCTAGTGGCCTGCAACGTGAGGATGTATGGCGCCGTCGTAGGCACCACGCGCGCGATTGGCGAGGCGCGAGGAGGGAGCATAGCCGTAGTTCTGTGACCGACGAGCAACGAAGGCAGCGCGCTCGTGCTGCCTACGACCCTCCGGGCTGCGCGTTTTCGCGCGAGCAACTTCGTTGCTTTTCGCTCGCAAAGCGCTGCTTTTGTCGCTCATCGCTCCTTGTTGCTCATCCCGAAAACACACAGCGGCGTCATATATCCTCACGTTGCAGGCCACTATAGCGCTTGCGTCGCGGTGTCGACGACCAGTTCGCCGAGATGCGCGTCGACGCACGCGTCGAGCAATTCCCAGGAGCCGCCGCCGCGGAGGCGTGCGTAGGCGCCATTGCGTACCTGCGCGTCCCAGAGCTGCGCTAACGGCCGTTGCATCGCGCCGAGAATCGCCAAGCGCACGATGACGTCGTGCGTGACGATCGCAACATCATCAGCGTCGCCAAGCCGCTGCATACATGCACGCCAGCGATGCTCCACGTCGTGCAGCGATTCACCACCCTCGAACTGTACGAGTTGCGGATGCTCGCGCCAGAGCCGCATCGTCTGCGGGTCGTCGCGCTCGACCTCGGCACGCAACCGCCCTTCCCACGTGCCGTGCGCGATCTCGATCAGGTCGGGATCGGTCTCGAGCGCAACGCCGAGCGCGTCCGCGAGCGGTCGTGCGCTCTCGACACAGCGCGCAAGCGGGCTCGCGATGACGCGCGTGACGCGCTCCTTTGCAAGTGCGGCGGCGAGCGCGCGCGCTTGCGCGACACCGGTCGGCGTTAAGCCGGACTCGCGCTGTCCTTGATAGCGCCCTTCGCGATTCCACTCGGTCTCGCCGTGCCGCGCCACATAAATCACACGCGTACCAGACGCACAGCGTTCATCCCGTCGACACGCGCGATCGTATTGACGACGTCGCGCGGTATCTCGCGATCGACTTCGAGCACCATTATCGCTTCGCCACCACGCGTAGTGCGCGCGACTTGCATCGTCGAAATGTTGACATTCGCCTCGCCCAGGATCGTGCCGATGCGCCCGACCATGCCCGGCACGTCGCGATGGTGCGTCACGAGCATGGTGCCTTCGGCGACGGCATCGATCTCGAAGCCATCGATCTCGACGATGCGCGGCCCGTGCGGAAGCACGGTTCCGACGATGCGGTGACTGCCCGCGGCGACAACCAGTGCCGCGCGAAACGGTGAGGCGTCGGACTCGCGCGAGACCGCCGTGCGCACCCCAAGTTCGCGGCCGATCGCGCCGGCGTTGACCAGTGTTACGCGGCGGTCGGTGATCAGCGGAAGTGCGCCGGCCAGTAGCGCCGCAACGAAGGGTTCCGCCTCGACACCCTCGAGTTCGCCTTGCAACACGAGCGCAAGCTCTTCGCGTAGCGCTTCATCAAAGAGTTGGGGCACGAGCGTGCCGAGGCGATGCGCGAGATCGACGAATGCATTGGCGCGCTCCGCGTCGGCGCCTTGGAGCATGGGCGCGTTCACCGCGCCGCTTGCG
>JBAUEZ010000153.1:0-1704 GCA_049678885.1 Candidatus Aquilonibacter sp. | reverse complement strand
TGTGCACGTCGTTCGTACGCATCGTCGTCGTCCTCTCGCTCGTGCGCTCGGCCATCGGCACGTCGGCACTCCCGCCGAATGCCGTGCTCTCCGGCCTTGCGCTGGTGCTGACGCTGGTTGTGATGACGCCGACGTTGCACCGCATCGGCCAGGATGCCGTCGACCCATATGCGCGCGGCGCGCTCACGCAATCGCAGGCGCTCGACCGCGCATCGGCGCCGCTGCGCGCTTTCATGCTGCGCCAGACGCGCGTCGCCGATATCGCGCTCTTCGAGCGCGTCGCGCATCGCAGCGGCGAACCGGTCGCAAAGGCTCCGCTAACCGTGATCGTTCCGGCCTTCGTCGTCGGCGAGCTGCGCGGCGCGTTTGCGATCGGCTTTGCGCTCTACCTTCCGTTCGTCGCGATCGATCTCGCTGTGGCAGCGATGTTGATGGGTCTCGGCATGATGATGCTGAGTCCGCCGGTGGTCTCGCTGCCGGTCAAGCTCTTGCTCTTCGTCAAGGTCGATGGCTGGGCGCTGATCTGCGGAGGCGTTGCCGCCAGTTTTAGATAAGCGAGGGCCATCGTGCGTATCTCCGACGCCCTTGCCACGCAGCGCCCGTTCTTTTCCTTCGAATTCTTCCCGCCGAAGGACGACGAGGGCGCGCGCGCCCTTCTTGCGACGATCGAGCTGCTCGCGCCGCTACGTCCGGCGTTCGTTTCGATTACCTACGGAGCAGGCGGCTCGTCGCGCGAGCGAACGGTCGCGCTGGCGAAACAGATACAGCGTGAGATCGGCTTGACGGTGATGGCGCACGTCACGTGCGTAGGTTCGTCACGCGCGGAGCTGCGCGCCCTCTTCGATGATCTCGCGCGCGGCGGGATCGAGAATGTGCTGGCGCTACGCGGAGACCCGCCCAAGGGGACGGCAAACTTTGAGGTAGCTGCGAGCGGCTTTGCGCACGCGAGCGATCTTGTCGCGATGTTGCGCCGCAATTACGATTTCTGTATCGGTGCGGCGTTCTACCCCGAGACGCACACCGAGGCGCAGAGTCCGCAGGCCGACCTGGGGCACCTCAAAGAGAAGGTCGATGCGGGCGCGGATTTCTTGATCAGCCAGCTCTTTTTCGACAACGATCGGTACGCGGAATTTCTCACGCGAGCCCAGCAGATCGGCATCGACGTGCCGATGATCCCGGGCCTCATGCCGATCACGAACGCCTCGCAAGTCGCGCGCTTTACCTCGAGCATCGGCGCATCGATTCCGCCCAAACTACTGCGCGAACTCGAGCTGCGCCGCGAGGATCCGAAGGCGGTTGAAGATCTAGGTGTCGCCTATGCTGCGTTGCAGGCGACGGAGTTGCTGAGCCGAGGCTCGCCGGGAATCCACTTCTACACGCTCAACCGCTCACCGGCGACACGTGCGATTGTCTCGGCGTTGATTGCGGGCAGTGCGTGGCGCCCGAGTTTTGGAGTCGTACATTGATGATTGAACGCGCGGGAGCGGTTGATGCCTATCTTGCCTCGCTCTTTGTTGGGGATGATTCCGATCTCGAGCGCGCGCTCGCGACGAGCGAAGCCGCCGGTCTGCCGCCGATTGCGGTGTCGGCGGTGCAAGGAAAGTTGCTGTATCTGCTCGCGCGCATGCGGGGCGCGCGGCGCATCCTCGAGATCGGGACGCTCGGCGGCTACAGCGCGATCTGGCTGGCGCGCGCGCTTCCCTC
>JBAUEZ010000152.1:0-2008 GCA_049678885.1 Candidatus Aquilonibacter sp. | reverse complement strand
CGCGAAAGTCGTTGATGATCTCCAAATAGCGTTCGCCGTTCGAGGGACGCAGCATCTTGCGTAAGACCTCGGGATGCGCGTGCTGCAAAGGCATGTCCATGTACTTGCACACTTTCGGCAGCGCAGCCATCGCGTCGATCAACTCACGATCCACGGTAGCCGGGTACAAATACAGCAACCGAATCCACTCGATGCCGTCGACTTCGTGTAACTGCTCGAGCAGTTGCGCGAGGCCACCACGACGCGCGCCTCGATCGCGTCCATACATCGATGTATCTTGCGCGATCAAGATCAACTCTCTCGTTCCAGCGTCAGCGAGTGCGCGCGCCTCTTTGAGCAGCGACTCCTCGCTACGGCTTCGAAATTTTCCACGCAGTTTGGGGATGATGCAGAACGTGCACGGATGATCGCAGCCTTCGGCAACCTTTAGGTACGCGGTCGCACGCGGCGTCGTCACCAGGCGCGGCAGAAAATCGTGTTCGGGCTCGGCCTCGAAATCCAGGCGAATCGGACGATGCCCGGCACGCACGTCATCGAGCAACTCGACGATGCTGCCGTAGGCGCCGGTTCCCACGATCCCGTCGATTTCGGGCACGAGCGATTGCAGTTGCTCGCCGTAACGCTGTGCGAGACATCCGGCGACAATGAGCTGCTGCCCGCGGCGCTTGCGCTGCGCATGCTCGAGAATCACCTCGGTGGATTCAGCCTTCGCCGGATCGATAAAGGCGCAGGTGTTGATGACGACGGTGTCAGCGTCACGCGCATCGGGGACGAGATCGTAGCCGGCAGCACCGAGCTTTGCGATCATGACCTCGGTGTCGACTAGATTCTTTGCGCAGCCGAGGCTGACGAATGAAACGCTTGGCATGGGTTATCTATAATTTATAAACTGCAGGGGCAATTCGAAATCCATGGCTTTTAAGTCCGCAATGACCTTCTGTAGCTCGTCGCGACTCTTGCCCGAGACCCGGACCTGCTCGTCTTGATACTGCGCGTTGACCTTGAGCTTCAGCGCTTTGATCCGCTCCATGATCGTCTTGCTCTTGTCTTTTGGTATGCCGCTGCGCAGCGCGATCACACGGCGCACCGTGCCGCCGGTGGCCGGCTCGATTTCACCGATGTCGAACGCCTTGATGTCGATGCCGCGTTTTATCGCCTTGCCTTGCAGCATGTCGATGACATTGCGCATCTTCAACTCATCATCGGAAACGATGGTGATCTTCTTCCCGTCGCTCTCAATCGACGTTTTTGAATTCTTGAAATCGAAGCGATTCTCGATCTCGCGCCGCGTTTGATTGAGGGCATTGTCCAGCTCTTGCTGATCGATACGTGAAACGACATCGAACGACGCTTCGCTCGGCATGAAAAGCTCCTACAGGGTGAAACTGCGCTCGACGACGTCGCCGGCTGAACCCAATGTACCCAGGCTCTTGCCGTCGACGATGATCTCGACGCCTCCGGCGTTGCCTATGCGCAGCCTCGCGATCTTTCCGTGGAACTGGCGAACGGTTCCGGCCGGAAACGTACCCTCCATGCTAACATTGCCGTCAACTGTGACCCTAAGCCAGGAGGGAGCTGAGAAGACCACCTCCAGGGTGTTGGGACCAGCGGCCGCCGGACTTCCACTCGGGGCCACGGTCGGGCTCTCGCTCGCATCCGGACTTGCGCCTGTAGAAGCGGCGAGGGCCGTGGCGCTCGCCGCTGGACTGACGGTTGGGCTATTAGAAGGAAGCCCCGCCGCCGTCTGTCGCCCGCGTAGCGTCGCCTCGTTGTAGACGACGATCGCGATCAAGACGACGGCGACCAGGGAAGCGATCCAGATGAGCGGGGAGAGTCCACGAGCAGGCGCTTGCTCATCGGCCAGGTAGCTGGTCTTCGGTGGTGAGCCAGGGGGGCTTGGCACGGGAGCCGGCGGCGCCGAGGCCTGCCCGTTGAATTCGGCTACCACTTCCTCTGGATCGAGTCCCAGAAAGCGCGCATATGTCCGCAGAAATCCGCGAATGTAGAC
>JBAUEZ010000151.1:0-19722 GCA_049678885.1 Candidatus Aquilonibacter sp. | reverse complement strand
GCACCAGCCAAGCCGCGACGCCGAGCAGTGCGGCGCTCCAGGCGAGCGCGCAGCCGAGCGTGGTGCATATGCCGAGCAGCAGCGACCCGCCGAATGCGTCGGCGAGCGAGTCGAGATCCGCACCGGCGCGGATCGCGTCGATCGTCTCCATGACCGGCACAAAGACGAGCGCAAGCAGCACGATGCAGGCGATCGCGCCCGCGACCTGCGATCGGCGCAGGTACAGCATCCGTACGCGTACGCGCAACGTGGCTGCGGCTGCGCAGAGATGCGAGAACAGGTAGAGCCCGGCCACGGTGCCCAGGCCGAGCGCGCTAAGCGTGAAGAAGAGGCGTGAACCGTGCGCGACGTGATCGTAGCTGTCGTCGCGCACGAGGTAGTCGCCGAGGACGTCGATGCCCACGTGCGCGCACACGGCAGCCAGCAGAGCTGTTGCGCAGATGGCTACGGCGGCGGAGCGGAGCATGCGTTCCAAAGATACTCGGGCTCGTTTAAGTCCGCATTAATCCAGCGCGCCCAAACAAAGAGCGCATCGGAGAGACGGTTCAAATAGCGTTGCGTTTCGATCGAAACGCCTTCGTCGGTTTCGCGCAATGTCAGCAGCAAGCGTTCGGCGCGTCTGCAGATCGTGCGCGCGAGGTTGAGGTAGGCGCCGGCGAGCGAACCGCCGGGATGGATGAAGTTATTGAGCGGCTCGAGATCGCGCTGCGCTTCGTCGATTGCGCGCTCGAGCGCGACCGCATCCTCCGCCGTAATGAGCGGCATGCCTTCCCAACGATCTTTGGGCATCGTCGCTAGGTCGCTCCCGAGATTGAAGAGCGCGTCCTGCGTCCACGCCAGCCACGCATCGAGCCGCGCAGCGCGCGGGTGGGTCGCCAGCAACGGACGCAATGCGCTGCGGGCGATGCCGATCGCGCTGGAACACTCATCGACCGTGCCGTACGTTTCGATGCGCAGCGCGTTCTTTTTGATACGTTGGCCGCCGACAAGGCCGGTAGTACCGTCGTCGCCGGTCCGGGTGTAGATGCGGGTCAGCTTGGGCATGGTCCCCTCGGCTTCGCGGCGAAGCGGGGCCGGTCATGTCCACCCAACCCGAGCAACAACCTGTAGTCAAGGAGATCCCTCCAAAGGCGGCAGACCTCTCTGCCTGGTACACCACCGTTTGCCTGAAGGCTGAGCTAACGTCGTACTCGCCCGTGCGCGGCTGCGTCGTGCTGCGCCCTTACGGGTACGGCCTCTGGGAGAACCTGCAAAAGCATCTCGACGCGGCGTTTAAAGCGACCGGTCACGAGAACGCATACTTTCCGTTGTTGATTCCGGAGAGTCTTCTGCTCAAAGAAGCCGAGCACGTTGAGGGATTTGCGCCGGAAGTCGCGTGGGTGACGCAGGGTGGTCAGGAAGTGCTCACCGAGCGCCTTGCGATTCGGCCGACGTCGGAAGTGATTATCGGTGTGATGTACGCGCAATGGATCGAGTCCTATCGCGATCTGCCGATCCTCATCAATCAGTGGGCCAACGTGGTGCGCTGGGAGAAGGCGACGCGTCCGTTTTTGCGCACGATGGAATTTTTGTGGCAAGAGGGCCACACCGCGCACGCGACCGCGCAAGAAGCGCGCGAAGAGACAGAACGGATGCTCGGCGTCTACAAGGACTTCGCGGAAAACGTCGCGGCGGTGCCCGTCTACGCCGGCATCAAGAGCGCGAGCGAACGCTTTCCGGGCGCGGTCGAGACCTATTCGATCGAAGCGCTGATGCCCGACGGTAAAGCGTTGCAATCCGGTACGTCGCACGACTTGGGACAGAACTTTTCCAAGGCATACGACATCAAGTTCCTCGATGCCGACCAACAGATCAAATACGCGTACACGACGTCGTGGGGCATGTCGTGGCGCATGCTCGGCGGGATGATCATGGTGCACGGCGACGATCGCGGATTGCGCGTGCCGCCCAAGATGGCGCCGATCGAAGCGGTGTTTGTACCTATCGTTCGCAAGGGCGACGAGCGCGCCGTCGCGGCGTGCCACGCTGCGGCAAAGACCCTACGCGAGGCGGGCTTTCGCGTCAAAGTCGACGACCGCGATCAACAGCCCGGGTGGAAATATGCGGAATGGGATGTGCGCGGCGTGCCAGTACGCATCGAGATCGGCCCACGCGACATCGATGCGGGCACGGTCGCGCTTGTGCGCCGCGATCGCGAAAAGAACGATCCGGAGCAGAGGCAGAGCGTGCCGCTCGGAGAGCTCGCCTCGGCATTACGTACCTTGCTTGACGTGATTCAAGTGTCGCTCTTCGAACAGGCAAAGGACTTTCTCGCGAGCCACACGTTCCGCGTGACCGATCGCGACGAATTTTTCGCGAAATGCAAGAGTCGGGCGGGGATGGTCGACATCGCGTGGTGTGGACGTCCCGAGTGCGAAGCCGAGGTGAAAGCGCTGACCGGCGCGACAACGCGTAACACCTATCCGTTACCGCCGAGCGACGCGGGCGCACGTTGCGTCGCGTGCGGCGAGCCGGCGGTCATACGAGCGTACTTTGCGCAAAGCTATTAATCTGCTGCTCGCGGTGGCGCTTCTCGCCGCAATGCCGAGCGTCACCGATCTGGATGCGCATTCGCGCGCGAGCGGCAACCGCCTCGACATCGCGACGTCGGTCGGCGAACAACTCTTCAACACGACGTGGCCGGCGCAGGTCTTGCAGGTGCTGGCAAATCAGGACGGCCCGAACGTCGTGCTCGGGTTACGCGTTTCGGGCGTGAAATTTCACGGGTCACTTACGCGCGACGCCTTCGACCGCGAGGTGATGGACCTGATCGCGCGCGCCTTCGCGGCCGCGCCGGCAGCGGAGGAGGTGGACCTCTGGGTGACCGTGCCCATCGACGTGGGTAAGGGCATCGTGGTGAGCGGCGACCTTGCAAAGCCGACCACGCGCACGGTCTTCACCGTCAGCGTGCGTCGTGGCGAGAGTGCGGCCGCGCTTGCGGCGCGATTGCGCAGCGGCCAGAGCGTGTTCCTCGATGAGGAGTGGGCGAGCACAGCTTTCACGAAGAGTTGAGTTAATGTATAAAAAGACGACGCTGGCCGGTGGCTTACGCGTGCTCACTGAGAGCATGCCGGCGGTCCGTTCCGCCAGCATCGGAATCTGGGCCGACATTGGGTCATCGCTCGAGCGCCGCGAGCAACGTGGCATCTCGCACCTGGTCGAGCACATGCTTTTCAAGGGAACGCAGCGGCGCAACGCGCGTGAGATCGCCGAGACGATGGACGGCGTGGGCGGTAGCCTCAACGCGTTCACCGATAAAGAAACGACCTGCTACTACGCGAAAGTGATCGATCGGCACGTCCCGCTCGCGATGGACGTGCTCTCCGACATGTTCCTGCACTCGCTCTTCGACGCGCAAGAGCTGGCCAAAGAGCAGAAGGTCATCCTCGAAGAGATCAAGATGTACGAGGACTCGCCCGACGAGTTGATTCACGATCTCTTCTTGCAGACGATGTGGAGCGGTTCGAACCTTGGCGAGCCGACGATCGGCTTCGTCGACACCGTGAACCGGCTTACGCCTGCCGACCTGCGCGCGCATATGAAACGGCACTACGCGCCGAACTCTGTCGTTGTCGCCGCGGCGGGAAACGTCGAGCACGACCGTTTTGTTGAGCTCGTGGCCGAGTGCTTCGCGCAGTTCAAGGGAACCAGCCAGAGTTTTGAACCGGATGCGCCGCACACGACACCGTCGGCACTCGTTCGCCAGAAGGACAGCGAGCAGGCCTATGTCGTGCTGGGTTCGCGTGGGCTCAACGTGCGCGACGATCGCCGTTATGCGCTTTCGGTGCTCGATACGGTGCTCGGCGGTGGCATGTCGAGCCGGCTCTTTCAGGAGATTCGCGAGAAACGCGGGTTGGTGTATACGGTGTATTCGTTCCAAGCGGCATACCGTGCCGCGGGATTGTTCGGCATCTACGCCGGCGCGTCACCGCAGAACGTACAGCCGTGCATCGACGTGATCGCGGAGCAACTCGCTGCGCTCCGCGACCTCGAAATCGGTGAGAACGAATTGCACCTCGCCAAAGAACACATCAAAGGAAACCTGACGCTCTCGCTCGAGTCCACCTCGAGCCGCATGATTCGTCTCGGCCGCAACGAGTTCGCGCTCGGCCGGCAGGTCGAGCCCGAAGAGATCGAAGAGCGCATCGACGCGGTGACCGCTGATGAGATCATCGGACTTTCACGCGAGCTCTTCGCCGAAGATCAACTCGGTTTGTGCATCCTCGGTCCGGTGGACGAAGGATCGATAGAGTGGGCGGCCGCGTGAGCGCGGCCTGATGCTGCACGAACCCACGCTTTGGTCTGGGCGCCTGATCGGCGCGATGCTGATCACCTTCATCGTACAGGGCGTCACGATCGGCGCGTACGCAGCGCGGCTTGCCGGTGTGCAGACCAAACGCATCGCGACGTCGATCTCGCTATTCAATCTCTTCACCACGGTCGGCCGGCTCGCGACGCTGCTCTCCGTCTTTTTTGTCGCGCCACTTGCTGACGCGGCTGGGAATGCGGTGATTGCGAACCGCCATGATCCGGCGCTCGTTGGGCAATGGCAGAACACGTACGATCTACAACTGCGTCTCATCATCCTTGCAGGGACGCTTGGCATGATCGTATTCGCACTGCTCTTGCCGATGTTCACGTATCTGTTCCGGCGTGGTGTTCATTCGTTTGAAGTGCGAGGCTCGGTACCGCACTCGCTGGTACAGCTCGTGCGCCCCAAGAACATCGCGGAGGTGTTCCGTTCGGAACATCTGCCTTCATGGGACCAGATTCGAAGTTTCAATTGGCGTGAGATCCCGCGCCGGCTTTTGGTTTTCAACGTGATCGTGACCGCTGTCTACGCGATTGGCGTGCCGGCGGCGTTTCTAGCGTCGGTGCTTGACCCCGCTGCGGCCCGTACCGCTTCGAATCTTTCGGGGGTAATCAACGGCATCGGCACGATCTCGTTCACGCTCTTCGTCGACCCGACATCTTCGATGATCAGCGATCAGGCGATCCACGGAAAGCGCACGATCGAGGAAGTACGCTCGATGGTGTTCTATCTCTCCGTTACGGCGATTGTCGGCTCGCTGCTCGCCCAACTAATCTTCTACCCGTCCGCCGTTGTGATTGAATATGTGGCACGTTTTGCGAATCAATTTCATTTCTAGAGTGCTCTGCGCGGCTGGCGCGGCGCTGTTGCTCGGCGGCTGCGCCGGTCCGGTCGAACGCTGGATCCTCGATACACGCATCCATCAGGGCGAAGTGGCGCTCCAGCGCGGCAACGTCAAAGACGCGCAACTCTCGTACAGCCTGGCGCTGCGCGTCGACCCGGCCGACGAGCGGGCGCGCGCAGGGTTCGTGGAAAGCTCGGCCGAGCTTGCGCAGCAGCAGTACAGCAAAGGCGCGTTCGATGATGCATTGACCACGATTGCCAGCGGTCTGAAGTACGATCCCTCGAGCGTTCGGCTCGCTGCGTTACGCGGGCAGCTCGAAGACGCGAAACTCAAGCGCGAGATCGTGATCTCGAACTACCCGACGTATAAAGACGCGGGCTTACAGATCCAACACGCCTACCAGCAGCTCGACGTCGTGAACAAGACGATCCTTGCGAGCCTCAAGCGGTTTTCGTACACCTACGATACCGATGAATTGACGGCCGCGATCAAGAGCAGTTACGATCTCGAGCTTGACGTCGCCCGCGACACGAACCGCCTCATCGCCTACCGCCAGGTCGTGAGCTCCGGTGTACCCGAGACGATGCACGCGACCAACGTGAATGCGTCGTCGCTCCTGCCGCTCCCGTGACGACAATCGCAGTGATCGGCTGGTTCGAGGACGTTCCGCTTCTACCGGCGGCAATTCTCATTATCGGCGGTTTCGTACTCCTCTCGCTCGTCTTTGCGCGCGTTGCGGGCTTGCTTGTCCCCAAAGAATTACTGCGCGAGCACAACGAATTGGCCGGGTTCATCTTTGCGGTGATCGGCGTCATCTACGCAGTCGTCCTGGGATTTGTCGCAGTCGGCGTGTGGGAGCGTTTTGTCGTCGCTGACGACCGCACGTACGATGAGGCAAGCGCTATAACTGCGGTCTATCGCGACGCGGGATCGTTCAGCAACTGGCACTCGCTGCGGCACGATGTACGTACTTACGTGCGCTATTCGACCGAGGTTGGGTGGCCTGCAATGCAGCAAGGGAAAACGTTGCCCGACACGATGAGCGCGGAGCGCCTATCGCGCGACGTGCATCACACGCCGGTGCGCGATATGCGCGAGTCCGAAGTGTTCGCGCATATGCTCGAACGCACGAGCGAGGCACTGCTCGACCGCGACGCGCGCGTCACCGAGGACGCTTCTGGGCTCAACGCCGTGATGTGGGTCGTCGTCTTTGCCGGCGGCTTTATCACGATCGCCTTCAGTTATCTCTTTGGCTTCGAGCGCACGATCATGCAGACCGTGATGATCGGGACGCTCGCCCTCCTGATCGGGCTCGTGCTCTTTCTCACGATGAGCTTAGATTATCCGTTTCGTGGTGCGATTCGCGTCGGGCCCGACGCGTTCGAACGCGCGCTAGTAAACTTCGATCAAATCGACGCCATCAGCGTACACCAGCCCAGGCCGAAGTAATTCTTGTCATCCCTCGACTACGCTTCGCTACGCTCGGGATGACAAGCAGACGTGGTGGGCGTCTAGGAAGGCGCGGCCCTCTCCGCGCGCTTCCGCAGTGCGGAATGCGCGCCAGAATGCGTCGGCGTTAGGAACTTCCTTGGCGGGATCGGTTTCGTATACGGGCCATTCGGCTTGCGGATTGAGCACCGGGAAGCGCTGCAGCCAGGCGCAGAGTTCGGCGTTGCGGCGTAAGCGGTTGTCTTCAATCGAGATGTAGTAGCGCGCGCCTTTGCGGATAGCGCTCTCTTCGTCGAACGGCGTCCACAATGCCGGATCCTCTTCCCAGCCGTAGCGGTTGATGTAGTAGAGCACGTCGGGGCCGTAGTGGCCGATCACGACGAGCGCTTTGGGATCGAGCGCGTGATTCAAGAAGACCGCGTTCCGATAGGCCTGTTTGTTGTAGCCATAGTACGGTTCGATGGCTGCGCGCGCTTGGATCACCGTGGCGAGCGCGACGACCGGCACGAGTGCGAGAATTGCGTAGCGTGCTGCGGGTGCGGCATCGACCGTGCCGACCCACGCGACGAAGCGCGCGATGAGCGCGCCGATCACGAGCGCGCAGAGCGGCAGCAGCAGATACATGTAGTAGTCGACGCGCTCGACCGTCACGACCACATAGGTGTAGGCGAGTCCGCCGATGAGCCAGCCCCAAAGCAACGCCTTGCTGCGCGCGTCGGTCCAGATCAGCGTGATGAAGCCCAGAATCGTCAGCACGAACGCGATCGAACCAAGCATCGTGTCGCGCAGCATGCCGAGGACCTCACGAAATTGCGTGAGCTTGAGCACGAACCCGCTCCAGCTCGTGAACGCGGCCTCGAGCGCGGGGATTACGTGGAGCGCTGTGATCCCGCTCGCCCAATGCCACTCGGCGATCTGGTTCACGCGCGTATCGTAGAGCCACAGAACCAACAGCGGCACGACCAGCAGCACGAGCATCGCGGTCGGCCGCATCGTGCGGCCGCTCCGTACGCGCTCCCAGAGCGTGCCGATGACTGGCACGATGCCCGCGACGGCGACGGGCTTTGCGAGATAGGCAAGCGTGAGCAGTGCGGTCGCGCGCGCGAGCGAACGCTGTCCGAACACCTCGTCTTCGACAACCAGGCGCGTCACCACGTAGAGTGCGGCGGTCAGAAAGAAGACCATCGCCGTGTCCGGCGTGAACGTCCGGCCGTAGTAGATGCTTCCCGGAAAGCTCGCGAAGAAAAACGCGGCAGCCAGTCCGGCGATCGCGCTGCTAAAGAGCCATCTGCCGAAGTACCCGACAACCGCAACGGAGCCGACCGAGAAGACCAACGTGATCAAGCGGCCGAAGATCTCGTGCACGCCGAAGATCCTGTAGAGCGTCGCCGCGAGAAACGGCACGATCTGCAGTTCGAGCTCGACGTAGTTCGGTGGCGGCCCGTCATAGTTGGTCTGCGGATACATGATGTTGTACTGCAGGGTTGCAAAGTTGCGCGCGATGCTCGCCGTGTCGCCCTGCCGCCACGCCGGATGGTCGAGCAGCGGATCGTGGATGTGATACAGGCGCAACAAGACGCCAAAGGCCACGATCAAGAGCAGCCAGAGATTAAACCGGCGGTCAAGCATTACTTACCGCGAAACGTCCAATACTTGTTGACGAAGAAATTGACGAAGATGCCGGCGAGCGTGGCAACCAGCCAGGTGCGGTGGCCGTGTCCGAACCACGGCGCAACAGCGTACGAGACCGCAAGACCGACCAGCAGCGCGATCACCGAGACGGTGAGGAACTGCACGCCCTGCCGCACGGCATGACCGCTCGAGCGGAACGTCCAGATGCGATTGAGCCAATAGTTCGAGACACCGCCGGCCAAAAACGCGATCGAGTAAAGCACGTCGTAGTGCAGCGCTTCAGCGTGATTCGGATCGACTTTCTGCAACGCCGTGAAGACGATCAGATTGACGAGCAGCCCCGAGGCGCCGACGATACCGAATTTGACGAACTGCCGAACGCCGCGGCGTCCGGAAATTGCCGTGATGCTGTCAAGCAACCCAATACCAATCCGTATAGAGCACAGTGAAGAGTCCCAAAAGCGGGAGGAACGATGCGACGATCAAGTTGTTGACCCACGGCTTCTCGCCCTCGCGCGCGAGGATCGCGTACATCGGGAAGAGGACGAGCGCGAAGCGCGGCATGCTCATCAAGCTCGACGTCGACATCGGCACCAAGATCGAGAGCGCCATATAGGCGATGTACGAGGGGCGCAAGAGTTTCCACCCACCAATCAGCACGCCGATCATCAGCGCCGTAAAAGCGAGTTCGATCGCTTGCCCGGCAATCGCTTGTGCCGACGTTGCCGTAGCGATCTGGTGCACGGAGTTGATGATGCTCACCCACGGTGGCGCGAAGTGGCGGCCCCAGTGAATCTGCACGTGCGAGAAGTACAGCGGATCGCCGACCAGCACCCATAGATACGCCATGTAGATGAAGAGGCCGAGCGGAATCAGTCCGCCCGGGATCAGTTGGCCGATATGCGCGGAGAGCTTCGGTTTGTACTGCGAGTACCACTCCATCAGGAACGGCACCACGAGCAACACCCCCTCGACGCGCGTCATGGCCGCAAGCAGTCCAATTGCCCCGGCAAACCACCAGCGGTGCGCACGCATGTAGTAGAACGACGCGACGGTCAGCATGAAGAAGAGCGATTCGGTGTAGACCGCCGAGAAGAAGACCGCCGATGGAAAGATCGAGACGTAAAAGATCGCGCGCCGCGCGACCGTGCGGTCGTACTCGTGTTCGAGCAGTTTGTAGAGATAGAGCAGTCCGAAGAAGAACGACGCGTTCGAGATCAAGACTCCCGCGACGAGGTGACTGCCGACCAACTTCCCGAGAATCCTGATCAACAGCGGGAAGAGCGGGAAGAAGGCCATGTCGGTGCCTTGATAGCCTTGCGATGCAATCGTCAGATAGTGCACCGCATCCCAGCGCCCCCACACGTTGAGCAACAGGTTCGACGACTCTTGCACGTGCTGCCCGGCGCGCTGTCCGATGATCACCGCAGCAAGCTCGGCGATTACGATGATCGCGGTACGCGTGATCAGAAAGTCGAGCGAGACCTCGCGAACCGTCTGGTTGAAGCGCGCAGCAATGAGCACTTTGCCGACGCAGAAGAGTGCCGCGCATGCGACAAAGAGTCGCGACTCGCCGTGCGTGAGTGCGGGCGGCAGCACGAACGTGAGCCAGAGCAGAATGAACGGCGCCCAAGTGAAGGCGTCGTAGCGCAGCGAGCGTGCAAACGTGGCGCCGGCGCGGCGCGAGAAGTATCGCGCATAACGCTGCCACAGCCACAGTGCGCCGCCGGTGCCGCCTACAAGCGCAGCAAGCAGCCCGAGGTCGTTGAGGAATGCTTGGTGACGCGGTACGACGATCGCGAGCCACGCAAAGAATCCGACCGTAAACCCGGCAGCTGCGACAATAGTAAACAGCGCTGGACCGGCAGCGAGCAGATCGCTTGCAATCGGCGCGCGAGTGGCGGGATGCGGGGCATGAGCACGGGTGGACACGGCGACATTTCTTAAAGGAATCACGGGGGTTCCCTTGTAGAGCCGGGGGCATGGTCAACTCCCTCGATTTCGTGAAGGTTACCGAGAGTGCGGCAGTCGCCGCGTCCCGTTGGATGGGACGTGGTGAACGTGATGCCGCCGACGGTGCCGCTGTCGAAAAGATGCGCGAGGCGCTCGGTGAGATGGAGATCGCCGGCCGTATCGTGTTCGGTGAGGGAGAACGCGACGAAGCCCCGATGATTTTCATCGGTGTAGCGGTCGGTCGAGGCGGATTCGAGGTCGACATTGCGGTCGATCCTGTCGAGGGCACGAACCTCGTTGCCAACGGCTTACCAAATTCGATCGCGGTGATGGCGATCTCGGAGCGCGGCGGACTGTTGCACGCGCCCGACTCTTATATGAAGAAGCTGGCCGTCGGTCCAAAGGCCGCGCAATACGTGCACATCGACGCTCCGGTGCGCGAGAATCTGGAAGCGGTCGCGAACGCGCTCGAGAAACCGCTCGCCGACGTGTGCGTCGTGATTTTAGATCGGCCACGTCATGCCGAGCTTATCAAGGAAGTACGCGATGCCGGAGCTCGCATCAAGTTGATCTCGGACGGCGACGTGGATGCTTGCATTGCAACCGCCATCGAGGGGACCGGCATTCACGTGGCGATGGGGACCGGCGGCGCGCCCGAAGGCGTCCTCGCGGCGGCAGCGATCAAGTGTTTGGGTGGAAACTTCATGGGTCGGCTGCAGCCCCGCAACCAGGAGGAGGCCGAACGCGCCATCGCCATGGGGTTCGGCAACCTTGAGCGCGTTTTGCTGATTGAAGATCTTGTGAAGAGTGACAGCGTGATCTTTTGCGCCACCGGTATCACCGATGGCGATTTAGTGCGGGGCGTGCGATTCTTCGGCAATCATGCGCGCACACACTCGATCCTCGTGCATGCAAACGGCACGGTTCGCTTTATTGAGTCCACGCATCGTCTGGGAGCGCGTCCGCACAAGTAGTTATGGAAACACTAGAGTACGATCTCGTCGTCCTCGGTGCAGGTTCCGGCGGCTACGCCGCCGCGCGCACCGCTCGCGACCTCGGCGCGAAGGTCGCACTCGTCGACCACGGCCCGCTCGGCGGTCTGTGTATCTTGCGCGGCTGTATGCCAAGCAAGGCGTTTCTTGCGTCGAGCGACGCATTGCAGGCGGCACGCGATTCGGACGCGCTTGGCATTCGTATCGATGGGAAGATCGGTTTCGATATGCCGTTCATCCAACAGCGCAAGCGGGCGTTGGTCAAAGATTTCGCCGACTACCGTATCGAGGGGATCGAAACGTTTCCGCTCTACCAAGGGCACGTGCATTTCGTCTCCGACGGCGCGGTGGAGGTCGGCGATATCGCGCGGCTCCATGCGAAGTCGTTTGTCATTGCAACCGGAAGCGTCGTCGCGCCCCCGCAGATTCCAGGACTGGTAGACGCGGGCTATCTCGACAGCGACACCGTCCTCGAACTCGAATCGATTCCGTCGTCGGTTGCGGTACTTGGCGGTGGCTATACGGCGTGCGAGCTCGGCCAATTTCTTGCGCGCATGGGCGCGAAGACGACGATCCTAATTCGCAGCAACCATTTGCTGACGGGTGCCGACGACGACGTTGGCGACGCGCTCACACGGTACTTTCGCGAAGATGGCATTCGCGTTATCGAGCAAACGCACGTCACGCGCGTGGAGAAACGCGGCACGCGCAAGGTCGTGCATTATTCCGTCGGCGGCGAACGGCTCGAACTCGTCGTCGACGAAATTTTCTACGCGCAGGGGCGTCTCCCGAACGTCGAGGGGCTTAGCCTGGGCACGGCCGGCGTCGACTACGATCCCGAGGATGGTATCAGCGTGGACAGCACGCTGCGCACCAACCGCTCACATATCTTTGCCGTCGGCGACGTGATGGGCGTCTATGCGCTCGTGCACGTGGCGATCTATCAGGGCGAGATCGCGGCGCGCAACGCGATTGCCGGCTCGAACGAAGAAGCCGACTATCGTCTGATGAGCGCGCACACGATCTTCAGCGAGCCGCAAGTCGCGCACGTCGGCATGAACGAGAAGGAATTAAAGCGCGCCGGGATCGAGTACTGCGTTGGAAAGTACGACTTTGCCGAGCACGGGAAAGCGATGGTTCTGGGCACGACGCGTGGCTTCGTCAAGATGATGTCGCGTCTCGTAACCGGCGAGATCCTCGGCGCAACGGTCATTGGCCCGCAAGCCTCGGAATTGATTCACGAAGTCATCGTCGCGATGACCTTCAACGCAACGGTCGGGCAATTCATGCGTATTCCACACCTGCATCCAACACTGTCCGAGATCTGGACCTATCCGGCCGAAGAGTGCGCGGTGCAATGCGGTCTGCGTGAGCCCGTCGATCAGATGATGGAGCTTGCCACTAGTGGCGGCGCGGATTAGTCTCGTTCAGGTAAAGCCGTCGAAAGGACGGTACACCGAGAACCTCGCGCAGAGCAGCGAGATCATGGCACAAATCGTTGCCGAGCAAACGCCCGATCTGATCGTCTTTCCCGAAGGGGCGATGACCGGTTACTTCCTCGAGGGCGCCGTGTACGATTTGGCACGTCCGGCGGAAGCCTTTGCCGACGATCTCGTGCGCGCGTGGCGCAAGGGAGCGGGTGACCGCGAGGTCGAGTTGTCGTCGGGATTCTACGAGAACAATGACGGCACGTACTACAACAGCGCGATCTACGTGCGGGTGGGACGCAAAGACCACGAGATTCTCCACGTGCATCGCAAGATGTTCTTGCCGACCTACGGCGTGTTCGATGAAGCGCGCTTTCTTTCGCGTGGGCGGCGCTTGCAGACGTTCGAGACGCGCATCGGGCGCGTGGCGCTGCTGATCTGCGAGGATATTTGGCATGCGATCATGCCGACGATCGCGGCGATCAAAGGCGCACGCGTGCTGATCGTTCCATCGGCTGCGCCGGGTCGCGGCATCGAGGGCGAGACCGAGCTGACCTCGATCACGCGCTGGCGCGAGATCTTGCGCACGAGCGCGAGCGAACATGGCGTCTACGTCCTTTACGCGGGCCTCACCGGATTCGAAGGCGGGAAGGGCATGACTGGCTCGTCGTCGATCATCGATCCGCGCGGCGTCGTCACCGTCGAAGGGCCGGAGTTCGGCGAATGTGTGATCAGCGGCACGATCGATTTGCGCGAAGCCGATCTGGCGCGTGCATCGCTGCCGCTGCTCGGCGATCTCAACGCGGTGCTTCCCGATCTCTTGCTCGATGACGAGTTGCCCTTGCCGAAGGGACGTCCGTCGTGATCGAAGTCGTGCGTGAGTCAAACGCGAAGCTGTTGGCGCCACCAGGCATCAATCCCGAGGTTGCGACGCGCTGGCTCGTGGCATTTCTGCAAGACGAGTTGATCGAGCGCCGCGGAATTACGCGCGCAGTGATCGGACTTTCCGGCGGCGTTGACTCCGCGGTTACAACCTATCTCTGCGCGCGGGCGCTCGGTCCCGA
This sequence comes from Candidatus Aquilonibacter sp., assembly GCA_049678885.1. Taxonomy (GTDB): domain Bacteria; phylum Vulcanimicrobiota; class Vulcanimicrobiia; order Vulcanimicrobiales; family Vulcanimicrobiaceae; genus Aquilonibacter. The sequence continues at coordinate 6,010 of JBAUEZ010000151.1, read as the reverse complement.
GAACGTCTACGCGATTCGCATGCCGTATAAGACCTCGAGTCCCGCGAGTCTTGCCGATGCGCAACTCGTTATCGATGCGCTCGGCGTTCATGCGCGGACGATCGAGATCAGCGCAGCAGTCGACGGCTATCTACAGTTCGAACCCGAAGCCGACGCGCGGCGTCGCGGCAACGTGATGGCGCGCATGCGCATGGTCGTGCTCTTCGACCAATCGGTGAAACTCGACGCGTTGCCGATCGGCACCGGCAACAAGACGGAACGGCTGTTGGGCTACTTCACCTGGCACGCCGACGACACGCCGCCGGTCAATCCGATCGGCGACCTGTTCAAAACGCAAGTGTGGGCGCTCGCGCGCTACCTTGACGTGCCGCAAGCGCTAGTCGACAAAGCGCCGAGCGCCGATCTCGAGGCCGATCAAACCGACGAGGGCGACCTGGGCATCACCTACGCGCGCGCCGATGCGATTCTCGCGCAGCTCTTGCTCGGCTATTCCGATCCGCAGTTGCTCGAACGTGGCTTCGACGCGCACGACGTCGCGCTCGTACGGCGGCGAGTCGACTCGACGCACTGGAAGCGGCATCTGCCGACGACGGCGATGCTGACCAACACGGCGATCAACGAGTTCTATCTGCGGCCGGTCGATTACTGATGGCGTTCTTTCCCGTCGGGTTGAACCTGATCGGACGGCGCTGCGTGGTCGTCGGTGACGCCGGCGATCGCGAGGCCATTGAAAAGGAAGCCGCACTGCGCGAATCGGGCGCCGACGTGCGCTGGATCCAGGATCCGGCCGCGTTGCGCGACGAGGACGTGACCGATGCATACTTCGTGATCTCGACGCCGCAGGACGAAACACTCTCGGCACGCCTTCGCGCGCTCGCCGACCAACACAAATTTTTGCTGTGCTGCATCGATCAGCCGAAGTACGGGTTCGTCGCAATGACGGCGATTGCAAAAGCGGGTCCGGTGCGGGTCGCGATCTCGACCAGCGGACTCGCGCCGCGCGTCGGCAAGATTCTCAAGCAGCGGCTGCAGGCCGCGATGGATGCGCGCTTCGCGCGCTTCGTCGAACGGCTCGGCGAGATGAAGGTGAAGATGCAGCGCGAGCGCCCCGGACCCGAGCACAGCGGCGAACGCCGCAAAGCGATGATCGACGCGGCCGACGGCTTCGACGCGAAAATCGAATTTACGTATCCATCTTGGATCGATGGCCCTCGCAGTTGAGCTGATCGCGGTCGGCACCGAGCTGTTGCTCGGGCAGTTGACCGACACCAATACCGTCTTTGTGGCACAGGCGCTCGCGTCGGCGGGCATCGACGTGTACGGCACGCATGCGATCGGAGATAACCGTGGTCGCATTGCATCGGCAATGCGAGCTGCACTCGAGCGCGTTGACGGTGTCATTACAACCGGTGGGCTTGGTCCGACGATCGACGATGTCACCAAAGAAGCGGTGTGCGACGCGCTCGGGCTCGACATCGAATTGAACCAACCCTCCCTTAATCAGATGCAAGAATTCTTTGCACAGATGGGGCGGGAGATGCGCGAGAACAATCGCAAACAGGCGTACGTGCCGCGCGGGAGTCTCGTGCTGGAGAACCCGCGTGGTACCGCTCCAGGTTTTGTCGCATTCGCTGCGAGTGGCAAGTTCATCGCGTGCATGCCCGGCGTGCCGCGCGAGATGCGACCGATGCTCACCGAGCTCTTAATTCCTTTCTTACGCGATCGTTACGCTATCGACGACGCGATCTACACGCGCGTGCTGCACACCGTCAACATCGGCGAGTCGGAGGTCGATCATCGGATCGACGATCTCTTTCGCGCCGGCGAGAATCCCAAGATCGCGGTGCTCGCGCACGAGGGTTTGTGCGACGTGAAGTTGATGACGAAGGCGCGCTCGGAGGAAGAAGCGGCCGCGTTGCTTGCGCCGCTCGAAGCGCAAGTGCGCGAGCGCCTTGCCGGCTTTGTCTTTGGTGCCGATCATACGAGCTTGGCCGGCGCCGTGCACGAGTTGTTGCAAGCGCGCAGCGAGACCATCGTTGTTGCGGAGTCGTGCACGGGGGGACGCATCGCAGCCGCGCTTACGGCTGTGCCGGGTTCATCGCGCAGTTTTCTTGGCGGTATCGTTGCGTACGACAACGCGGTGAAGATCGCGGAGCTTGGCGTAAGCGAGCAGACGGTCGAGCGTTTCGGTGCCGTAAGCGAAGAGGCGGCGCGTGAAATGGCGCGCGGCGCGCGCGAGCGGCTGCACGCGAGCTATGCGGTCTCGACCACGGGCATCGCCGGTCCCGATGGCGGAAGCACGGAGAAGCCGGTGGGGCTCGTGTGGTTTGCGGTCGATATGGGTGAAGAGGTGCACACCTACCGCTTCAACTTTCGCGGGGATCGCGACGCAGTGCAGCGCCGCTCGACCGTGATGGCGCTCGGACTTGTTTGGCGTTTGTTAAGCCGCGAATTCTAATGCAACGCTCCCAGCGCTGATTCACGTTTTCGCGTTAGACTGCAAGCCTCAGGGGAGGATCGATTTGGCTCTGCTTGCTCGCTTCCGTGCGTTGCTCGCTGCAACGCTCGCCGTTTCGCTTGCCGCTTGCGGCGGAGGAGGCGGTGGCGGCAGCACGCCGCCCGTGCAGCCAACAGCGACCCCGACCCCGGTTGCATCTTCACCGTACACGTGCCCATCGTCCGACACGAGCCTCGACGCTTCCGGGGCCCGAGCAAGCGGCAGCGCGTCGTCTGAAGTGCGTCGATCGTATCGCGGGTCGACCAACGTCTCGACGCTGCCCGTCCTAGCCGTTTCGTATCGTACGGGCGCAATTGCCAATCCCGCGAGCAGCATTGATGGGCGCGTCGCGTCTTTCGGCGCGACCAAGTATCGCGAGTTCGATTATCCGGCGACCGGCGTCGCTACACGACTGCTGCACGTGAATCCGTCCTCGATCGCACAAGTCGAATCAACGCTGCGTTCGACGCCGGGCGTGGTCGCAGTGAGTCAATCGCGCCGTTCTGCACCGCTCGCGGTGACCAATCCATATCTCGGAAACGATCCGTATTTCGTCGGTTACACCGCGGGTGGCGCGCAGCCCCCGCTGTACCAACTTTCTACGACCAACGGTCAGTGGGACATGCACATCGTGCAGCTCGAACACGCCTTCGGTTATTCGCAGAATGGCAACGGCAGCGGCATCACCAATGTGAACGCGCTGGGTTCGACGAGCGTCAAGCTCGCGATCATCGATACCGGCGAAGACGTAACGCATCCGGAGTTGCAAAAAGCGCACATCGTTCGCACCGAGTGCTTTGTCAGCAACGAAGCCGGTACCGCGCAGAGCACCGGCACGTTCGTGACCGATGGCGCCGGCCACGGGACCGATGTCACCGGCATTGCAGTCGCCAACGCGGAGAATGACTATGGGTTTGTCGGCGACGCCGGCAACGTCTCGCTGATGTTGTACCGCGTTTTCCCGACGCCGGATGACAACTGCACGCCGGGTAACCCGGCGGGCGAAAGCGATCCCCAGTGCGGCGCTCAAGATACCGACGTCGCGAGCGCGATCGGCGATGCGGTGGCCAACGGCGCCAATGTGATCAGCATGAGCATCGGAATAACGATATCTGAAACGAACAACAACGGCTGCACGTCACCCGGCGTCGATTCGGACCCTGTCGAGGGAAATGCGGTCGCGAATGCCATTGCACACAACGTGATCGTCGTCGCGGCGTCGGGGAATGCCGGCGGTGAAGGCATCACGGCGCCGGCCTGCGATAGTGGCGTTATTGCGGCGGGCGCGAGTGGGTATGAAGACGGTCAGACCAACGGAACCAATAACGGAGGTAGCGTCGGATCGGAGTACGTTACCAGTTATACCCAGTACGGCACGGGCTCGTGGGGTATCGTTGCGCCGGGCGGCGATCCCAGCACCGCGGAAACCAGCCCGAGTGCGACGACGGTCGACTATCTGCACTGGATCCAGAACATCTGGACGACGACGCCGTTCGATTCGAATTTCGCCGGAGCGTGTACGGCAAGCACGGAGTTTGGGGAATCAGGAAACTGCACTACGCTGATCGTCGGCACGTCAATGGCGACCCCGCACATCGCCGGTGCCGCCGCGTTGATTCTCTCGGTGAGCTCGACCTATCAGTCGCCATCGGCGATGTTCCAGCTTCTTTGCAGCACCGCCGACAACATCGGCGATGCGCATCAAGGCTGTGGTCGGCTCAACGTCTACCGAGCGATGGCGAAGGCGCTGAACGATCCAAACCCGCCGACGTAGCATCCCGTATGGTTGCGAGCGTCACAACCGTGGCGATCGCCGCGACGATTGAGGCGACAAGCAGCGCGGGCTGATACGAACCGAAGCGTAGCGCCAGTTGCGTGGCGACGATGGGGCCGGCGATCTGGCCGACGCTGTACAGCGCGGTCAGGCGACTCACTGCGGCGCTGGTACGCCGAGGAAAGATATCGCGCCCAAGCCCTGCAGCGAAGAGCGTAATCGCGATGAACGTGCCGCCGAGCGCAACGCCCGCGAGGATGACGGCGAACGCGCTGTGCGAGAAGACGGGCGCAGCGATGCCAACGGCTTGGATCGCGAGCGCGAGCGCGAGCGAGCGCGCCTTGCCCAAACGCATTGCGGCCGGAATCCATCCAAACGTTGCAAAGGCCGCGGCCAGGCCGACGAAGACCCACGTGAGCGCAGCGTAACGCGAGAGCTCTGGGATCTTTGCGATGATCGCGACGAGGAACGTCGCCGGTATGATGTAGACGAACGCTTCGGCGATATACACCGCGCACAACCACAAAAACACCCTCCGGTGTTGTGGAAGCGGTTCGTCGATGTCGGCTTCGGCGATGCTCGCCGGCGGCGCGCTTTCGGTGAACCACCACAACGTGAGCGCCAGCGCGACAGCACTTATGAGCGCGATGCCGATCCACGCAGTACTCGAGCCATAGGCCGCGAGCGCAGGAACCGCGACACCCGAGAACGCGATCCCCAATCCGACGCCGGAGAAGAAGATTGGGGGCCACGATGGCTGCTGCTCAGCCGCTGCGCGCTCGAGCACGATGCTCGAGGCAAAGACGAGCACAAACCCGCTGCAGATACCGGTTACGAAGCGCAACGCAAGCCAGGTCTGTTCGGGTCCCGCCATCAAGGCCGTCGTTACCACGACACCCACCAGGCTCCAGCGCACGATAACCAAACGCATGCCGTGCGTAATCGGATGCATCGCGAATGACGCGCCCACAAGGTAGCCAAACAGATTTGACGTCGCAAGCGCGCCTGCTATCGCGACGCTCAATCCAGCGTCGTGTTCCATGACGGGAATCATCGGGGTGTATGCAAAGCGGCCCACGCCCATTGCAACCGCGAGCATCACGATGCCGCTCGCGACGAATTTGTTCATTCGCTAGATGGGTGGACCGGTTACGGCGTTTCGTGCCTGCGCGAGTTTGCGAGTCCCGTTGATGACGAATGTATCGAAGTGCTCGGTCTTGGCGTGCGCATCGAGCGCCGCCTGATCTCGATACTCTTCGTAGAGCGCGAACTCGTTCGGCCGCTCTTGGCTTCGCGCTACTTCGAAGGTAACCACGCCGGGTTCCTGACGCGAAGCATCCCGCAACTGTCGTAGAATCGCCTCAGCCTGGTCCGCGTCTTCGGGCTTGAACGTGTAGTGGACCGATTGCACAAGCATGAGATGTTCCTACTGCGAGCTTCACAGTGAGACCTTCGCGTTTGAAGCGGCAGCAAACGTTAACGGAGTCGCGCCCGGCTGAACGCCGTTGCGTTTGAGGACGTAGGCCATGACCTGGACGTATTGATCGTGGGTTAGCGTTCCCGGGTTGTTGTATGGCATCGTCGTCGTCATGACCGCGAAGAACGCGTTGACTTGCAAACTCGCTGCGCTCGAGCCGGCGAGTGCGGGACCCGCAGCGCCTTCCAGGTGGACGCCGTGACATTGTGCGCAATTGCCGTTGTAGAGAGGCTCGCCGGCGGTAGCTTGCGCAGCCGTGAAC
>JBAUEZ010000150.1:0-19314 GCA_049678885.1 Candidatus Aquilonibacter sp. | reverse complement strand
TAGGAACCACAACATCTCTACGACTGAAATCGCTCCCGCTACTTACGAGGAAGATCAACTGGCGCTCGAACAGCGCCTCTACGAAGAATCGCTCAAGGTCCTCGACGAGGGACAAGTTCTGAACGGCATGATCGTTCAGAAAGATAAAGACGAATTGCTCGTCGACGTCGGCGGTAAATCCGAAGGCGTGCTTCCATTCCGCGAACTTTCGCTCGCGGTCGATCCCAAGACGCTCAAAGTCGGTGACACCCTCGAGGTGATGATTCACCGCATCGACGACATGGACGGAACACTGTTCCTGTCCGAACGTCGCGCGCGCGCGCTCAAGACCTGGGAGAAGGTCATTGAAGCGCATCAGAACGACGAAGTGATTGAAGCCACCGTGACGCAAGTCGTCAAGGGCGGCGTGCTCGTCGATCTCGGCATGCGCGGCTTCGTGCCGGCGTCGCAAATCCGCCGCCAGCCGGTCGGTAATCTCGACGAACTCGTCGGGCAGAAATTGCGTCTGAAGGTGATCGATCTCGATCACAAGCGCCATCGCGTCGTGCTCTCGCAGCGCCTCGTGCTCGAAGAAGAGCTGCAGGCCAAGAAGCAAGAGCTGCTCGATACGCTCGAAGTCGGCCAGATTCGTGAAGGCATCGTCGTCCGTCTCGCGGACTTCGGCGCGTTCGTCGATCTCGGCGGCATCGACGGGCTCATTCACAATAGTGAACTGAGCTACGCGCGGATCAAGCATCCGTCGGAGGTCGTCAAGATCGGCGACGTCGTTAACGTCGAGATCATGAAGTTCGACCCTGATGCGAAGAAGGTCAGTCTCTCGCTCAAGCACGCGCTTCCCGATCCGTGGGATGAGCACGCGGGGCAACTCTTCGAGAACAACAAGCTGCCGGCGCAGATCGTCAAGGTTACGCCGAACTACTTGCTGGTCGAAATCTTCCCGGGCATCCTCGCGATGGTTCCGAAAGGCGAGTTCGATCCGAGCGCGCAGTTCATAGCAGGCCAAGACGTCGAAGTCACGTTGCTCACGATCAACAGCGCGACGCGTCGTATCACCGCATCGATCCAACACGTTGCGGACATTCCGCCGGAAGAGATCGAGCAGTACGTACATGAGGAAGAAAACACCCTCGGTACGGTTGCCGACGCGGTCGCGGTCGCAGCGCCGGACGTCATCGCCGTCGAAGAAATCGTCGTCGCGGACGAAGCCCAAGCCGAAGTCGCAGACGAAGTTCAAGCGTGACGCATCTGTCACCCTGAGCTTGTCGAAGGTGATCGCGGTGAAAAAAGAAAGGCGCGGAAGTGATTCCGCGCCTTTTGCTTTTCCCAACAGGGCTTTGGCTCGCGATGATACTCCTTGCAATTTCGCCCGCCGATGCGCAGCAGCCATCTCCCACGCCCTCGTGTCAGCCCGATCGCAAGGCAACGGTCGTTCGACCCGTAGCTCCGGAAATTCCGGAAGCGCTGCTGCAAAACAACACCGGCTCTATTGAAGCGCTTGTGCTTGTAACGGTCGATCCGCGCGGCAAAGTCAAAGACGCGGTTATCCAAAAAACGTCGGGTTATTACACCTTCGATATTCTCGTGTTGCGCGCCGCTCGCCTAAGCGAATATTCACCGATGATTGTCAACTGTCAACCGACGACCGGAACGTATGTGTTCCACGGTCAGTTCCGCACCTCGGACCAGATGCCCACGCCGTATCCGACGGCGACGGCAAGTCCAACGCCCGTGAGAGTGATCTCGCCCCTCTAACGCGAACTCTTCGCCTCCCATGGCACTCCGGGTCGGACTTACGGGTGGAATTGGATCGGGGAAGAGCGAGGTTGCTCGCATCTTCGCGGACCTTGGCGCGTACGTCATTGACACCGACGAGCTTGCCCGCGAAGCGGTTGCTCCCAACTCCGACGGCTTACTGATGATCATGCACATCTGGCCGCAGTTCGTACGCGGAGGTGCGCTCGATCGCACGGCGCTTGCCGAGGTCGTGTTCTCCGATCCGCAGGCACTCGCACGCCTGAACGAGATTGTGCACCCGTTCGTGCGGCGGCTGGCGAAGGAGCGAGAGGCGAACGCGAAGCCCGATCAACTCATCGTGCACGTCGTCCCGCTGCTCTTCGAATCCGGCTACATCGACATGGTTGATAAATCGGTCGTCGTGATTGCGCCCGACGAGGAGCGCATCGCGCGCGTCGTCGCGCGCGACGGCACCGATGCCGACCACGTGCGCGCGCGCATGGCGATGCAGATGGATCCAAAGGACGCGCGCGCGCGGGCCGATTATGTGATCGAGAACGACGGCGATGTCGCGCACTTGCGCGAACAGACGCGCGCCGTGTACGATGCTCTCACCGGAATACCACACTAAGACACAAATGCACTACCAATGGATGGGCGCACACCATCGCTCCCGCGACGGTCAAGACGGCGTTGAGTTCGCCGTGTGGGCGCCGAGCGCGAGCGCGGCCAGCGTCGTCGCCGATTTCAACGGCTGGCAGATTGGCGCGCATCCGATGCAGGTCGAACATGCAACGGGCGTTTGGCGCGCGTTTGTTCCAGACGCGCGCGAAGGCGCACGTTACAAGTTCGCGATCTGCGCGAGCGACGGTGAATGGCTTCCGCTGAAGGCCGATCCCTACGCATTTCGTTGCGAGTTGCGGCCGGATACGGCGTCGGTTGTCAGCCGGTTGCCGGTATCGACCTCAAACGCATGGATGCACGCGCGTGGCGGCATGCAGCACCGCGGCGCGCCGATCGCGATCTACGAGGTGCATTTGGGCTCGTGGCAACGCGTGCCCGAGGAAGGCAATCGGTTCCTGAGCTATGACGAACTTGCGGAACGCTTGTTGCCATATGTGAAAGAGATGGGGTTCACGCATCTCGAGCTCATGCCGGTCTCCGAACATCCTTTTGACGGCTCGTGGGGTTACCAGCCGATCGGATTGTATGCACCCACCTCGCGCTTTGGCACGCCGCAAGAATTTCACAACTTCGTCGATCGCGCGCATGCGATGGGACTCGGCGTGATCATCGACTGGGTCGCTGGACATTTCCCGAGCGACGAGCACGGTCTCGCGCGCTTCGACGGCACCGCGCTCTACGAACATGCCGATCCGCGGCAAGGTTGGCATCCCGATTGGGACACGTACATCTTCAACTTCGGGCGACACGAAGTTGCCGACTATCTCGTCAACAACGCACTGTTTTGGTTGCAGGAGTACGGCGTCGACGGACTGCGCGTTGACGCGGTCGCCTCGATGCTCTATCTCAATTACAGCCGCGAGGCCGGTGAGTGGGTGCCCAACCAATACGGCGGGCGCGAGAATCTCGAGGCGATCGATTTTCTTAAGCGCACAAACGAAACCGTGTATCGCGACGTGCCGGGCATCATAACGGTCGCCGAGGAGTCAACGGCTTGGCCGAAAGTGTCGGCGCCTACGTACCTTGGCGGCCTCGGTTTTGGCTTTAAGTGGAACATGGGCTGGATGCACGACACGCTGCAATTCCTCTCGCACGAACCCGTGCACCGCAAATATCATCACGACGAGCTGACCTTCTCGCTGATCTATGCGTTCGACGAAAACTTCGTGCTGCCGCTCTCGCACGACGAGGTCGTGCACGGCAAGGGTTCGATCTTGGAGAAGATGCCCGGCGATCGCTGGCAGCAATTCGCCAACGTGCGCTTGCTCTACGGTTACATGTACGCACATCCCGGCAAGAAGCTGCTCTTCATGGGCGACGAGTTCGCGCAGAGCCGCGAATGGAATCACGACCGCAGCCTCGACTGGGACCTCGTCGCCGACGAGCGCGGCTTGCACGCGGGCGTTAAACTCCTCGTGCGCGATCTCAATTATCTCTACCGTTGCACGGCGCCACTCTTCGAGCGCGATAACGAGCACGAGGGTTTTTCGTGGATCGACCATCAGGATGTCGAGAACTCGGCGATTGCGTTCGTGCGGCACGGGAACGACCCGCGCGATGTCCTGGTCGCGGTCTGTAATTTTACTCCGGTCGTGCGCTACGGGTACCGCATCGGCACACCGCCGGCCGATGAGTATGAGGAAGTGTTCAACAGCGACTCCGAGCGCTACGGTGGTACGAACGTCGGCAACCTCGGCCGCGTGCACGTCGATCCAATCCCTGCGCACGGGCGCGCGCAATCGATCACGATCACGCTGCCGCCGCTCGCCGCAGTCTACTTCCGGCCGGTTCGCGAATGAAGCCGCTCGGCCGCGCCGAGGTACTTCCGGGACGGCCGTATCCGCTCGGTGCGACCTGGGACGGTAGCGGCGTAAACTTCGCGCTCTTCTCCGAACACGCTGACAAAGTCGAGCTCTGCCTGTTCGACGCGCGCGGGACGCGCGAATTGCGCCGCATTACATTGCCCGAATACACCGATCAGGTGTGGCACGGCTATCTGCCCGAGATCGAGCGCGGTGCGCTCTACGGCTATCGCGTCTACGGACCGTACGACCCCGATCGCGGTCACCGGTTCAACCATCACAAGCTGCTGATCGATCCGTACGCGAAGCAACTCTTTGGGTTCGTACGCTGGACCGATGCAAACTTCGGGTATCGTCTCGGCTCGTCGCGGGGCGACCTCTCATTCGACCGCCGCGACAACGCCGCCGCGATGCCCAAGTGCGTCGTCGTCGACACCGCGTTCACGTGGGGACAGGATCATCGGCTCTACACGCGCTGGCACGAAATGGTCATCTACGAGATGCACGTGCGCGGCTTCACGATCAAGCATCCCCACGTCAACCCCGAGTTGCGCGGAACCTTTGCCGGGCTCTCCGCTCCCCCGATCATCGAATACCTAACGGGCTTGGGCGTGAGCGCGGTGGAGCTGCTTCCGGTGCATGCTGCGGTCGATGATCGTCATCTCGTGGAGCGGCGCTTGCGCAACTATTGGGGGTACAACTCCATCGCGTTCTTTGCCCCCGATCCGCGGTTGCTCGCGGGCACCTCGCTCGGCGAGTTCAAGACGATGGTCAAGCGCTTGCACGAAGCCGGCATCGAAGTGCTGCTGGACGTCGTGTACAACCACACCGCCGAAGGCAATCATCTCGGGCCGACGCTCTCGCTGCGCGGCATCGACAACAAGAGTTACTATCACCTCGACGATGGCCGCTACTACGCCGACTACACCGGGTGCGGCAACACGCTCAACCTCGAGCATCCGCGCACGTTGCAACTCGTGACCGATTCGTTGCGCTACTGGGTCAACGAGATGCACATCGATGGTTTTCGTTTCGACCTCGCGCCGGCACTCGGCCGTCCCGAGGGACCGTTCGAACCGGCGAATGCCTTTCTCGCCGCGGTGCAACAAGATCCGGTGCTCTCGCGCGTCAAGCTTATCGCCGAACCGTGGGATCTCTCGCCGGGCGGCTATCAACTGGGCAATTTTCCGCCGGGCTGGTCGGAATGGAACGACCGCTATCGCGATACCGTGCGCCGCTTTTGGCAAGGCAACGACGGGATGATTCCCGAGTTTGCGACGCGGCTCACCGGATCGAGCGATATATTCGACCGTTCGGGCCGGCGTCCGCGTTCGAGCATCAACTTCGTCACCGCGCACGATGGCTTTACCCTCGAAGATCTGGTGAGCTACGACCACAAGCACAACGAGGCGAACCTCGAGCACAATCGTGACGGCCACGACGCGAACTACAGTTGGAATTGCGGCGTCGAAGGGCCGACCGAGGATATCGCGATTCGCAATCTGCGCGCACAACAGAAGCGCAACCTGCTGGCGACGCTGATGCTCTCACAAGGTCTGCCGATGTTGTTGGCCGGCGATGAGTTGTGCAACACGCAGCTCGGCAACAACAATGCCTACTGCCAAGATAACGAGATCGGCTGGCTCGAGTGGACCCAAACGCAGGAAGACCCCGAGCTTATCGATTTCATGCGCGAGCTGATCGAGTTGCGGCGCACGCATCCGGTCTTTCGGCGTCCCAATTTCTTCAAGGGAGGCGCGACGTCACCGAGCGGCCTCAAAGATATTACGTGGATCGAAAGCGACGGGCGCGAGATGGTCGATGCCGACTGGCACGATCCAGCGCGACGCTACATCGCCGCGCTTTTCGGCGGCGATACGGGCGACCGCTTCGTGAGCTTGCGCGGCTATCCTGAGTACGACGACACGTTCTTGTTGTTGATGAACGCCCACGAGCACGACATCGCCTTCATACTCCCGACGCTGCAGGCGCTGAACGCATGGCGGCTCGTCCTCGACACCGCGCGTCCGGCCCGCTTCGATCCGCACGCGCGCCTCCTGGGCGGTGCGATCTTTCCACTGCGCGCACGGACGCTTTCGCTGCTTGTAGCTGAATGATCGACGCGCGTTACGCCGACGCATTCGGCAATCCCGTCACCGTCTCGGAGGCGACGATGGCCGCGATACGCGACGCACTCGGTGACGACGCCGGCGTTCGCGCGCTTCCCGTCGTGCGCGTCGATCGGCTCGCCGAGCCGCGCGAGATCGGCTACTACAATGACATGATCGTCGTGCCGCCGCGCGCCTACGTCCCCGAGACTTTGGAGCGCGAGAGCGCATGGGGCATTGCGGCCCAGCTCTATTCGCTGCGCTCGTCGCGCAACGACGGTATCGGCGACTTCACCGACCTCGCCGCGCTCGCGAAGCTAGCCGATGGCGCAGGCGCATCGGCGCTTGCGCTCAACCCGCTGCACCAATTGCACCTGACCAATGCCACCGCCGCCAGCCCGTATGCACCGCTGAGCCGGCGCTATCTCAATGCGCTGTACATCGACGTACACGCGGCCGCGGCGCAGTTTGGCGTCTCGCTGGCGGACTTTGACACGCGCGCCCTGCACGACACGCCGCTGGTCGCCTACGAACGCGTTGCGGCCTTTAAGCTCGAAGCATTGGAGCGCATCTTCGACGCGCTACGCGAGCGGCGACCGTGGGCGAGCTTTGTTGCCGCCGATCCCGGCTTGCGTGACGTTGCGCGCTACGAGGCGATCATGGAGATGCTCGCCGCGCTCGATCCCGATGTCTACGGGTGGCAGCAATGGCCTACCGAGTTGCAGGACGCGCGCGGAGTAGCGGTTGAGCGTTTCGCAGCGCAGCATGCGTCGCGCGTCGAGTTCTTCGTCTTTGCGCAGTGGGTCGCCGACCATCAACTCGAAGCGGCCGCGCGCGCAGCCGGCGGTATGCCGATCGGTCTCTACCGCGATCTCGCGGTGGGCGTGGATCTCAACAGTGCCGACGTGTGGAGCGATCCGGGCGCCTACGCGCTCGGCCTTTCGATTGGCGCGCCGCCCGATCCGCTCAACACCGCGGGGCAGAATTGGGGTCTGCCGCCGTTCCATCCGCGCGTGCTGCGCGAACGCAACTACGAACCGTTCATTGCCTTGCTGCGCGCGAACATGCGTCACGCCGGTGCGCTGCGCATCGATCACGTGATGGGTCTGCAGCGCCTCTTCTGTATTCCGCGCGCGCTCCCGCAAGGCGGCGGTGCCTACGTGAACTACGACGTCAAGGCGTTGTTCGGAATCGTTGCGCTCGAGAGCGTGCGCAACCGTTGCATGATCGTCGGCGAGGATTTGGGCACCGTGCCCGAAGGCTTCCGCGAACGGATGCACGACACGCGGATCTTCGGGTGTCGCGTGCTGCAATTCAATCTCTATGACAATCCGCCCGACACGGTTGCGAGCACGGGAACGCACGACCTCCCAAGCTTCCCGGCCTACTGGCAGGACGCCGATGCCGCCACCCGCGAGCGCCTGCTCGAGGCTTTTCGCGCCGCGGGGGTCGACGTGACCGATGACGGATTGACGGCGCTGCTGGCTGCGGCCTATCGTTACCTAGCGCGTTCGGCGTCGCGTTTGGTTCTATTGCAGCTCGAAGACGGGGTCGGATCGTTCGATCAGGTCAATGTCCCCGGAACCGTCGACGAGAAGCCGAATTGGCAACGGAAGCTAGCGGTACCGCTCGAGACGTTGGCGCAGTATCCAATCTTTACTGCGATTGTGCGCGCTTTGCGTGAGGCGCGGCCGCGAAGGGGAGGTTCAGGATGAAAGCGGTGGTGATGGCCGGGGGCGAAGGCTCGCGTTTACGCCCGCTGACCTCGCGACGTCCGAAGCCCCTCGCGCCGATCGCCAACAAACCGGTGATGCACCACATCGTCGAGCTGCTCGCGCTGCACGGCATCACCGAGATAGTGGCGACGCTGCACTATCTTGCTGACGAGATCGAGTCGTATTTCGGCGATGGCTCGGCGCTCGGTGCGTCGATGCGCTACGTCGTCGAAGATACGCCGCTCGGTACCGCGGGTGCGGTCAAGATGGCCGAAGAGTTACTCAGTGACGAAACCTTCGTGATCATCTCGGGCGACGCGATGACCGACGTCGATCTCACCGCGCTGATCGACGCGCACAAACGCGCGGGTAACGTTGCAACGATTGCGCTGTGGCGCGTGAACAATCCGCTCGAGTTCGGCGTCGTGATCACCGACGACGACGGCCGCATCACGCGCTTTCTCGAGAAGCCGTCGTGGGGTGAAGTCTTCTCGGATACCATCAATACCGGCATCTACGTGCTCGAGCCCGAGGTTCTCGGGTACATGGACGCGGGCAAGAACTACGATTTTTCCAAAGATATCTTCCCGTTGTTGCTGCGCGACGGCAAGCGCCTCGGCGGACATGTGATCTCGGACTACTGGGCCGACGTCGGCAACTTGCAACAATATCAGCAAGCGAACTACGATGCGCTCACCGGCACTGTGCGCACGCAGCGTCCGCGCAATCAGCTCGGTGAGAGCGTTTGGGTTGGTGACGGCTGCGAGATCGATGCGACAGCGACGATCCGCGGACCGGTGCAGTTCGGTGACGGCGTGACCGTAGGACCCGGTGCGTTGATCGAAGGGCCGGCGTGCATCGGGAGCGGTTCGATCCTCGAAGCCGGAGCGCGCGTGCGCCGTTCGGTGCTGTGGGAGAACGTCTACGTTGGCGATGAAGCGCAATTGACCGACTGTACCGTTGCGAACCGCACGATCGTGAAGTCGCGCGCAACGATCGGCGAAGGCGCGGTCGTCGGCGAACGTTGCGTGATCGGCGAGGCGGCGGCGATCCGCCCGCATCTGCGCTTATGGCCGGAGAAGAACGTCAGCTCGGGCGCGATCGTCTCGATGTCGCTGATCTACGGCATCAAGTGGCCGGGCTCGCTCTTCGGCGGCGTCGGCGTCACGGGCTTGGCGAATCTCGAGATCACGCCGGAGTTCGCGCTCAAACTGGGGCAGGCATTTGGTTCGTTCCTGCGGCCGGGTGATTCGGTGATGACCAGCCGCGACACGCATCCCACCAGTCGCATCATGAATCGTTGCGTGATCTCCGGCTTGCTCAGCGTCGGCGTCAATGTCGAGGATCTGCGCTCGTACCCGTTGCCGCTCTCGCGCTTTGCGACGCGGACCGGCGGGAATGGCGCGGTGCACGTCCGCTTGGCGCCGGACGATCCGCACTCGCTGCTCGTCGAGTTTCTGGATAGTTCCGGCATCAACGTCGACAAAGCTACCGAACGCAAGATCGAGAATCTGTTCTTCCGCGAAGACTTCCGCCGCGTCGCGATGGATGACGTCGGGCTGTTAAACTTCCCGGCACGCGCGCTTGAGAATTACACGTCGGCGTTTCTCGAAGCGCTGAACCCGCAAGGCATGGGAAGCCGGCGCTTTCGCGTGGTGATCGACTACGCCAACGGTAATGCCGCCTTGGTGCTGCCCCGCATCTTGAGCAAGTTGAACATTGAAACGATCGCCCTCAACGGCTACTTCGACGACAACCGCGTTCATACGGTTACGGTCGATCGCGCACAATCGCTAACGCAGCTCAGCGATATCGTAGGAACGCTCCGCGCGGACTTGGGCATACTCCTCGATCAGGACGGCGAAACGTTTGCGCTCGTCGATGACACCGGACGCATCGTCGTGGACGAGGAGCTGATCGCTTTGCTCACGCTGATGGTCGTGCGCGCCGGAGCGAAGATGGTCGCCGTTCCGGTGATGGCGCCCGAGGCGATCGAGCGCATCGCGCAGAGCTACGGAGCCACGGTGATTCGCGCGCGCAGCGATCGCCGTTCGTTGATGGCCCTGGCCGAAGCGCGCGGCAAGGAATTGGCGTTTGCCGGCGGCGCGAATTACGAGGTGATCTTCCCCGAGCTGCACCCGGCCTTCGATTCGCTCTACGGCACCGCGAAGATGTTCGAATTGCTGGCGCGCGAAGGACGGCGCATGAGCGAACTGGTCGACATGTTGCCGGATTGGCACGTCGCGACCGTGCGCGTGCCGTGCCCCTGGGAGCACAAGGGACGCGTGATGCGCTCGCTGATCGCCGAGCAGCAACGCGATCAGATAGAACTCTTCGAAGGTCTGCGCGTGCGTCATGACGATGGATGGGTGCTCGTTTTGCCCGACGCATCGGATCCGACGTTTAGCATCTACGCCGAAGCGCCGAGCGACGGCGAGGCGGTTGCCTACGCCGAGCGCATGGGTACGCGCATCGAACAGCTCTCGAGCGTATGAACAACGTTCACGACGTCTTTCGCGCGTGGGCGAATTTCTATGTGATTACGGGTTCGTCGTCGGCGGCGCTGACCGGTCTCGTGTTCGTCGTCGTCACGCTTTCCGCGGATCGCAGGCGCGGGCAACCCGGCCGCGCCGAGGGGACGTCGATCTTCAACTCACCGACGATCATGCACTTCTGTATCGCGTTTCTCATCTCGGGGATCTTTGCCGCACCGTGGCCGGCACCGGGTTTGGCGGGCACGTCGATCGGTCTTGCCGGACTCTTCGGCATCGCGTATGTCGCGCGTCTGATCTATCGCGCGCGACGGCTCACGGTCTACGAGCCGGACCTCAGCGACTGGACCTGGTTTTTCGGCTTGCCGATGGCGGCCTACATCGTGGTGTTCGTCTGCGGCTTCATGCTTGTCCACACGCCGATGCAGGCGTCCTTTGGGATCGGTGCGGCGACATTGCTGTTGATCTTCGTGGGGATCCACAACGCGTGGGACGTGGTGACTTACTTGGCAATGGACAACGCCGAGGAGTAACCGGTATCGAGCGCGCCGGCAACCGTACCCGAATCGTCCGCTGACGCGGCTTCGCCGGCGAAGAAGAGCGTGTCGTCGATCGGTTGCGCCAGCCGTTCGCGCGCGTCACCGGCGCCGACACGCAGATAGCTGTACGCTCCACAGGCAAACGGGTCGGCTTGCCAATCGTGAAAGTACGCGTTGCACAACTCCGTTTTGATATCGACCTCGGGAAAGAGCATCGCGGTTGTATCCAGCGCGGCCCGAATCGGATCGACGCCGCGCTGCACGAGGCGCAAGGCCGCGCCGCCGCCGGCCCAGCCCATCAGCACCGGAGAGCCATCAGGAACGCGCGTCCATATCGTGCGCAGTTGCGTCGCCGGGGAGATGAAGAATCCCGCATTGCGAAATCGCCCATTTTCGATTTCTCGCCAAAACGGCGAGCGAAATTCGAGCGCGACTTTGATGACCGGACCCATCGCGATTGCATCGATCGCCTTACGTTTGTCGGGTGGAAGCGGCGGGGAGAAGAACGCGATATTTCGTTGGAGCAAGCTGATTGGTAACGTGACGATCGCGCGCCGTGCCTCGATGCGCACCGCATCGCCATCACAGGTTGCATCGAGGTGGACGCTATGCGGCGACCACTGCAGATGCGTCACGATCGTTCGTAAGAAGAGGCGCCTGCCGGCAACGTCCGCCAGGTGCTCCATGATCGGCGCGTAGCCGGCGGCCGGGCGATGCGAGGTGTCGTTGACGCCGCTGCGCCACTCGTTGGCGATGCCGATGATACTTGCATCGTCGAGCAGCGCCGCATCGAAGCCCTCGACGAGCGTGTCTACGCTCTCGCGCTCGTCGGCGGAAAGCCTGCGCTGGGGTAGGCTGTCGAGAAAGTCTCGGACACTCTGATCGCGACCATCGACATCGACGCGCGCAAAGGCGCGCTCAGCCGGTTCCCAGCGATCGGGCGCGGGTTCGAGATGGCCGCGGACAAGCTGAAAGGAATCCGCGTCCGTCGGCAATACCGCTTCGCCGATCTCGCGCATGAGCGCGCGCGTCGACTGCGCAGCTCCGTGAATGAACTCCGCGCCGAGTTCGACCGGAAAGTCGCGATCGTGCGAGCGTAGCGTGTATGCGCGACCACCGACGCGATCGCGCGCCTCGAAAATCAGGAAGTCGATGCCGCGTTCGTCGAGGCTGCGCGCTGCAGCCAGCCCCGCGGCGCCCGCGCCGATGATGACGACGTCGGTCTGGAGTTGCGTCATCGTGCGGTGACAAACGCTAACTTGGCGTCGAGAATCTCGAGCACGGATGGCCACATGAACTGGCGCGCGGTCGCAATGGCGCTCTCGATCATGCGCTCGCGCAGGCCCGCGCTGCTCCAAAGATGTTCGAGATAACTTGCAAGCTCTGCCGGGTCGGCGGTATCGCAGACGATCGCGTTGTCGAAAGGACGCGCGTAATCTTCGCCGGTCGAACCGCAGACCGCGATGCCGCCTGAGGCCATCACTTCGAGTCCCACCAAACCAAACGGTTCCTTGCCGCTATTTGCGAGCACCGCATCGGCGGCGGCGTAGAGCGTGTAGAGCAGCGCATCGGGCAAGAAGCTGCGAATGTTGACGATGTCGGCGCGCGAGCCGGCCATTAGGCCGACAAGCGATTCGGGCGACGGCGTCTCCAAAATCACGTCATCGACGATCAGGCCGCGATCGCATGCGCGCGCAAAGACCTCGCCGGCGTACGGCTCCTTGCCGCCGCGCACGAGCAACTGTACCGGCACACCTTGTGCGCGCAGATCGGCAACCGCGTCGATCGCTTGCAGCCAGCGTTTATCGGGATCGAAGCGTCCAACCTTAAGCAGCACGTGACGGTTGCCGAGCATGCGTCGCAGATAGGCCGCACCGGCCGCGCTTGCTTCGGAGAAGACCCGCTCGGGAATGCCGTTGGGAATCACCAGCGCCTGCGCGCCGTGTTGCGCTACCTCGAACTTCATGTAGCGGCTCACACACGTCAGTTGTGCCGCTTGCGCGAGTTCGTGAAAGTCAATCGTTGCAAAGCCATAGGTGTTGTTAGCGTTCCAGGCCATCGTTATCGCGTCGCGCAATCCGGCATCGCGCACGATACGATCGAGCGTGCGCACCGCGGGCACGACCTGCCAATCCTCGGCGAGTACGAGCACGCGTTCCCCGCGCGCAGCCGCCGGACGCACAATCGACTCGAGCACAAACGGCGGCACGCTGTTGCGGTAGTCCTCCATCTTGCCCCACTCGCCGTCGTAGACACCTTGCGGATGATGCAGCGAGATCCACTGCGACCAGCGGCGCAAGGTGAGCGCCGTGCCGCGCTGTTCGACCGCATCGAGATGCGGATCGCCGACGAAGATCAGGTCGGTGCGCACGCCGGCATCGTCGAGAGCGGTCGCAAGCTCGGTGACGCGCACGCCGAGACCGCCGACCATCGAATAGCGATCGGGGCCTTCAAACGCGAGGATGACGGCGTTAGCCGGAATGTGGGGATACCTAGACATGTGTGTATGTTATCCGTATTCGCTACGTTGTTCGATCAGCTTTGCGACGAGCGCCGTCCAGCCGGTTTGGTGGCTCGCGCCGATGCCGGCGCCGTTGTCGCCGTTGAAGTATTCGTAGAAGAGCACGTTGTCGCGCCAGTTCGGATCGCTGAATTGCTCGACCCCGCCGTTGACCGGCCGGTGGCCCTGTTCGTTGGGAAGAAAGATGTTGATCAAGCGATTGGAGAGCTGTGCGCTCACTTCCCAAAGATCGAGCATGTTGCCGCTGCCGGTCGGCGCTTCGACCTTGAGCGTGCTGCCATAGTAGTAGTGGAATTTTTGCAGGGCTTCGATCATCAGGAAGTTCAGCGGGAACCAAATGGGGCCGCGCCAGTTCGAGTTGCCGCCGAAGAGCGCGCTCGTCGATTCGGCCGGCTCATAGTCGACACTATATTCGTGCCCGTCGAGCCGCAAGACGAACGGATGGTCTTTGTGGTAGCGCGAGAGCGCACGCAGACCGTACGGGCTGAGAAACTCGGATTCGTCGAGCATCGTTTTCATGAGACGAACCAGGCGCTCGCGGCTTACGATCGAGAGCAGCCGCCGCTCGCCGACGCCCATCTCGTCGATGCTTGCGACGTTGCCCGCCACATCGGGACGGTGTTGGATGAACCACTCGACGCGGCGCTTGAACTCGGGCAGCGAGTCGAACTCTTCGGGTTCGATGATCTCGACCGCAAAGAGCGGCAGCAAGCTTACCATTGAATGGATCCGCATCGGGATCTTCTGCCCGTCGTCGAGCATCAGCATGTCATAGTAGAGCCCATCATCATCGTCCCAGAGCCCCGAGCCGCCCAGGTGGTTCATCGCTTCGGCAATGTAGAGGAAGTGCTCGAAGAACTTGATCGCAATGTCTTCGTAGACGTTGTTGTGCATCGCGAGCTCGATGGCGATTGCAAGCATGTTGAGCGTGTACACGCCCATCCAACTCGTGCCGTCGGATTGATTGAGAAAACCACCGGTCGGAAGCGGCTTGCTGCGATCGAAGACGCCGATGTTGTCCAGTCCGAGAAACCCGCCTTGGAAGACGTTATTGCCCTGCGAGTCTTTGCGGTTGACCCACCACGTGAAGTTGAGCAGCAGCTTTTGGAAGATGCGCTCTAGGAACTCGATATCGCCGCGACCGTGTTCCTTCTGCTCGATGTGATAGATGCGCAGCGCCGCCCACGCATGCACCGGCGGGTTGACGTCGCTAAACGCCCACTCATAGGCGGGTAACTGACCGTTGCCGTGCATGAACCATTCGCGCGCGAGCAGGATTAGCTGCCCCTTCGCGAACGCTGGATCGATCAGCGCAAAGGCCACGGTGTGAAAGGCGAGGTCCCAGGCGGCGAACCATGGATACTCCCACTTGTCGGGCATCGACATGACCTCGGCCGAATCGAAGTTGGTCCAGTCGTAGTTACGACCGTGCAACCGTTCGGGCGGCGGCGTGGGCTGGAGCGGATCGCCGTGCAACCAGCGCAGCAGGTTGTAGTGGTAGAACTGCTTCGACCACAGTAGTCCCGCGAACGCTTGGCGCTGAACGCGACGGGCTTCCACGTCGGCGTGAAAGGGGTTGATATCTTCGTAGAATGCGTCGGCCTCTTCGATGCGCGTAGCGAACGCTGCGTCGAACGCATCGCCGAACGGTGGATCGTGCATCGCGTTCGATAGGCGCAATTCGACCGATCGGCTCTCGCCCGGCTCCAGCGTCAGGTTGTAGTGCGCGCTGCACTTCGTGCCGCGCACGGAATCAACGGCACTGCTCTCGCCGTGCAAGAGATAGCGCTCGATGCCGTCCTTCACGCGCGGCGCGCGGTTCGGCACGCCGTAGAGCGCCTCAAAGTTCGTCTCGTTCTCGGTGAAGAGCAGCTCATCGGCGTCCTGAGCGTAGAACCAATAGTCGCCAAGATTTGCTTGATGCGCAACGACCGCGTGGATCCCGCGCACGTGGTGTCGCAATTCGATCGATGAGGGCTCGATGCCGTTGCGCCACGTCCACTCGTTGCGGAACCAGAGCGTCGGCAGCAAGTGCAAGCTGTGGGTTTGCTCGCCGCGGTTGGTCGCGCGGATGCGGATGAGGATATCGTCGGGATCGGATTTTGCGTATTCGGTCTCGACGTCAAAGTACGCGTTCTGCGCGAAGATGCCGGTATCGATCAGTTCGTATTCGGATTCGAGTCGCGAGCGGCGACGGTTGGTATCGATCAGGTCCTGATACGGAAACGCGGCGTGCGGATACTTGTAGAGCGCGCGCATGTACGCGTGGGACGGCAGGTTGTCGAGATAGTAATAGTACTCCTTGACGTCTTCGCCGTGATTGCCTTGCGGACCCGACAGGCCGAAGAGGCGCTCTTTGATGCGGTCGTCGTTCCCGTTCCACATCGAAAGCGCAAAGCACAGGTGTTGATTGACATCGGAGATCCCGAAGATGCCGTCTTCGCCCCAGCGATAGACACGCTTGTGCGCCGTATCAAAAGGAAAGTAGTCCCATGCCTCGCCCGTCGCACTGTAATCTTCGCGTACCGTGCCCCATTGCCGGTCGCTGACGTATGGGCCCCACTTGCGCCAGCGCACGCGTTCGTCGTGCGACGTCATGCGTCCGTGCTCGACGGTCGGGGGCTCAATCAAACTTCACCATCCTGTAGAGCGTGCCACGTTCGCAAGACTTCGCCGACGCTCCACGCCTGCGCGATGCAGCCGCGTGCATCGTGTGGTGGATCGCCATCGGCGATCTCGGCCAAGGTACCGACGCCATAGCAGTCCAAACGCGAGGCGAGCGCTTCGATGAAGCGCCGGGCGCGCGTACGGTCGCCGTACGCATTTGCGTAGGCACGAGCAAAGGCTCCTGCGAGAAAGGGCCAGGCCGTGCCGCGATGGTACGCGGCGTCGCGGTTGTGCGGCGATCCTCCGTAGTGGCCGACGTACGCCGGATCCGACGGCGCGAGGGAACGCAGACCCATCGGCGTCCAAAGTTCGCGCGCGATCCGATCCACGATTGCGTGCTCGCGCCTGCTCTCGAACGGGCGGAAAGGCAACGCAACGGCGTAGACGGCGTTCGGGCGAATCGATGCGTCGTTCCCGACCGGACCGTCGAGCACGTCGAATGGATAGTTCTGCTGCGCATTCCAGAAGCGCTCGAACGACGTGCGTGCACGCGACCCAAGCTCGCGATATCGCGACGGGTTGCGGCCAAGCAGCTGCGCGAACCCGTCCATCGTGCACAGCGCGTTGTACCAGAGCGCGTTGATCTCGATACACTTCCCTATGCGCGGCGTAACCACCCAGTCGCCGACCTTCGCATCCATCCACGTCAGTTGCACGCCCGGTTCGCCGCTGCGCAGGAGTCCGTCGAGGGGATCGACCGCGATGCCGTAGCGCGTGCCGCGCGCATACCAATCGATGATCTCCTCGAGTTTTTCGAAGATCGCGTCGAGCAGCGTTTTATCGTGCGTCGCGGCGTGATATGCGCGTACCGCCTCGATAAACCACAACGCTGCGTCGACGGTGTTGTATTCGGGCGCTGTGCCGCTATCGGGAAAGCGATTGGGCAACATGCCCCGATCGATGAAGCGGGCAAAGGTTTGCAAGATCGCGCGCGCGATCTCGGGCCGCCCGGTCGCAAGCGTCAGGCCAGGCAGTGCGATCATCGTGTCGCGCCCCCAGTCGCCGAACCAATGGTAGCCCGAAATGACCGTCGAGCCGGGCGTTCCGTCGACCGTGCGCGCGACGATGAAGGCGTCGGCGGCGAGCACCAACTGTTCGATCCACTCCGGCGCTTGCGTCAGTCGTGGATGTGCTTTGCGCCAACGATCGAGCAGCTCGCGCTCGCGGACGTGCGGGTCGGTGGGCGCTGCGTCGCGCGGATCGAGTGCGATGCGCACGAGCAAGGTTGCGCCGGCCTTCGGCAACTGCGCGCGAATCGTCAGCGCGTGGTACAGATCTTCGGTGTCGTCGAGTCCGCGCGCGGTTTCTTCATCGTAGCGAAAACCGTAATACCAATCGTTTGCCATTTCGAGTTGCGCACCGTTTGCGCGGAGGTACCAGCTCGTCCCGTTTCCCATGCGCAGCGTTGCGACGTCACCTTCAACCTGCGCGACGCCGGCAACGTCGTAGGCGCGCGTAAGCGCATGGTAATCGCGATCGTTGACATAGGCCTTGAGCGTGAGTTCGATCGGACCGCTGGCGTCGCGCACGCGCCACTCGACGTACGTGATCTGTGCATCGGACTCCATCCAGATGCGCCGTTCGAGTAAGGCGTCGGCGAACGCATACGTCCACACCGGCACGCGGCCATCGAGATGGAAGTCGACGATCGTCTGGTCGCCGCGCGGCGCGAGCGTCCCGTCGCGCCAGCGGTTGGATGAGAGATCGACGTGCTTGCCACCGTACTCCGCCGACGCGTCGAACTTGTTGAGCAGCACGCGGCGCCCGAGCGGCGGATCGAGTGCCGCGACGAACAGCCCGTGGTAACGCCGCGTGAGCGTATCGGTGAGCGTGCCTGACGCGTAACTGCCCAAGCCGTTGGCGCACAGCCACTCGCGCCTCACTGCATTGGTGCCCAGCGTTGCACGTAGAAGACGTCGGGCCGGCCGACACGATGCAGCAAGTAGCCGCGCACGGCGATGGTTCCGTCGGGCGCGGTCGGCAAGCGTTTCGCGAGCGTAACCGTTCCGCTGCTATCGGTCAGGAGCTGCTTTGCTGGATCGAGCGTTCCGGCAATCGTCACGACGTCGCCGGTTTTCAGCGTGCCAAGTCCCGACGCGGGAAATGGATCGGTGAAGCGCACTTTTGCCGTCGCTTCAGGCGTCACGCCGTCGCCGAGCAGCCGCGCGCGTACCGTGTATGTGCCGGGTCCGGGTGACATACCGTCGGCCTCGACCGCGTTCCAGATATAGACGACGAGCACGCTTGGGCCGGAAATGAATTTGTGGATGTGAACCGGGAAGCTCGTGCTCTCAGGCGCGATGGTCTGATTGGTCCAGATCACGTCGGTGCCGCGCAGCACCTGGATCTCGTACTCGGCGGGTTTCGAAAACTTTACAATTGCCGGGGCGCTCGCGCTGTTGTGCGCGGCGAGCGCGATCGAGACGCCGTCGAGCAAATCGAAACTGGTCTGCTGCAATTGCAGCGAGAGTGTAAGAGCCGCAAACATGGGGTACGACTTCAACTAACAACGGGCGGATACCAGCAGCCGGGGCTAGAGTTAGCGAGCGGCCTGCCCTATGGAGTGGAGGCAAGCGTCGCGTGCGCCAGGGCAAATTCCTGGGTTTAGCAGGCGCTCGGATGGGCATAACAACCCGGTACCTTACCGCATGGAAGGGATGAGTCCAGAATGTCGATTCAAGACGAGCCGCAGGGCGGCATGAGCGTACGCGAAGCCGGTCGCCGCGGCGGTGAACGTGTCAAAGCAAAGTATGGCACGGAGTTCTACGAAGAGATTGGCCGCAAAGGCGGCGAGGCAACCAAAACCAAGTATGGTCCGTCGTTTTATGAAGTAATTGGACAAAAAGGCGGTCAGAAACCAAAGCGTAAGTCGTAATACATAGTGGCGACAAAAAAAGGCAGCGAGGACGACGCTGCCAAGGAAATGTCGGTACGCGAAGCGGGCAAAAAAGGCGGCGACACGGTTCGGGACCGCTATGGATCGACCTTTTATGAAGAGATCGGTCGCAAAGGGGGTAAAGCGACCCGTGATCGCCATGGCGTTGAATTCTAC
>JBAUEZ010000149.1:0-26053 GCA_049678885.1 Candidatus Aquilonibacter sp. | reverse complement strand
ATCATTCTCGGCGTCGGCATCCAATCCGACGGCCGCTTGAGCGACAACGAGTTGAGCGACTTCGCCGAGCATCATGTGATCGATTCGCTCAAACGCATCCCGGGCGTGCAAGATACGCGCGTCTTCGGTTTGCGCCGCTACGCCATGCGCATTTGGCTCGATCCAACAAAGCTGGCGATGGAGGGCCTGAGCGCCACCGACGTTGTCGGCGCGCTGCAAGATCAGAATCAAGAAGTCGCCGCAGGCGCAATCGGCAGCGAGCCAACCAATGGCAAACAACAGCAGCAGATTCAGCTCGATGCCAGCGGCCGGCTCTCGACGCCGGAACAGTTCGATCAAATCGTGGTCAAGCAAACGCCGTTTGGCGGCGCAGTGCGGATCGCCGACATCGGGCATGCGGAACTCGGAGCCGAAGACTATTCGACGGCCGCACACTGGAATGGACGCTACTGCATCGGCTTCGCGGTGATCCAGTCGCAAAATGCGAACGCGCTGGACGTCGCGACCAAGGTACGTAAGGCCCTCGCCGACATGGCGCCGACGTTTCCACCCGGTGTTTCCTATGTGATTCCCTTTGATGCGACGCTTTTCGTGCGTGAATCGATCAAAGAGGTCGTCGAGACGTTGGCGCTGGCGATCTTCCTAGTGGTCCTGGTGATTTACGCGTTCATCCAGGACTGGCGCATGGCGATGGTCCCGATGATCACGATTCCGATCTCGCTGGTCGGCACGTTCGCGCTCATGCACGTGCTCGGTTTTTCGATCAACACATTGACGCTCTTCGGCCTGACACTGGCGACCGGTCTCGTCGTCGACGACGCGATCGTCGTGATAGAGAACATCGCGCGTTTCGTTCACGAGAAAGGCATGGCGCCGTATCCTGCCGCGGTCGAAGCGATGCGCGAGATCTCGGGCGCGGTCGTGGCGACGTCGCTCGTCCTTCTCGCGGTGTTTGTTCCGGTCGCCTTTTTCCCCGGGTCGACGGGGCTGCTCTACAAACAGTTTGCGGTCACGATCGCGTGCTCGATTACGATCTCCCTGTTCACCGCATTGACGCTCGCACCGCCGCTGGCTGCGTTGCTGTTGGGCGACGGTGAACGGCCGGCGCATGCGCCGATTTTCGTATGGATCAACAAGGGGATCGCCGCGATCCGCGGTGCGTACAAACGCCTTCTCCCCAAACTCTTCCGGTATCGTACCGGCGTCGCCATTGTCTTCGGCGTTGCGCTGCTCCTCACGGGGTTCACCTACGCAACGACGCCGACATCATTCATTCCTGATGAGGATCAAGGGTATCTCATCGTCGTGTTGCAGACGCCGCCCGGTACCTCCGCCGACTACGAACGCGCGGTTTCGGCTCGCGTTGCAAAGCAGATTCTCGCCGCCGTTCCCGAGGCCGAAGGCGTTTTTGCCGTCGACGGATTCGGCTTTACGGGAAATGCACCAAATCGCGGCATCGCGTTCATACCGCTTAAACCGTGGAGCGAACGGCGCGGCTCGCAGCACACGTTCACCGCGATCTTGGGCCGCCTGTATCCGATTCTCGGGCAAGAACCCGATGCGCAGGTCTTTGCGTTCAATCCGCCTTCGGTCCAGGGCATCGGGAACTTCGGCGGCTTCCAATTCCAAGTGCTCGATCAAGGCGACGCCGACTACGCAACGGTGACCGCGGCCGTGTACCGCTTGCTCGGCGCGGTTAATACCGACCCGCACTTCGCCGGCGCGTTTACCACCTTCCGCAACGATACGCCGCAATACGATCTCGGCATCGATCGCGACAAGGCCGAAGCGCTGGGCGTTTCCTTCGATAGCGTTGCCCAAACGCTCGGCATCTTCGAAGGGTCGCAATACGTCAACGACTTCAACTACAAGAACAATACCTACCGCGTGTTCGTCCAGGCCGACGCGCCCTATCGCACCGATCTCTCCGGACTCGAGCACATGTACGTGCGCTCAAACGCCGGCGGGTACGTTCCGCTCTCCGGGCTCCTCACGCCCACCGACACGAAGGTTCCAAGCGAGATCACGCACTTCAATCTGTTCCGCTCGGTCGAGATCGACGGGGCACCACGTCCCGGCGTTGGGTCTGGCCAGGTGATCGACGCGATGAACCAGCTCGCAGCAAAGACGCTTCCAGCCGGGATGACGTCGGCGTGGTTTGGGCTCTCGCGCGATCAGATCGAGGGCGGCAACATCGCGGTGATCGTCTTTGCACTTGGGATCGTCTTCGTCTTCCTCGTGCTCGTCGCGCAGTACGAGAACCTCTGGGATCCGTTCGTCATCTTGCTTTCGGTCCCGGTCGCGCTGCTCGGCGCGTTGTGGGCGATTCGCTTACGTGGGCTTCCGAGCGATGTCTTCGTGCAGGTCGGGCTTGTGATGTTGATCGGCCTGGCAAGCAAAAACGCGATCTTGATCGTCGAGTTCGCGAATCAACTGCGCGCCGGCGGGTTGAGCGCGCGCGCTGCGGTGATGCAGGCTGCACAGACGCGTTTGCGCCCGATTCTGATGACGTCGCTCGCGTTCATCTTCGGCATCTTTCCGCTCGCCGTCGCGACCGGTGCGGGAAGCGCCAGCCGCAACTCGCTTGGCACCGCGGTGCTGGGTGGCATGATCCTCTCGACCTTCCTCAACCTCGTCTTTGTACCGATCATCTACGTCCTGGTTGAATCGCTGCGCGAGCGCTTTGCGCCGCGCCACGCAACCTCCGCGCAAAACGCCGCGTTCACGCGCGAAGTCGTTGGCTGGGTCTCGGTCGGCAACAACGGTGGGTCTGAGTGGCGACCGGTCTACAATGAAACGACCGATATTCCCGCCGACTCGAGCGCAGCGCGGATGGACGTTGCAAAGTCGAGCGCGCGCGGACCATCGCCGTGAATGCAGAGCGTTTCCCCGGCGCCGCTGCGCGCGAGCGCCAGCGCTTGCGCCACCGCCGTATCGACGTCTTCGATTAGGGCGCCGGGTTGGCCACGTGGAATGAGCGAGCCATCGGGCCGATACCCGCGATCGGCAAAGACCTCGGCGATCGCGCGTAAGCCATGCACGCGCGCACTCAAGAGCTGCGCGCCGCCCGCGAGTCCTACAATCGCGAGCTCGGGATCGAAGGCAAGGACGGCACGCGAGATCGCATCGGCAACATCGCGGTCGCGCGCTGCGACATTATAGAGCGCGCCATGCGCCTTGACATGCCGTAACCGCGCGCCCTGTGCGTCGGCAATGGTTGCCAAGGCGCGCGTCTGCTCGAGGACGTCGGCGAAGATCTCGTTCGGCGTGCGCTCCATCGGCAGGCGCCCAAATCCGGTACGATCGGGATACGAAGGATGCGCGCCGATTGCGACGCCGTGCCGGATCGCAGCGCGCACTGTGGTCTCCATCGTGTGGGCATCGCCCGCGTGTCCGCCGCTGGCGATATTCGCCGAGGTGACGACAGCGAGCAACGCTTCGTCGTTCGCGCACCCTTCACCGAGATCGGCGTTGAGATCGATGCTCGTCACGGCATGTGCTCCACGAAGCGGATCTCGGTCATGGCCGGTGCTTGCGCCAACTTCCATAGATCTTCTTCGAGTACTACGCCGGCAAGCGGATATCCGCCGGTCGTCTGCGCATCGCTCATCAACACGATTGGTTCACCTGACGGCGGGAGCTGAATGAACCCGGGGAACATCGCGTAGGATGGCAGCACGCCAAGGTCGTGCGGCGCCGCCACGCCGTGCATGCGGTAACCCATACGATTGCTTTCCGGCCCAATCGTCCAGACGCGGTTCCAGAGATGCGCGGCGAGCGGCTGCGCGATCGTGCGAACGACAAACGAATGCTCGGGCGGCTGCGCTGGTGCGGACTGTGGTGAACCGGTAGCGAATCCTATTGGCAAACGATCACCATACACGAGCGCGCGACCATTGCAACCTCCCATCGATGCAAGCAGATCGGTCGTGCGCGAGCCGAGCACAAGTGGAACGTCGATGCCTCCGCCGATCGCGAGATAACTCCGCATCCACGCGCGTGGGCGTTGCAAGACCAGACGCTGGCCGGCGTAGACCTCGTGCGCACGCCATGCGCGAATCGGCTCGCCGCTAAGTTCCGCCGCGCAGTCGGCGCCGGTCAACGCAAAGTAGGTATTGCATTCGAAGGCGACAGTGAGGTCGCCAAGTACGATTTCGATTGCAGCCGCGCCGGCAACATTGCCAACCAGAGCATTTGCGGTTGCATAACTGTGCGCATCCATCGGGCCGCACCATCCTACGCCTTCATGACGCAGGCCAAATCGGCCGCGGTCGACGACGAGACTCTGCAGGCCGCCGCGCTCCACGCGAATCGCACGATCGCTCATCTGGAGACGAAACGCACGGCGTCGCCCGGTTGCAGCAGTGCGGCAGGATCGCGGCTCGGATCGAACATGCGTAGCGCAGTGCGACCAACGATGTGCCATCCGCCGGGCGAATCGAAGGGATAGACGCCGCTTTGCGCGCCAGCGATCCCAACCGATCCGGCGGGTACGCGCATGCGCGGCTGGGCGCGGCGCGGCAGTTGCAAGCGCGCATCGAGGCCGTCGAGGTACGCGAAGCCGGGCAAGAAGCCGACGAGCGAAACGACGTACGTCCCCGAAGCATGTACCGCGACGACGTCGTCGATGGAGAGACCGCATGCATCGGCGACAGCCTGCAGATCCTCGCCGTCATAGCAAACGGGAATCTCGATCGTGTGCGTCGCCGCCGCATCATCGCGCGCATCCGCCCATGCACGTGCGAGCGCGTCGCGCAACGCTCCGTAGGTGATCGCATCGCGTTCGAATGCGAGCGTCAGGTTGCCGGAGCCGGGAACCGCTTCGTGCACGTGCGGCCACGTGCGCGCTGCACGCGCGATCGCCCATAATCGCCGTTGCGTTGCGATATCTCGTTGGGCGCAGTCGAGTACGACAGCCGACCGGCCGACGCTGCGAAAGTTAGGCGCTCCAAACTCTTCCATTAAAGAGGCCATTCGCCACTGGCGCCCGGAAGCACCACTCATGGACCCACAGGAGCCGACCGTCACCGAGGTCGTCGTCGACATTCCGGGTTGGCAAACTGTCAAGCCGCGCATTCCCGATACGCTGCAGCGCCGCAGACTCGAGGAACAACGGAGCGTACGCGAGATCGTGTTCGGCGCGCAAGACGGCATCCTGACCACGCTCGGCATTATCACCGGCGTCGGCGTTGCCGAGGGCGCTCGCTCGGCCGTCTTTATCAGCGGATTTTTGGCAATGCTTGCCGGTGCGCTCTCGATGGCGGTCGGCGAGTACTTGGGCGGTAAGTCTGAGCGCGAAGTCGTGCAGGCGACCATCGAAATGGAAAAGCGCGAGATGGCGGCCGATCCACAAGGCGAGTTCGCCGAGCAGGTTGCCTATTATAAGATGAAGGGCTTCTCGGCAGAGGAGGCTGTGATGATCGTGCGCCGCCTTACGCAGCACCCGGACATCTATCTCTATGAAATGATGCGCGACGAGTTCGGTATCGATCCGCGCGTTGCCGAGGAGGCCGACCTGCGCGCGCCGCTTGCGATGGGCGGTTCATTTGCCGTGGGTTCGCTGATTCCGATTGCTGCGTATCTTGTGCCGCTCTCGATGTCAGGCTCGACGATCCTCGCGCTCGTCCTCGCAGTCCTCGCGCTCTTCGGCGTCGGCTTTTATGCTGCGCGCAACACCGATCGCAATCCGGTCTCCAAGGGTTTAGAGATCGTTGCATTCGGCGTGGTCGTGTTCGTGCTCTCGTATCTGGCCGGACACTATATCCCGCCGCTCTTCGGCCACGCGCCCGTCGCCGTCGGCGGCTAATTAAGGTAGCGTCCCGTCGAACGACTCTTTTTGATATGCGTCGAGGAAGGTTTGCAGTTCTGCGACGCGCTGCGCACCCATGCGTTGCGCCGTCTTCGTGATCAACTTCGGTGGAATGTCGTGGATGAACGTGCGCAGCTGTTTGACCGCGTTGGCGGCGCTCGCCGCAGATGCACCCGTTAACGCGATCATGCGCACCGCACCGATCGCGCCGAGAAAGTCGAGCGAGTCGGCATCGTGCAGAACGATCGCATTGGGATCGCTGCCCGGGTCGCTATAGTACATGTGCCCGCGCATCGCAGCTTGCACGCTCGGAAACTTCGCCATCGGGAACCCGGCATCGCGCAGAATCGGTTCGCTCTCGCGCGCAGCCACGTCGCCGTGCTCGCCCTTAGCCTGATACGGGGCAAAGCCGGCCATGTCGTGCAACATGCACGCGGCGAAGAGCACGTCGGTGTCGATCTTCAAGCCGTCGCCCTGGGCAAGTTGCAGCGCGATTTGATAGTTGCGCTCGCCGTGCTGCCAACCCCAAGCCGGGTGCGTGAACGATTTGCGGGCGAAATCGTAGATCGTCACCTTCCATGGTGCATCGAGCGGGATTCCGCTCACGGTTGTCGGACCTGCGCAAAGGAGCGGAAGTGGAACCGCACTCGCAAGGACCGCGAGGACGATCGAGTAGAGCAGCTTCTTCATGCAGCACGTCATTCAACGCATCGTCGCCAGCGCATTTCGGTTCGAACGCAACGGCATCGAGCCGGTCTTCGCCGTACGCTCCGGCATCGGCGTTGCCGTCGCCCTGCTCGCGGGTTTTGCCAGCGGTGTGCCGATCTACGCCGTCTCGGCCGGTATCGGTGCTTTCAGCACCGGGTTTGCGTCACTGCAAGGCGTCTACCGCACGCGCGCCGGGACGATGCTCGGCATGGCCTTTGCGATGGCGCTTTCAACCGCGGTCGCATCCCTTTGCTCGCACTCGGCAGAGCTCGCGATACTGGCGCTCGCGGTATGGGGCTTTGGCTACGGGATGATCGCTGCACTCGGTCCGGGTGCGTCGGCAATCGGCGTGAACGCGACAACGGCGCTGATCATTTTCGAGCGCTATCCGTTGCCGCCCCACGTTGCAGCAATCGCAGCGTTGACGATGTTTGCCGGCGGTCTGCTCCAGACGCTATTGCTGGTCGTGCTCTGGCCGATCGAGCGCTATTCACAAGAACGGCACGCGCTCGCCGATGCATATCGCGAGCTTGCCGAGTACGCGCAAGCAAGCGACGCATCGACGCGAGTGCCATCCAGCGCCGAACTTATCGTGGTGCGCAAAACGCTCGCCGATCCGCAGCCGTTCGGCCGCCCGATGGCGCTCGAGGCGTTTCAAAGTCTGCTCGATGAAGCCGTTCGCATCCGGTCGTCGCTCGCGCTGCTGGCGACCGTCGGCGGCGACAAATACGCGCGCCTTCGTCCGCTGATCGCGCAGGTACTCGATGCAATCGCGCAGGCGCTGGACAGCGGTCACCCGCCCGAGGACGCGGCGCTCTACGGCATGGTCAGCGCGGAGACGAACGATCCCAACCTGCGCGCGCTTTACGGTCAGCTGCGCGCCGCATGGCGAGCAGCGAGCGTTCCGCTAGGGGGGTTCGCGTTGCCCGACCTTCACTATCCCACGCACCTGCCGAGCTTCGCGCAGCCCCTTAGCATATTGCGCGATCACTTCCATCTCCGTTCAGTATTTGGGCGTCACGCGGTTCGCCTCGCGGTAACGCTCGCGGCGGCGGGCGTACTTGCCGACGTTCTGCCGATTCAGCGCGGCTATTGGATCACCCTGACGGCCGCGCTCGTCCTGCGCCCCGACTTCACGACGACCTTCTCGCGCGGCATTGCGCGCATCGCGGGAACGATCGTGGGCGTCGTCGCTGCAACGGCGATCGTCCTGGCCGTGCCGCATACGCCGCATATAACGCTGGCGCTTGCCATTCTCTTTGCCGCGATCAGTTACGCAGCATTCCAACTCAACTACGGTCTCTTCAGTCTCACGGTCACCGCTTACGTCGTCTTCCTGCTGGCGCTCTTGGGAACGCCCGAAGCCACGGCAGTGCAGAACCGCTTGGTAGCAACCATCATCGGCGGCCTACTCGCGATGACGTCGTACGTTATCTGGCCAACGTGGGAGTCGGCGCGTACGCGCGTTGCGCTGCGTGCACTCGTCGTCGACTCGCTCGACTACACGCGGATTCTGCTGCAGGGCCTCATCGAGCCGGCGCAGCGTGACGTGGCGAAGTTGCGCACCGAACGAACAACGCTTTGGAGCACGCGCGCAAGCGCCGAGGAGTCGCTCGAACGCATGCTGAGCGAGCCCGAGCACACGCATGAACTCGATCCCGATGCGGCACTCGGCATCATGGCCGCGAGCGAACGTCTCGGTCTTGCGAATACCGCGCTCTCGAGTCTCTATCAAGATCCGAAGACGCCCGCGTATCCTGCGCTCACGCCGCTGGCCACTGCATTTTCCGACGTATCGCCGGAAGCTGCGCACGGACTGCGCGATGCATACGCAGAGGTTGCGAGCGCGCTTGAGACCGATACAAGTCCCGCAGCGACGGCTTTGCTTAACAGTTGCGACCGCGCCGTAGATAGCACCAACACGATCGTCGAATGGTGGAGGAACGCCTCGGACGAAGGCTAGCAGCCGTTGCCGAGTTGAATCAGCACGAGAGTTTCGCCCTGAAAATAGAAATTCTCGAACTGCCCACATTCGCTGCGCGTTTTTGATAGCTCGTTCCGCGGTGGCCACGTCGTGTACGCAAAAACAGTCAGGTTTGTCCGCGCGATACGCTGCTGCAAGGCAGTACCGTAGATACGCACGACGTCTAAGGGTGACATGCCAAGTTGGACACCGCGCGTCGTCTTGAGCAGCGAAAGGTCGCGGTTTGCGAGCGGCTTGGGCGGCGCGCCAGCGTAGGACAGCACGACCTCATTCCACGAACAGCACCCCGTTTCGTAGAACACTCTGCGGTGAGCGCCGTCATAAATGACATGCGCCTTCTGCAATTCGACCGTGAAAACGACGAGCGTACCGCTACTGGGGCTCTGCGGGAAGCTGTCCCGCTGCGTGATATGTGTCGCGCTGTCCCAAAACATATCCGGCGTTGCAAATTGCGGCAGCCATTTGCCGGTCGCCTCACTGCATGCCTCATGAAAGTATTGCGGACATATCGGCGGATTCGTCGGTACGGGACTTGCGAGCGCAGCGGCCAGAAGCAATGCAAGCACGATGTCCCCTTCGCAGAAGGTTGCCTCGGTCCCTCGACTACGCTTCGCTACGCTCGGGATGACAAGAACGCACATCTAGCCAATCAAACAGCGTGCCTGAATATGTGTATTCCATGTTTCGCGTCGGCAAAGTGGTGCCGCCGAAACGTCAGATCCTCAAAGATATTTCGCTGAGCTTCTTCCCGGGTGCGAAGATCGGGATTCTCGGTCTCAACGGTGCAGGAAAGTCCTCGCTGCTGCGCATCATGGCGGGCGTCGATACCGAATTCGATGGCGACGCCGCGCCGGCACCCAATCTCACGATCGGGTTCTTAGAACAAGAGCCGAAACTCGATCCCAATCTCACCGTGCGCGAAGCCGTCGAAGAGGGTCTTGGCGAGTTGCTCGCGGCACGCAAGCGGCTCGAAGACCTCTATGCCGACTACGGCAATCCTGACGCCGATTTCGAAAAGCTGGCCGAAGAGCAATCCAAACTCGAAGCGATTCTGCAGGCTGCGGGCGACGATCTCGATCAGCAACTCGAGATCGCGGCAGACGCGTTGCGCTTGCCGCCATGGGACGCGAAGATCGGACCGCTCTCGGGTGGTGAGAAACGTCGTGTTGCGCTCTGCCGTTTGCTGATCTCAAAGCCCGACATGTTGCTGCTCGACGAGCCGACGAATCATCTCGACGCCGAGAGCGTCGAATGGCTCGAACAGTTTCTGCAACGTTTTCCGGGCACGGTCGTGGCGATCACGCACGACCGTTACTTCCTCGACAACGCGGCCGAATGGATTCTCGAACTCGATCGCGGCCGCGGGATTCCGTGGAAAGGCAACTACTCGAGCTGGCTCGATCAGAAGCAGGAGCGTCTGGCTTCCGAGGAAGCTTCCGAATCGGCGCGTCAGAAAGCGCTCAAGCGCGAACTCGAATGGGTGCGTCAAGGCGCCAAGGGCCGCCAATCCAAGAGCAAAAGCCGTATCGCGCGTTTCGAAGAGCTGTCGACTTACGAGTATCAGAAACGCAACGAAACGCAAGAGATCTTCATTCCGGTCGCGGAGCGTCTCGGCGAGAAGGTTATCGAGTTCAAGAACGTGCGCAAAGCCTACGGCGAAAAGCTCCTGATGGACGACGTGAGCTTTGTAGTTCCACCGGGTGCGATCGTCGGGATCATCGGACCCAACGGCGCCGGCAAAACGACCCTCTTCCGCATGATCGCAGGCAAAGAGCAGCCGGATAGCGGCGAGATCATCATCGGGCCGAGCGTGAAGCTCGCGCTCGTCGATCAGAGCCGTGAAGCGCTCGATAACGGCAAGACGGCATGGGAAGACGTGAGCGGCGGTCTCGACCTGCTCCAAGTCGGGCGCTTCGAGATGAACTCACGCGCCTACCTCGGACGCTTCAACTTCAAGGGCGGCGATCAACAAAAGAACGTGGGCCAACTCTCGGGCGGCGAACGCGGGCGCTTGCATTTGGCGAAGACCTTGCTCAGCGGCGCAAATGTGCTGTTGCTCGACGAGCCTTCGAACGATCTCGACGTCGAGACGTTACGCGCGCTCGAAGATGCGCTTGCTGAATTCGCCGGCACCGTGCTCGTGACGAGTCACGATCGCTGGTTCCTCGATCGGGTCGTGACGCACATCCTCGCGTTTGAGGGCGAGAGCCGCGTGCACTTCTTCGAAGGCAACTATCAAGAGTACGAAGCCGACAAGATCAAACGGCTCGGCGAAGAAGCCGCGCGCCCGAAACGCATTCGCTATCGCCCACTCAGTTTAAACTGACCCTTCGACAAGCTCAGGGTGACAGGGTGTAGAGCCACCAGCGCGGCGCGCCTTTGCGTGCGCTGCGATCGAAGTAGACGACCGCGACGCGTCCGTCGGTCGCCTCAAATTCGAACCAATGCTTCTTGACATAGGTATCGCCGCGATCGTCTTTGGTTGAACGCCAGGCCCTGCGCAACGTGCCGACTTCGATACGGTCGTGTTCCCACGTGAAGGCGTGCGGCAGCGACGGTTCGCCCTGCGCGAGCGCGTCGGCATCGAGTGCGCCTTCGGGTTCGAGCGCCTTGCCGACGAAGCCCATCTACGGTTTGTACGACGCGATCTCGATGAGGCTTCCATCGGGGTCGCGACAATAGACGGAGCGCAACGTGCCCAACGCGCCCTGCGCTTCGACCGGACCTTTCTCGATCGCAATGTCGAGCGCGCGCAAGTGTGCAACCACCTCGTCCGGTTCGCTCTTCGTCAGGAAACAGAGATCGCCGCTGCCTGGCGCGATCGCATGCGCGGTAAACCATTCGTCGATGCTCGCCGAGTCCGGACGAAGGTTTATCTTCTGCCGGCCGAATTTGAGCGCGGTGCGCACGGTACTCGCACCCGGCGGCGTAAAATCTTCGCGACGCATCCCGAGCACCCGCTGATACCACCTGGCTGAGACCTCGATGTCAGCGACATTGAGCACGAGATGATCGAGGCTATCAACGACGAGTTCCATGGGCGGCCGCCTTTCGCTTATGCGGCGCAGGCGGCAATGCTTGCACCTTCTTCCCGATCGCATCGAGTTGCTGCTCGTACGCCTTCATCAGCGCTGCCTGCGCATCGGTCGGCCCTTCGTACGCACTCGCAATGATGTGTCGCAGGTACGCAATCTGATCGATCACCTTCGCCGGTTGCCGGTAGCCGGCGTTCTGCGTCCCGTTACCGTTGCGCAGTTCATCTGCAAGTGCCGCGGCCTTCGGACCGCGATCCTTCAACTGCGCAAGCCACACTTCACCGCGTTCCTGATCCACATCGAGCCGCGCTAGCGCGTCGTATTGCGCGCTCAGCTGCGACATTGTCGCGTCGTTGCGCGGATCGAGCCGCACGCGCAGCGGAACGCTCAGCGTTGCCTTGCGCGCGTGGATCCGAACCGTATACGCGCCAGGCAACACCTCGGGTCCATCGATCGCGAGCGGATAGAACACGTAGTACGGACGCGGGTCTTGTTTGGTGTGCGGCCAGTTTGGCGGATCGGTCGCGAGGTCCCACACCACCCGATTGATGCCGCCGTCGGCGATTCCATCGAGATGGCGCACGATCTTGCCACGCGCATCGAGAATCTCGATCGTGACCTTCTCCTTCGGTGGCGCCTTCTTGCCTTTCCTTACCTTCGCTTTCGGTTTCGGGTGCGGTTTCAAGTAATACGAGATCACCGCGCCGTAGGGCTTATTGTCGGCGACGAATGCATTCTGCCCGATATCGTAGTACGGTCGCGAGGTATAACGCCATGCATCTGCCGGCGGGAACAGCGCGACCTCGCCTCGCACCGCGCGTGCCATGCCTTCAAGCGGTGCGATGTCGTCGAGGACTGCAAAGCCGCGCCCGTGTGTGCCGGCGATCAGATCGTTTGCATCGGGTTGGATCTGCAGGTCGTAGACCGGCACGTGATTCATGCCCAGACGAAAATCTTGCCAGTGCGCACCGTTATCGAACGACACCCACAGCCCGTCCTCGGTGCCCGCAAAGAGCAACGACGGCGCACGTGGATCCTGGCGCACGACGTACGCCCACAGCGGCAAGCCGCGGTCGATGCGCGTCCAGCTCGAACCGTCGTCGCGCGTCATGAACACGTAGGGACGCGTGTCGCCCAAGCGGTGCGCATCGAACGTGACGTAGACCACGTTTCCATCGACCCGCGAGGGTTCGATCGACGCGACGATCGCGTGCGCCGGCACGCCGGTGATGTTTTTGCTTTCATCGGTCCACGATGCGCCGCCGTCGCGGGTCACGGAGAGATGCCCGTCATCCGTGCCGGCCCAAATCACGCCGGCCGCCGAACCCTCGGCGATCGCCCAAATCGTGCAGTACGTCTCGGCGTTGGTATTGTCGTGCGTGATCGGCCCACCGCTCGGTAGCAGCCACGAGGGATCGCAGGGCTGCGAGAGATCCGGGCTGATCGCGTCCCACGATTGGCCCTGGTTATACGAGCGAAACAGCACGTTGCCGCCGTAGAAGATCACGTTTGGATTGTAACGCGAGATCAAGAGCGGCGCGCTCCAATTAAAGCGATACTTCGATGCATTTGCACCGGCACCAAATGTAATCTGCGGCTGTGGTCCGATATAGCGTGCTTCGCCGGTGACTAAGTTGCGGCGTGTGAGGTCGCCGAAGTGCGTGTCTTCATAGATGATCGAGCTATCGCGTGGGTCTGGCCAAGCATACTGACCGTCGCCCCAGTCCGAGATGTTGCGCCACGAACCGTTCGACACGCCCGTGTCGTTCCACAACGTGTTCGGACCCCACCAGACTTCGTGATCCTGCATGCCGCCCATCACGTGATAGGGCACATCGCGATCGAACCCGACACGATAGATCTGCCCTGACGGAATCGTGTTGATGAACGACCAGGTCTTGCCGTCATCATTGCTGAGATCAAAGCCCATGTCGCTGCCGAGCAACACGCGCTTGCGGTTCTTGGGATCGATCCAGAGATCGTGGTTATCGCCCCCCGCCTCGACGCCGTGAAATTTTTTACCCCCGTTGGTCGAACGCTGCAATCCGCCGGAGATATTCCACACGACGTTGGGCCGATCCGGATCCACACGGACTTGACTGAAGTAGAACGGCCGAAAGACGAGATCGGGATTCTTGTTGACGAGGCGCCATTGCAACCCGCCGTCATCCGAGCGATAGAGCACGCCCTTTTTTGTCGGCACGATTGCGTAGACGACATTGGGATGATGCGCGCTGATCGAGAGCCCGACGCGGTTGATGATGCCGCCCGGCAAACCGTCGTGACGCGCCGGATCGGTAAGCTTCGTCCACGTCACGCCGCCGTCGGTCGAGCGAAAGAGCCCGCTGCCGACACCGCCGCCGCGAAACGTCCACGGTTGCCGCAAGAAATCGAACGTGCCGGCAAACGCGACTTGCGGATTCGTAGGGTCGAATGCTACGTCGCTGCCGCCCGTCGTCGGATTGATGTAAATCACGCGCTGCCAGGTGCGGCACCCGTCGGTCGTACGATAGATGCCGCGCTCGCCACCCGGTGCAAACTCCGGTCCAAGCGCCGCAACGAGTGCAGTGTTCGGATCGTTCGGATCGATCGCGATCTTCGCGATGTGTTGCGTGCCGGTAAGACCGCACGAACGCCACGTCTTGCCCGCATCGTCCGAGCGATAGACGCCGTCACCAAGCGCCGCCGTGTTGCGCGGAAATCCCTCACCGGTCCCGACGTAAAGGACGCGCGGATTCGAGGGGGCAACCGCAATCGCACCGATCGACGTCGTTCGCCCTGCATCGA
Organism: Candidatus Aquilonibacter sp.; assembly: GCA_049678885.1. GTDB lineage: Bacteria > Vulcanimicrobiota > Vulcanimicrobiia > Vulcanimicrobiales > Vulcanimicrobiaceae > Aquilonibacter. Next base: position 11,730 of record JBAUEZ010000149.1, on the reverse strand, counting down.
AGATCGGCTCGAACGTCATGCCGCCATTGGTCGATGCGTACAGGCCGCCGGATGAATGCCCGAGATAAATCGTGTTCGGATCGCCGGGCACACCGGCGACCGCATCGAGCCGTCCGCCCATGACTGCTGGGCCGACAACGCGCCATTTCAGCGCACCGAAATCAGCCGGTGCGACGGTTGCACGCGGCGCGGTCAGTGCCGAGAAGTCGGCATGAACCGTAGGCGCGGCGCATCCCGAAATCACGAGGCTTGCGAACGCGACAACATAGCGGAGCTTCATACTCCGGCGCATTCGCAATCAGGGAGGTGCTATCCTCAGGCCTCCGGTTCGCTTGCAGCAAACGCGAGGACGACGCGTAGACCATGACCGGTATTTGCGAGCGTAACCGTTCCCTCCGATCGCTCCACGCCGCGGCGGACGATCGAGAGTCCAAGGCCCGTTCCATCGACGCCGTGGCTCGCATCGCCACGATAAAAACGGTCGAAAGCGTGCTCGATGTCCTCTTCCGTCATGCCCGGCCCCGAATCTTCGACGCAGAGCGATGTCTGCGTACCGTCGCGCGCAACCGTGACCGTCACCGAGCCGGACGGCGCATACTTGAGCGCATTCTCAACCAGCGCCGTGAGGGCATCGAGCAATTCGCTCGGATTGATCTTGGCGTAGGCTTCACCGTTTGCGCGCAGCTCGACGCGATCGTAGCCGCCGTCGCGAAAGGTCGTCACCACGTCGTTTGCGAGTTCACGCATGTCGATCGAGTATGCCGCACGATCGCCGTGCTCCAGCCGCGCGAGCACGATCAGATCGTCGATGATTGCCTTCATGCGGCGGCTCTGCGCGAGCATGTTTCCAAAGATCGTCGACTCACGCGGCGTTTTCGGTACCAGCGCGCTGACGTGTCCCATCAAGACGGTGAGCGGCGTGCGAAGTTGATGGCCGGCATCGGCGACGAACTGCCGCATCTCTTCCATTGCGGCCGTGCGTTCCGCGAACGCATCGGTGATCTGTTCGACGGCCGCGTTGTACGCGCGCGCGAGATCGCCGATCTCGGTGCGCTGGCGCGTCGTCACGGCATGGGGCGTAAAGTCCCCCGATGCAAAGAGCTCGAGCGCGCGCGTGGTATGGAGCAACGGCTCGAGCGTGCGCCGGGCGACGATCGACGCGACGAACCACGCCGGAATGAGTGTAAGCAGATCGACGATGATCGCGCCGATCAGCCAGAGCCGGCTCGTGGCCGCGACATACGCCATATCGGGCGCGATGTCGACGCGCATCGGGCCGAACGGCACGCTTTGAATCTGCGGATTCGGTCCAACGCCGATCGGCGGCGTAGCGCCTTGTGGTATCGGCGCTTCGCCGGGCGTCACCACAAACGGTCCGTAGCCGAAGCCCTCGCGCGGAACGACCGTGACGCGAACGTGCAGACCGCGCGTTTCCGCTAGTGCAAGCGCATCAACGTCCGTCGGTTGGTCCCCGCCGGAGAGCGCGTACTGGAACGACAATCGCGTAATGCGCAGCGAGGCCAGGTTGACGTCGGCCAGGACGATGTTGTGCGTGATGTCGCTCACGAAGAGCAGGACGACCGCCGAGATCGACAGCGCGAAGACCAGCGACGCCGCCAGGAACGAGGCAATGAGGCGAAGGCGGATCGACCGGAGCATGAATTGACTGTAGCCCGACTAGTGCGTCGAGCGCAACGCGTATCCTACACCGCGAATCGTGTGGAGCAGCGGCTCTTCGAAGCCGTAGTCGATCTTATGGCGGAGATACGAAATGTAGGTCTCGACCGCGTTCCCCGTGACCGCGGAGTGATCGCCCCAGACTTGCGCGATCAATTGGTCGCGCGTGAACACGCGGCGGGGTTCGCGCACGAAGGCGGCGAGCAGGTCAAACTCACGCGTTGTCAACGAGATCGATTTCCCATCGCGGATCACACGCCTGGTTTGCAGGTCGAGGGAGAGATCGCGGAAGGTTACGATCTGGGGTGACTCGAGACGCGGACGGCGCAGCGCCGAGCGCAAGCGAGCGATCAATTCCGGAATCTCGAAGGGCTTGGCAACGTAATGATCCGCGCCCCGGTCGAGGCCTCGCACTTTGTCTTCGGTGCCGCCCTTCGCGCTCACGATGAAGATCGGCGCTTGCGTGTTGCGGCGCAGTTCGGGCAGGAGTGCGATGCCGTCGATCTTGGGCATCATCACATCGAGCAGCACCGCGTCGGGCTCCCACTCGCGAACCAGGGCCAGGCCGCTTAGGCCGTCGGGAGCGCTGCGTACGTTGAAGCCTGCTTCAGAAAGTTCTAACTCCAAGAGCGTACGTATGTCGGGCTCATCGTCGATTACGGCGACGCGGGGCATGAAGCTATCCATGGTTCCCATGGTTCCCAAGAATAGGGACCTACGCTTGGGCCAGGCTTGGAACCGCCTCGGCGCAGGCGGCCCGGAACGCGGGGCCGTAGTGACGCGTTACGGCATTATTAGAGGAGGAGCTTCCATATGGATCGTTCGTCCAAGAACCAATCGCGCAAAGATGCGTTGCGTACGCTGATCGTGTTGCCGGCGCTCGCAGGCGCGCTTGCGTTGAGCAGCACAGTAGCCGATGCTGCCGACAACAAAGCGCAGTTCAAATATCAGGACAAGCCTGATGCAAAGACCGGCCACCATTGCTCGCAGTGTCAGCTCTTTAAGCCGCCACATTCGTGCAGCGTTGTGACGGGCACGATTAGTCCGAACGGCTGGTGCACGGCCTGGGTCAAGAAGTCGTAAACCTCGTTTCGATCGCGACGGCGGTTCCACCGTACGCGCTCGAACAGGACGACGTCGCCGCTCGCGTCAACGCGCAATTTTCACGCTCAGAAGTCGTTCAACGCCTGATGCCCGTCTTCAACACGACCGGCATCAGGCGTCGTTATTCGTGCGTGCCGATCGACTGGTACTACGACGCGCACGGCTGGCCCGAACGCAACGCGGTGTATCTCGACACCGCGCAAACGCTGCTCGAGGGCGCCGCGCGTGAGGCGCTTGAACGCGCGTCGCTGACCGCTGCCGACGTTGATGCCGTTGTGGTCGTCTCGACGACCGGCATAGCGACGCCGAGCCTGGATGCGCGCCTCCTCAACCGGATGGGCTTGCCGCGCACGATTCGGCGTCTGCCGATTTTTGGGATGGGCTGCGTCGGCGGGGCGATCGGCCTTGCGCGCGCCGCGATGATGGCGCAAGCAATGCCGGGAGCCACCGTGCTGCTGCTCGTCGTCGAACTTTGCGCGTTGTGGTTTCGCCGCGATGATTTCACGAAGAGCAACATCGTAGCGACCGCCCTTTTTGGCGACGGTGCGGCAGCGGCGGTCGTGCGCGCGGGCGGCAGCGGGCCGACGATTCGTGCATCGGGCGAGTATACGTTTCCCAATACACTCGACGTGATGGGATGGGGCGTCGCCGAAGACGGCTTGCGCGCGATCTTCTCGCGTGATATCCCGCAACTCGTCGAGACGCAATTCCGCGGCGTGGCCGACGCCTATCTTGCCGAGTCGAAGCTCACGCGCGATGACATCGACGTGTTCCTCAGTCATCCCGGCGGCACGAAAGTGCTCGATGCGCTCGAGAGCGCGTACGGCATCGCCTCAGGGTCGCTGGCAGATTCGCGCGCGATCCTCACTGAATACGGAAATATGTCGGCGGTGACGTTGCTCTTCGTACTCGAGCGCGCACTGCGCGAAGGCGCGCTCACGCAGCCGTGGCAGCGCGCGCTGCTCTCGGCGATGGGCCCGGGCTTCACGGCCGCGTTCGTTACCCTGGAACGATGACACCGCTCTGGTGGATTCTCGCTGCGGTCGCGCTCTTGCGTGTCGTCGAGTTGCTGTATGCGGCGCGCAACACGCGGCGCTTGCTGGCACGCGGCGCAATCGAAATAGCGCGCGAACAGTATCCGTGGTTTATCGCGCTGCACGCAACATGGCTCGCTGCGACGTTCTTCTTCATCCCGCCGGCGACCGCGCCGAATCTCTATTTGCTCGCGATCTTCGTGCTCGCGCAGGCAGCGCGCGTTTGGATTATTACGAGCCTAGGTCCCTACTGGACCACGCGCGTGATTACGCTACCGGGCGTGCCGCTGGTACATCGCGGCCCGTACGCGTTCATCCGCCATCCGAACTATGCGATCGTCTGCATCGAGATTGCGGCGTTGCCGCTCGCGTTCGGCGCGTGGCAGATCGCGCTCATCTTCACCGTGGCAAACGCGGCACTGCTCGCGTGGCGCATCCGCGTCGAGGACGCTGCGCTTGATGCGCGCCGTTGACCGCTTGGCCTGCGTGTTGGCTTTGCGCTTGTAGGGCGCCCCTATTGCGCATCCGAAGAGCTTACATCCGCCGCACTTCTCGCATTTCTAAGGCAAGGAGCAATAGTAGATGAACACTCGTCGTCCGGCATTGCAGATTCTCGCATGTGCCGTGCTCGCCGCACTTCTCCTAGCGATCGGGTTCCCCCGTCTCTCGCAGGCCGCTTCGGCGCCCTCCGAGATCAAGATTGGAACCCTCTACGCCAGTACCGGCACCTTCGCTGTCGCTTCCCAGGGCCAATTCGACGGCATCAAATATTGGGCCGCGGAAGTCAATAAATCCGGCGGCATCTTTGTGAAGGCGTTCAACAAAAAGATTCCCGTCAGGATCGTCGCCTACGACGACCAGAGCTCGACCACAACCGCTACGACCCTCTACAACCAGTTGATCACCCAAGACAAGGTCGACGTGCTGATCGCCGACTTCGGGTCGGTGCTGACGTCCGTCGCGATTCCCCTTGCTGCCGAGCATCATATGCTGCTGATCGATCCGACTGGGTCGGGAGCCAACTTCTTCACGAAGAAGACCGACTATCTGGCGGACGTAAGCATTCCGTCGTCGGCTGTCTGGCCGGTTCCGCTCGCAAAGTTCCTGCTCGAAAAGAAGATCGCGCGCGTCGCCGTGATCTACGATTCCAATGACTTCGATGTGTCGCAAGCCGAGACGCTCAAGTCCGAGCTCGCCAAAGGCGGCGTACAGCCGGTCTATTACAATGGCGTCCCCACCACGGAGTCCAACTACGCAGTCTTGCTGCATACGATTGCCGCGACGAATCCCGATGCCGTGCTCGAATTCGGATACAATCCGAACGACATCGCATTTTTGCGCGACCTAGCCTCGAGCGGCTTGCACTTCAAGATGACGTTCACCATCTTCCCGGGCCAGCTGTATAGCTTGATCTCCAAGAATGTTGGGGCGAAAGCGCTCGCGTACACCTACACGTATCCGACCCCGCCGCTCGTGAACTTCAAGACCGTCACACTCGGTCCAACCACCGATGCGTTTGTGAAAGCATTCACGGACGCAACGAAACAACCGCCGAACTTCCTGAATTGTGCCGGTTACAACAACGGACTCATCGTCGGGGAAATGCTCGGGCGCGCGCCGGAATTCACGCAACTCGCCTTCCATCAGGCGCTCATGTACATGTCGGGCAAAACAACGACGCTACTCGGCGAGTTCAAGATTAACGAGAACGGAGCGCAGCTCGGCGAATTGTTGCCGGTGGCGCAGCTTATACCTCAAGGTGACGACAACAAGTTCGTCGTCGTGTACCCGCAGGACAAGGCGACCGGAAGCGCCGTCTACCCAGCGCCAGCGCAATAGCGCTTTGCACGCCGTACAATGAGCCTGCTCGAATACGCGCTGGTCGGCGGCATTTTGTACGGCGTGTTTTTCGCGCTGGTCGCCCTCGGACTCAATCTGATCTTCGGCGTCATGCGCATCATCAACTTGGCGCACGGCCAGTTCGTGTTGCTGGGCGGCTATGGTGCGTATCTTCTCAGCCGCGATCTCCATCTGAATCCGATCTACGGCATTCCGCTCGCCGTGCTGGGAGCTATGGTCGTCGGGATTCCGCTCTATACGGTGGTTCCGCGGCTGCAGAAGAGCAGCAATCCGGAGATGCTGTCGTTTATTTTGTTCTTCGGTGTCGCGCAAATGATCGATGCCGTGCTCACCGCCGTGTTCGGAGCGGATCAGCGTTCGCTACCGCAAGATGCGCTCGGCGCCGGCAATATCAGCGTTTTCGGGCAAGCCTTTCCCGATAGCTGGTGGGTCGCCGCCGGCGTGAGCGTGCTCTCCGCGCTCGGGCTCTATTTGTATTTCAGGCGCACGCGGCTAGGTTTTGCGACGCGAGCGATCATGGCTAATCGCGAAGAGGCGCTCGCAACCGGAATCGACGTACAGCGCGTTTCGGCGATCGCGTTCATCATGGGCCTTGCGCTGGCAGGCACTGCCGGCGTCTTTGTGCCCTATCTGCTCGGCTCGATATCACCCGACATCGGAAACGAGCTGACGACGACGTCGTTCGCCGTGATCATCATTGGATCGCTCGGCAATCCGCTCGGCACGATCGTGGGCGGACTCGTCTTCGGCATCGGAACGCTCTTCATGCAAACCTACTTTCCGTCGTGGTCGAATCTCGTGCCGTATGCGCTGCTACTCATTATCGTATTGATCCGGCCGGCGGGCCTCCTCGGGCGTGCGGTGCGAACGGCATGACGATCAAACGCCCAATACTTGCGACCTCGATCACGCTCGTCGCGATTGCCGTCGTCTTCTTGATCGCACCCCACGTCTATGGAAACCGCAGCTTGCTGCTCTCGATACTAACCTTCGTGGCACTGGCGCAAGGGTTGAACCTCCTTTACGGCTTCACCGGATACTTGCCGTTTGGCTACGTCGGATTCTTCGGCGCCGGCGCGTACGCGACGTCGCTCCTCGTGCTCCACACCGGAATTCCCGTGCTGGGATGCGTTGTGCTCGGAGGCGCGGCGGCAGTACTCGTTGGTTTGATCCTCGGACCGCTGCTGCGGCTGAGCGGGCCCTACTTTTCAATTGCTAATCTGGCCGCTTCGCAAATCCTCTTCAACATCGTGTCGAATCAGGATCTTGCGAGCATAACCGGTGGGCCCTACGGACTCAAAATCGACAAAGTTTATAATCTTCCGGTGGCCTACCTCGCGATGCTCGCGGTTGCGTTGATCGCGACGGCGCTCGCGGCGTATCTGCGCTTCTCGCGATTTGGCCTCGGGATGCGTGCGGTCAAACAAGATGAAACCAGCGCGGCAATGGCGGGGATCGACGTCGTACGCGGGCGGCTGATCGTGTGGCTGCTCTCGGCCGCAATTGCGGGACTTGCCGGCGGCGTCTACGCGTGGAGCCTCTCGGTGTTCTATCCTGACGCGGTCTTCTCGCTACAAACCTCCGTGTTTGCGATCGTATTCGCGCTCTTCGGCGGCGTGGGAACGGTGATCGGCCCCGTCGTCGGCGCGATCGTACTCGATGCGCTCTATAACGGCGTCGGAATCTCGACGCCGCAATACTTCGAATTCATCTATGGCGCGCTTATTGTGCTGCTCGTGCTCTTCTTACCCAATGGCGTGATGTCTCTGCTGACGCGGCGCGGTGTCCGTGTCATCTGATACCTTGCTCACGCTCGAGCACGTCAGCAAGCAGTTCAACGGCCTCACCGTCCTGAGCGACGTGAGTTGTTCTGTGTGCACCGGCGAGATATTGGGTCTCGTTGGACCGAACGGATCGGGGAAAACGACGGCGATCAATCTGATTTCGGGCATTTATCATCTCGATGCCGGCCACGTCATATTCGGCGGACGGTCCATCGATCGCGTCCCGACCTTCCGGCGCGTGCCGCTGGGCATCAACCGCACCTTTCAGGTGCCAAAGCCCTTCCGTGAGATGACGGCGTATGAAAACGTGCAGGTCGCATTGCATTTCGGCGCTCACGTTGCGCCGGTCGACGAAGATGCGGCCGTTCGCGCGGTCCTTGCCGATGTCGCGCTCGAGCACCACGCCCAGTCGCTCGCGTCGGATCTGACGGTCAATCAGCAGAAGCGCTTGGATCTGGCACGCGCGCTTGCGACCAATCCGAAATTGTTGCTGGTCGACGAGATCGGCGCCGGACTCAACCCGCAGGAGTTGGCTATCATTGCAGATTTACTATTGCGGCTGGCTCAGCGCGGGATCGCGCTGATTGTCGTCGAGCACCTGCTCGACTTTCTCAATCGGATCACCAATCGCGTCATCGTCCTCAGCGCGGGATGCGTGCTGTTCGAAGGAACGTTGACCGACGCATCGCGCGATCCCGATGTCGTCGCCGCGTTCATCGGAGGATAAGAGCGATGGCGCTGCTCGACGCGCAAGGTGTCGAATCCGGATATGGGGATCTGCAAATCTTGTGGGGCATCGATCTCAACGTCGAGCCACGGGAAACCGTGATCCTTCTTGGCGCAAACAGCGCGGGGAAGACTACGCTGCTGCGGACGATCGTCGGACTGTTGCCGTGCCGCGCGGGATCGATCACCTTCGAGGGAGAGCGGATCGAAGAACTGTCGCCGAATCAGCGCATTCGCCGCGGCATCGCCTTCATGTCGGAGCTCGGCGTATTGCCCACGCTTTCGATCGAGGAGAATATCCTTCTCGGGGGCTATTTCTTGAGCGGCGCGGAGATTCGCCGCCGGAGTGCTGGCATGTATGAGCTCTTTTCCGATCTCGCAAAGAAGCGGCACCAACTGGCGGCCTCGCTTTCCGGCGGTCAACGCAAAATGCTGGGCATCGCCAAAGCGCTTGTCTCGCAGCCAAAGCTTTTGCTGATGGATGAGCCGTCATCGGGGCTTGCTCCAGTATTTGTGAAGCAACTATTCGAGGTGCTGCAAACGGCGATCGTCGGCGGTACGGCGCTGTTGCTGGCAGAACAGAACGTTGCGTTCTTACGGCTTGCCGATCGCGGCTATTTGATCGACAATGGGCGCGTGAGGGTCTCGGGCACGCGAGCGGAACTCGAGGCGAGCGACGCCGTGCATGCGGCGTACTTCGGGTTGTAACGATGGACGAACAGGAACGGATCACAAAAGGCAAGGCGCTGCGCCGCAAGGTGCTCGGCTCCGCCTACGTTGACGCGCCCGGTCCGGCGCCGACCAAATTTCAGGCGGCGTTTCGGGCATTTGCGGAGGAACACTGCTGGGCCAACGTGTGGATTCGTCCCGGACTGGAATTACGCGAGCGAAGCATGATCAATCTTGCGATTCTAGCGTCGCTTGCCCGCTGGCCGGAGTTCGAAGTACACATCTACGGCGCTTTGAACAATGGCGTAACCGAAGACGAAATCGTCGAAATCATTTTACAAGCTGGCGTCTACGCGGGAATTCCGATCGCGTCGGAGGCGTTCCGCGCGGCCGACCGCGCGGTTGCCGAATACCGGAAGCGGGAAAGAACTTAGTAGTCAGCGTAACGACGCTTACGCAACTATCCGAATAGGGAGAAGCCCGCATGGCCGTTAACGCTGATCGCATGACGCCGGTGCAATGGAAAACATTCATCGCGTGCTTCCTCGGATGGACCCTCGACGCATTCGACTTCTTTCTCGTCGTGGTCGTACTACCCGAACTCTCGAAGGCCTTTGATGCGTTGGTTCCGCGCGTTGCGGTCGCTGTAACGCTCACGCTCGCGATGCGCCCTGTCGGCGCACTGATCTTCGGCTGGCTCGCCGATAAGTACGGACGCCGCCGGCCGCTGATGATCGACGTCGGCCTCTATTCGCTGTTCGAGTTACTGACGGCGTTTTCACCGAATCTCACGTTCTTTATCGTCGTGCGTCTGCTCTTCGGCATCGCGATGGGCGGCGAGTGGGGCTTGGGCGCAGCACTCGCGATGGAGTCGCTTCCGCCAAAGCAGCGCGGCCTCTTTAGCGGACTTCTGCAAGAAGGATACGCGGTCGGCAATTTGCTTTCGGGCGCGACGCTGTGGTTCATTTTTCCGTTGCTCGTAAACGCCTTTGGCGATAACGCGTGGCGCGGCATGTTCGTCATCGGCGTGATTCCCGCGCTCTTGATCCTCTACATCCGTACGCAAGTACCGGAGTCGCCGGCCTGGCAAGCCGGAGCTGGCGCGCGCCTCGCCCTCAAGACCGACGTGTTGGTCGAAGCGCTAAAGCGCGGCTGGCCGTTGTTCATCTTCGGGATGTTCTTCATGGCGAGCTTCAACTTCATGTCCCACGGTTCGCAAGACCCGTACGTGTTGTTCCTGCGCACGCAACGCGGCCTAACGCCGCAACTTGCGGGTTCGATCAATACAATCGCTTCGGTCGGCGCGATTCTGGGCGGTATCATCTTTGGCTGGCTCTCGCAACGCTTAGGCCGGCGCTGGATGATCATCGCCGCCGCGGTGCTCGGCATTATCTTCATCAACATCTGGACCGGCGGCATGACCTACGGATCGCTTGCGCTGGGCGGATTCCTGATGCAGTTTGCAGTCCAAGGCGCGTGGGGCATCATTCCCGCGCACCTCAACGAGATCTCGCCGGATCTCGCGCGCGGCACGTTCCCCGGCTTCGTCTATCAGCTCGGCAACCTCATTGCGTCGGGCACACTGCAACTCATCACCGGTCTCGCGGCGACGAACTTCGGCGGCACGGCGGCGGCGCCAAACCTTGCCGGCGCGATGAGTGTCTTCATGTATTGCGCATTCGGCGCGGTCATTGTGTTCTCGCTGCTCGGCTTCTTGGTAAAGCCCGAGAACCGCGACGCATCGTTCCTAGTCGGCGACACAACCTAGTAGACACCGGGAATCAGGCGCGACGTTCGGGAGCGGTACGCATCGTACTCGCTCCCGAATTGCATATGTGGTATTTTGTATCCACGGAGGACATGATGAAGCGAACATTCGTTCTTCTCGCGGTGCTTCTCTTTGCGTCCGCAAGGCCGGCCTCGCCGCAAGCGCCTGACAACACGATGCTGCTATTGCAGCGGCTCGTAACCCAATACGGCGGTGGCCATGCCGAGGTTTTCGTCGGAAAGCTTCCGGCTGATATGCCAAAGGTCCCATTGCCTGGCCTAACCATCCTCGGAAGCATACATCGCACGTCGCATACGCAAGGCAAGGACGACACCAGTGATTCGTACGAAGTGCTATACGACGCAACCGCCGACTCGATGAACGCGTACCGTTCGGCGGTCGTCGCAGCGGGTTGGGCGAATAAACAAGCACCCTTCAATGGCACCGGCGGGTTCGTCTCGTCGAGAGGTCCCAGTTCATCGACCTATTGTAAAGCGAACGCGCCGATGATAAGTATCTGGAGCGGCGCAGACCCGAACGATGTGACAATCACCGTCGCGCAGACCGACAAAATGGTCGACCTCGTGTGCGGCGGACCCGAGGCGATGGCAAAGCTCATGACGGCGCAGATGCAGAGGGTTATGGAATCGGCAATGCCCGAACTGCGGGCACCGTCAGGCGTCACGATGGCGGCTGCCTCCGACGGCACGCCGATGAACGGCCGGTCAGCGGCATACATTCATGATGGAACCTCTGCCGGTGCGCTACTCGATGCGTTTGCCGCGCAGCTGATCGCTGCAGGTTGGCAAGCCGGCGTAAAATCGAGTGGGACGGGGATGGTTTCGCAAGCTTTCGAGCGGACCGACGACAAGAAAGTCCAATGGAACGCGGTCATTTCGGTCATCGCAGTCAACAGCAAACCCGGCGATTTCGTCGCCTTCGTCGATGCAACGCATCTCAGCAACGCTTCTTCCGCCGGGTTTCATTCCGAGATCATCCGATCGCCGTGAAAGACACAACGCTGGCAAGAGCGCTGGGTTTTGCATTCCTGGCATGTAGGAGAAAAGAAAGACCCGCTGATTCTCAGCGGGTCTTGGTTGGATTCGTC
>JBAUEZ010000148.1:0-3160 GCA_049678885.1 Candidatus Aquilonibacter sp. | reverse complement strand
GTCGAGGCCAAGATCGCGACGTTTTCGATAGGCGTGCCCAAAGTTGCGACCGGCCGATTTGCCTTGAACTACGTCGTCCCCAACGTCCCGTTCTTCTTTCACGGGACGTACCCGATGACGGTTATAGCGCGGAATACTGCGGGTCAAAGCGTCGAGCGTGTGATACCCATCACGGTTCAATAGGAGCCGGCGTTCGTACGCCGCCCGGCAGATTGGGGAACGGCGCGGGATTGTAGGGCGTCGGAAAGACCGACGGCTGCGAAAGAATGTTTGGCTGATTCGAATCCGCCCACTCGGCGACGACGCTGTTTGTCGAGTTGGTGTCAGAATCATTAACCATGATCTCTCGCGGCTTCATGGAGAGCCCGTTTGGCCCGACTTCTTGCGTTTGCTGCGTGCCTCTCGTGTACAGATAGTGCAAGATCGTGCCGGAAGCAATGCGGCGCAGCGCGACAAAGTGCAACGCGTCGACGCGGTCCATCTGGATCGCTTGTGGATTCCAGCTGTCCGCGTCGGTTGAAATGAAGATCTGTGCGTTGAGTGGCGTCGTGGGTGGCACCTGAACGTAGAACTTTACGAGCACGATCTTGCCGGAGTAGGTCACCGGCACTCCGTTTGCGGTCGTGTGTGCGGGACCAGCCAGTTCGGGATTCGGATACGGCGATGAGATCGTGACGGCGAAGGCCTGGGCGGATTCCGGAAGCGGCCCGACCGGATACGGCGCGTTCGAAAGATCGATCTCGACAACTTGACCGGCGTCATTGAACACGGCACGCGCATAGTCGCGTGCGCGCGGTGCTCGCTTCGCCGGTTGCTTTGTCTGTTCGTCGAGAACCGCTACGTTTGGCGCAAGGCGAAAGCCGTCGCCCGTCGTGAAAAAGACGAAACCGTCCTGATAAGCGAGCAATTGCCCGGTGATCGCGACCGGCGCGGCGGTCGCGGCGATGAGCAGTGCGCAGAAGAGCGCTGCTAGGCGCAATCGCAGGTTGGTCATCCGCTCAACTGTACCACGAATGTTGGGCTCCAGATTTGATTGCCGTAGTGGAAGAAGTACGTCCGCTGCACGTCAATAACGAGATGAGGAAGGATTCGCGCGCGCAGTTCTCCGCTCAGTTGCCAAGGCGGTTGCCCGAGGTAGTTGGTGTAGGTGTACCCGCCGATCGCATTTGTCGGCGGTGGTGAGAACAATCCCGGATAGGGCGCCGGAAAGTCGTTGTGGTTGAGAAAAACTACGGTCGCTACCAGATTCGGCGATGCCGAATAGGTGGTCCCGAGCGCAGTAGTGCGTTGCGTTGCAGCGCCGCGGAAGGATTCGAACGGCGTATAAGGCGTGCCGTCGGGCAAGAGCGGCGCCGATGGCTGATAGCCGCCCTGTAAATAGAGGTCGCTCGTGTTCTGAACGCTGTATGCGAGATAGCTGTTCACGAAGCGTGAGAATTGCCGGCTTAAGCTGGCGGTCGTAATCTGACTGTTGATGCGGTGAGGAACGGTATTCCACGTGCGGCTCGAACTCTCGGTGGCATTGAAGTTGTAGAGTTTGTATGCTTGGTTGCGATCGCCGATCTTGATGTTTGCCAACGACAGCGTAAAGCCGACCACCTGGTTCCAAATAGTCGTGTACAGTACGCCGTTATAATTTTGCAAGCCGTAGGCGTCGTGGTTGTATCCTAGTCCGAACTGCGTTTGAAAGAAGAGCGGCGTCTTAAAAACCTGGTTATTGTAGGATGTCCACGTCAATTGCAGTGAGTTCGGATGGTTCGGCGAGGCCGGCGTGCTAGGCCCGATCATGTTGTAGTTCGTTTGATTGAAGTACGCTTGCAGGGAGGATCGGTTGAATGCTTGAGTCAGCGTTACGTACGTCGTCTGTGCCGAAGCACTCGGCATGGAGAGTCCGTATTGATAGGTGTAGAGCTGGGTAAACGTGCTGACCTCAAACTTCGAACCGATGTGTTCGCCGGTAACGAGGTTCCAATATTTGTCGGGAGTCGTGAACGGATTGACGGAAAAAACCGCGTACTCGTGCTGATCGTTTCCGGCGAGATGCTGCTCGAATCCAATATACGCGTGGTTGTAGGCATCGTAGCGAAAGTGGAACGCCGTAATCGAGTGCGCATTCCCCGTCGCGTTCCATGTCGCGTCAAGGTTCGCACCTGAGAGCGAGTTCTGCGCGAGATCGACCTTCGATCCGAAATAGACATAGTAGGACGGCAACGGTGTGCCTACGTGTAAGAATTCGGCGCGCACGTTGGCGAAGCGCGCAAATTGCTTGGCCTGTACCACAACGGATCTCGCCGTAAGGCTCAGGTGCGAGTTGCTGAGGTCCGGAAAGTAGAATACGTCACCCGGCATAATGCGGCCCCGGAGGGGGTGCGCAAAATCGCGTCCCTCGTACGTCCAGCGGTCCGGCTTGCTGATCACAGGCACGAAATAAATGCGGTCAAAATCCAAGAAATCGGCTATCGCGGCGCCGTCGAGATTTCCACTGGGGCTGCGCAAGTGCACGTGGCTTGCAATCAGGAAGCGGTTGAGCTTGAGGTCCATCGAAAACGCGTCGCCGGTAATCGTTAGTCCGTTGCTTTCTGTGACGCGTACGTTGCCGTCAGCTTCGATGAGATAGCGGTCGTAGTAGAAGGCGATGTGGTCGGCACTCAGTCGCACGACCGTACCCTGAGCCGTCGCAATCGGGGTTGCGCTTGGTGCCGGACTTGGAGTCTGCGCGAAAGCCGGTGCGCAGAATACCAGGTTTAAGACAACAATAAAGACTAGGTGTCGCAAGCGTTCCCGTATTCGCAATTGTCGCAGACTCTCATCCTTATGTAACGTACGCGATGGTCACTTTGTCCTATGCTTGTGAGGAAAGACTGCGTTTCTGCTAAGCCGAAACGCCCTTTTGACTTTATGCGATTCTTGACGATCGTCTTGGATTCGGGGGGCGTCGGAGCGCTGCCTGACTTCCAACAATATGGGGATGCTCCGGGAGCAAATACACTGGGCAATGTCGCGCGACGCGTTGGCGGCCTAGCACTTCCCGCCTTCGGGCGGCTTGGCTTGGGGCACCTTACGGAACTCGCCGGTGTCCCGGCAACATCGCAGCCGCTCGCGCGTGTCGGCCGGCTGCGCGAGCGCAGCCGTGGGAAGGACACCATTACTGGGCATTGGG
>JBAUEZ010000147.1:0-1866 GCA_049678885.1 Candidatus Aquilonibacter sp. | reverse complement strand
CAGGCTGCAGTTTATGCGCTTGAAGAAGACGAACGTGCGCGCTGCTTGCGTGCGCTCGAGAAGTTGCTGCGCGTCGCTGCGCCGAGCTATCCGCATGCGGCGCGCCGTCTCGAGCGGCTGGGTTTCGCCGCCTCGACGATCTATGCGGTGCTGCGCGAGCACGCGGCGGAGACGGTGTCCTTGTAGGAAATTTCCGGGGCACTGGCTAGCATATGGCGGCTCCGACGATCGTCGTCGCTGAAGACGACAGCGCGATTCGCGATCTGCTTGCGCACCATCTCGAGCGCGAGGGCTTTAGCGTCATCACGGTCGCTGACGGTCATGCGGCGCTGCGCAGCGCACGGCACGCTGCCGATCTCATCATATTGGATATTGGACTTCCGGGCGTCGACGGATTCGACGTCGTGCGCACGTTACGCCGCGAGCAGCGCGCGGTGCCGATCCTAATGCTGACTGCGCGCATCGACGAGGTCGATCGTGTCGTGAGTTTTGAACTTGGCGCCGACGATTACGTGACCAAACCATTCTCGCCGCGCGAAGTTGTCGCGCGGGTGCGCGCCGTGTTGCGGCGTTCGGGGCGCACCTTCGAAGCGGCGCCGGCTTCCTTGACCTTTGGACGCTTGGAGGTCGACGAGGCGGCGCGCGAGGCTCGCGTCGACGGCCACGACGTGCGGTTGAAGCCGCGCGAGTTTTCGCTGCTCCTCGAACTCGCTGCCAACGTCGGCATCGCGCTCTCGCGCGAGCGGCTGCTCGAGCGGGTCTGGGGTTTCGACTTCGACGGCGATGAGCGCACCGTCGATGTGCACGTGCGGCGCCTGCGCGCCAAGATCGAAGAAGACGCCGGGCTGCCGCCGATCGTGCAGACGATTCACGGATACGGATACAAGTTCGTTCGCCCATGAGCGTAGGTGCGCGTCCGATCCACTCGCTCGCGCAGCTTGGGCCGCTGCTCGTGGAGGCGCTGGCGGAGCATCGCGACGTTCCGCTTTTGGTCTTGCGCCTGCCCGAGGTTACGCAGCGGCTCGAGCGCGAAACGGTCGGCGCGTTCGCGCGCGCGGCCGAACGCGTTGTGCGCGAAGGCGATCGTCTGGGGCACGAACCCGGCAGTGACTGGTTTGTCATCGCCATGCTCTCGCCGGCGCGCGACGGCACGACTGCGTTGACGCTCGATGCCCGCTCGGCACTGGAGCGCATTTCTGCAACGATGTCGCTCGTGACCGGACGGCGGATGGAGACGGGATGGTGGCGGGTCAGCACGTATGCCGACGTCGACGGTTTCGAAGCGACGATCGAGCACGCACTCGAACGCGGTGCCCGTGAGCGCGAGCGCTATGAGTTCCTCGCCACGGTGGGCCATGAGCTGCGCACGCCGCTGACCTCGATTCGCGGCTACATCGAAACGCTGCTCGACGATGAGCTCGACCGCCCGACGACGCGGCGTTTTCTCGAAGTCGCGCGCAATGAAGCGCTGCGTCTCGGACGGCTGGTGGACGGCATGCTCGACTTCTCGCCGCTCGATCTCTCGCCGCAGCCTGCGCCGGGTACGACCGACCTTGCTGCAGCTGCCGACGCCGCCGTCGACGCGCTCGCGCCGATCGCGCGTCAAGCCGGCATGGCGCTCGAGGTGCGCTACGCGGGCCAGGTCATGGCGCGCATCGGCGGCGACGCGTGCATGCACGTGCTGCTCAACGTAATCGAGAACGCGATCAAGTATGCGAGCCCGGGCGGTCATGTGTGCGTGAGCATCGGACGCCAGGATCCGTTTGTTTGCGCGATCATCGATGACGACGGACCAGGCGTGCCGCTCGCCGAGCGCGAGCGTATCTTCGAGCATCGCGCACGCGGGGGCGCGAGCGGGGCGCGACC
>JBAUEZ010000146.1:0-2191 GCA_049678885.1 Candidatus Aquilonibacter sp. | reverse complement strand
AACGAATGCTCGCCGTAATCGCTGTGCTGGCCAGCAACCCTGTATTCGGGAATCGCATCAATCGCAAGGATGGTCACCAAGACTTCGACGGTGTCATTTATCGCGTCGAGCGAAATTCCGGCACGAAATGACGGATCCGGCGAGCGGAATATTGCGCGGTAGAGAGTGTTGCTGCACTCAATGTGTAAAGCGTAAATCGCTAGACCCGCACGGATTAGTTCAAGCAGTGTCTCGCTGCTGGTCAGCGCCTCGACATTGATAAAGGCTGTTTCGCCGTCGAAGGCGACCTGTATTGTCGCTTGAAAATCTGCCCCAGGAACATCATCTCGGTTGCCTACCACCGGATAAGGATAGGAGCGTTCACTCAAGCGCATTTGCGAAAACCTCGATCGCGTACCGGGACGGCTCGCTTACGAAAATCTCAAGCGTGACGCGCTCCCCGCGGCAAAGGTCGATCGGCCCAACAAAGCCCTCGCTCGTCGGAACAGGGTCACCGTCGACAATCCGCGCCGACCGAACGTGTAGAACGCTCTTCTGATCCTCACCGATAGCCACAGCGCTCAGGGACGCTGCCTTGAAATCTTCGGGGGGATGGAGGACAACCGTATATTTTCCGAGTCTCGCATCGCTTACGAAGGCACGAGATGGAATGAATACTTGCGGCGTCGGGCGCCGGCCCCGCGTTTCACCCTGAGGAAGGTCGCCTTGACCCGCACGGGCATCTCGGCGCCCACCAGGCTGCAATCCGCCTTCGTCTTCACCTGGCGGGATAGATTCGCCGTCATCATCATCACTATCATCGACGCCACCACCTATGTTGGGAACTTCAACCAGTTGGGGCGTCGCCGTCGGCCGCGGCTTCAGCGTTACAGGCTTAACGTCAACCTGCACGGGTGGTCGCCCATCATGACTCTCGCTTTGTGAACGATCCTTCCCGCCGTTCCAAAGAGGGTCGGCGCTGTCCGGTTCAATGTCTGGGAGATACCGCTCAAGACCGGGGATTACAAGGGCCTCCGCGTCGGCCAAAGGATTAAGCTCGTGAAGAACTTTCCTGATAGCGTCGCCAATGGCATTATAGGCCTTCCGGTTGGCGCCTGGTTCGGGTAGGTCTTTATCCCACTCGTCGTGCCTAGGCGGCTCCATCTCGCGCAGCTTCGCATTCCCCTGATCATTGCGACAAAGGAAAACGCCAGCGTACGGTATGGGCGACTGAAAGCGGCGAGCAGTGACGACCATACCGGCCTTTCGAATCATTGCAAATCGCTTAGGCGTCTGGCCCTCACCGCTACGCACGTATATCGAACATTCACCGAGCTGCGGGATGTCGATTACCTCGCGAACCGTTGGATCGCTATACGCCTGATAAAAGACGTGACCGGTAAAATCTTGTTGCGTGCTGTATTGCCTGAGGTGCTCCTCGAGCGAACTTGCGTCGACACGGATATCACCGACGTCGACTACGAGCTCGCCAAAACGAATAGCCGGCCAGAATGACTCCAGGACGGAATACATCAGGTCATCTCGCCAATCCCCGCGGAAGTTGTAAGCGAGAATCCAGATGTCCGTGCCTTGCTCTTCTCTCTCAAAAAGACCGGGAATATCCGTGACATTGCGGACAGCCGTCCCGTCGGGCCTCCCTAAGAATCCCGTTGATTGAAGGCGCTCCCCATTGCCGTTTTCGTGCGTCGCGATTTGCGCAACACCCTGAAAAGCGACGGCTCCATTCTTCAGTTTTGTAGAGTAGAGCACAGTTCGCGCATGACTCGCGGCGAACGGAGCATTCTTCCCGATGCCAAACGAACCGCCCTCGCCACCGCCCTTGTTGGAAGAACCAGCGCATTTTATAAGGTTGTACCAGTTGCCGTCTCGGTCGTCGTCCGAACCTGTGACGCCCTTTGTATTATAGTCGCCGACGCGAAGGCAAGTTATCTTGCTCGCGTCGAGAGCATCTTCTGCCTTCTCAAAAAATGAAACTGTTTTCGGCTGTCCCGACCAAAACTCGGCGCACCTGCGAAGCGCAAGAGATAGGGCTGCTGCGTCCGGTAGATCGCCCTTCGAGATTGTTTCTAATGCAAATTTGACCGTAACAGGGTTCGACGGGTCATAACGCGCGTCCAGACTATTTTGTATTAGTTCTCGCGCGAGATAGCGATAGAAGTTTCCACGGAAAGTCTCGATTCCGGAGTCGTTT
>JBAUEZ010000145.1:0-4111 GCA_049678885.1 Candidatus Aquilonibacter sp. | reverse complement strand
AAGGTCACGAGCGCAAGCGCGAGTGTCGCGAACGTTTTCACGGGGTCACCGTGATGTGCGTGGTCGCCTTGAGCTCTTTGACATCCCCATCCTTGGTTTCTGCGGTCATGGCGAAGCGGAGAAAGCAGGTGCCCGGGTGCTGCCCCTTCACATCGAGCGACATCGCGCCGCTCTCCCCCATCTTCATCTGGTGAACATTGCTGACCGCCACCGTGTCGCCGGGCTTCGAATGCGGGAAGGCACCGCAGGTAGTCCCATTAAGACCGGGCCAGCTGCCGCGCGATTCCACGTAGATATACGCGCTTTGGCCGACCTTCAGGGTTACATTCGTCGGCCGCGTGGTGATGCTCATGGTCTGGGCGAGTACCGGCGCAACGAGGAGCGCCGCCGCAATGGTGAGCGCGCCCATGGCAAGAGGAAATCTCTGCATAGTAGGGTTTCGTTTCGGACTCCCTAAAGCGCTGGCCTGGAATGCAGCATGTGCACAGTGATGACGCTGGCGTCATCGTCGTCGGAGGTGGTCACGCGGGCGTGGAAGCGGCGCTTGCCTCGGCGCGCCTTGGGGTAAACACGCTGCTGGTCACCGGCGATCCCGAGAAGATCTGCACGTTGCCGTGCAATCCGTCGATCGGCGGCAGCGCAAAAGGCCAACTGGTCCGCGAGATCGATGCGCTCGGCGGCGCGATGGCGCGCATCGCAGACCAATGCAGTTTGCACGCGCGGTTTTTGAACGAGAGCAAAGGCCCCGCGGTGCGCGCCTTGCGCCAGCTGATGGATAAACCCGCGTACGCGCGCATGGCGATCGACGTGCTGCGCGCGCAGCCGCAGCTGCGCATCGTGCAAGGGTTAGTTGAAGATCTCGTTGTCGACGGCGACGTCGTGCGTGGCGTTGTGTGCGCTGATGGTTTGAAGTATTTCGCGCGCAGCGTTGTGCTCGCGACCGGCACATTTCTCGGCGGCAAGACGTTTCGCGGGAGCGTGGTGCAGTCCGAAGGGCGTTTCGGTGAAGCGCCGGCGGTCGGGCTCGCGCACGCGCTGCGGCGTCTTGGTTTTCCGACGAAACGGCTGAAGACCGGCACGCCGCCGCGCATCGACCGGACGACGGTCGACTACGACGCGATGCTGCTGCAACCGCCGAGCGCGACACCGTTGCTGTTTTCGTACACCAGTGAGATGAAATTCGGTGGCCCGCAATATCCATGCTATATTACCGAGACCAACGAGCGCACGCACACGCTGGTACGCGATAATCTGCTGTATTCGCCGCTCTATGGCCTCGATTTGATCGAAGGCATCGGGCCGCGTTACTGCCCGTCGATCGAAGATAAAGTCGTCAAATTCGCGCACAATCCGTCGCACCAACTCTTCATCGAGCCCGAAGGCTGGAACGAACCGACGCTCTACGTCGGCGGGTTCTCGACCTCGCTGCCGGCCGAGATTCAAATCGAGATGCTGCACACGCTGCCGGGTTTGGAAGACTGCGTGATGTTGCGCGCCGGCTACGCGGTCGAGTACGACATGGTGCCGCCGACGGAATTGCACGACACGCTCGAAACGCGCCGCTACGCGGGCTTGTATCACTGCGGACAACTCAACGGCACGTCGGGCTACGAAGAAGCCGCTGCGCAAGGGTTACTTGCGGGCGTGAATGCGGCACGCGCCGTGCAGGGCCGTGAGCCGCTGCGTTTGTCGCGCAGCGACGCGTACATCGGCGTTCTGATCGACGACCTCGTCACCAAAGGCGTCGACGAACCGTATCGCATGCTGACCTCGCGCGCCGAACACCGCGTGATCTTGCGTCATGACAATGCGGACACGCGCTTGACCCCGATCGGGCGCGACATCGGTCTTGTCGACGATGTCGCGTGGGATGCGTTTGCAACGCGGCAGCACACGCTGCGCGAAGCGATGGCGCGTGCCGAGCGCACGCGCGTCGGGATCGATCGCATCAAAGACCAACACTTCGATGCGGGCTCGACGCTCGCCGACGCACTGCGCCGTCCAACGCTCGAGTTTGGTGATATTGCGGAGCGTTTCGATCCGCGGCTCGAGCCGGCGATCGGCGAGCGCGCGACGATCGAGCTCAAAGTGGCCGGCTACGTGCGCCGTCAGGAGATTGCGATCGAGCGTGCGGCCAAAACCGAGCGCGTGATGATCCCCGGGAACTTTGACTATGCCGAAATCTCGGCACTCTCGCGAGAGGCACGCGAGAAGCTGATCGCGCAGCGGCCGCGCACCCTCGGCGCGGCGAGTCGCATTCCGGGCGTGAGTCCCGCCGATGTCGCGATCGTCGGCCTGTTCATCGAGCGTGAGCGAGCTTCGCACGCTTCTTGAAGCCGGCGGCGCGCCGGATCCGTACATCGACCGGCTCGTGCGCTACGGCGAAGCTGTGCTCGAAGCGAACCGTCAGTTCAACTTGACCGGGGCCAAGAGCCCGGAAGAATTCGCGCCGCACATCCTCGACAGCCTCACGGTCGCGCCATACGTGCGACGCTCGTTGATCGACGTTGGATCGGGTGGTGGGCTGCCGGCGATTGCGCTCGCGATCGTAACTGGCATACCGGTCGCGATGGTTGAGGCCACGGCAAAAAAGTCGCAGTTTCTCGCTGAAATGCTCGCAACGTTGCATCTTGCGGGCAAAGCCGTCACCGCTCGAGCCGAGGTCGCGGCTCACGATCTGAGCCTTCGCGAGCACTTTGAAACCGGAACGGCGCGCGCGGTGGCGAGTGCACCTACCGTCGCCGAACTACTGCTGCCGTTCATTGCCGTGGGCGGCATTGCCGTACTGCAACGCGGCATGATGGATGATCGCGAGCGCAACGCGCTCGCGGACGCCGCCACGATGCTCGGTGGTGTTGTCGAGAGCGAAACGCCGCTCGACGGCGAGCGGCGCATCATCGTCGTGCGAAAAACCGAGCCGACCTCTCCGCGCTTTCCACGTCGCACGGGTATCCCCGAAAAACGCCCGCTCTGCTTCTAGAGATCGCGCTTGAGCGAGACCGCTTGGAGGAAGCCGCGGTAGATCGCGCCGGAAAATGGCTCGTCGAGGCCCATGCGCTCGGGATGCCACTGCACGGCGGCGAGCCAGGGCCGGCGCATCGGCCGCGTCCACTCGATCGATTCAATAGTCCCGTCGGCGTGCTTTGCGGCGATCTGTAATCCGTGGCCGAGACGGTCGACGGCCTGCTGATGCGTCGAATTCACCAGCCCTTCGTGCTCGCCGACGAGGAGTGGGAGCGCTGCATGGGGCTCGCACACGATCGGGTGACGAGCTTCCGCGTCGAGGGCGTGAACGTCAGGATGCGACAGCGCCGGTCGCAGCGTGCCGCCCTGGTAGACGTTGAGCAGCTGCATCCCGCGACAGATCGCAAGCATCGGCAATCGCCGTTCGAAGGCGGTGTCGAGCATCGGTAACTCGATCTCGTCGCGACCGGGGAATGGTTTGCACACGCCATCGCGGTCGTCCAAGCCGTAGTGCTGTGGCTCCACATCGGCGCCGCCCGTGAGGATCAGCCCGTCCATCGTCTGGATCGCGACCTCGTCGATGGGGCGATCCGCGCCGGCAAGCCAGAAGGGCTGCACGTCGATCCCAGCCTGTTCGGCGGCCGCCATCAGCGCACCGACGTAGAAGCGATAGACGGGATCTCCCTCGTCGAAGCTCAACCCGATCTTCACGCCGCCTCAGGTTCGCTGGCACGCTCGCTTGTCATCCCGGATTTGGCGCGACGGGCCTCGCACAGCGAGGAGACGAAAGTTTCACGGCAAACCCCCCGGTGAAACAGTCGGGGGGACGCATGGACATTCGTGGGGATGAGGCAAATGGCGATCAACTCTCGGACTTCGAAAAGGGCCTGATATTAGGCTTGCTCATTGGCGAGGGCCACTTTGGTGGCGACGGTAAGCAACCGCAAATTACACTGAAAATGCACGTTCGTCATGAGCGGCTGCTTCGATGGGTGCACAACAGGGTTCGGTGGGCCCATCTGTACGGGCCTTATCACCACGCGGACCGCCACTATATGCAGTTGATGATACGCGGCCCCGCGCTTCGCTGGGCCCTTGGTCCGGTGCTGTATTCCCTACCGTGGGAAGAAATTGATGACCATTCGTT
>JBAUEZ010000144.1:0-18090 GCA_049678885.1 Candidatus Aquilonibacter sp. | reverse complement strand
GGAATGCGTTGTGCTTGAGGTTGCCTTTTCGTTCGGAAGCCACGACGTGATTCGATTTCTCGAGGATGCGGCGTTCGATCGCGGCCTTCCAAAGACGATTCGATTCGACAACGGCTCCGAATTTACGAGTCGAGCCATGCTTCGTTGGGGCGCCGAGCGCGACGTTAACCTGCACTTTATCGATCCCGGGAAGCCGACGCAAAACGCGCAGATCGAATCGCTGAACGGGCGCATCCGTGACGAGTTGCTCAATGCGCATAGTTTCGTGACCATCTTCGAGGTCCGGCGACGGGCCCTGGCCTGGAAGGAAGATTACAACAACGTCCGCCCTCATTCTTCACTCGACTATCGGACGCCGAGGGAGTTCGCGGCGCTTTTCGAACTCAACCAATCCTCACAGCCATCCGCGGCTTGAAAAGCCTCTACACGTCAGTGGGCGAACAAGTTACCATTACGACGAATGGTACGAGCCTGAACATTAGCGGTGGTGGAACTGATGGGACGTTAAGTGGAAACGGGAGCCAGGCAACTTTAACGGCAGGCGCGGTTGCCGGCGATGTAACGGTCACCACGCCCGGTCGACAAAAGATATGCGAAACCAACTCGACCACGTTTTCGGTCATCGCACCGAGCGCCGCGATTTACACGAACTACGACAACAGCGTTTACCACAATCAAGGCTTTGCCGATATTGGGATCTATAGTTCGATTTGGCTTGCTCCGGCGACGGTTAATTTCTACAACGTTACTTACGAGGAACAAGCGCCAGCAATTTATTCGGCAAACGGAACGTGGGCGTGTGTAGCGGGCACGCCCGATCCAGGAGCCGGGAACCCCATTTCGGCTACAAATATAGTCGGGTCGCAGGGCACCGAGGCGGCTGTTGACCATGATTACAGTTATTGGTGTGCAGGCAATCAGGACCAAACGAGCTCGGAGACGCTCAACGAGCAGACGCAGTACCTCACGGACGGCAGTGGCTGGAATAACATAAATATCGTGACGTCCAATGCGGCTGCTACGACCAGTGGCGTCCTCAGCATCACAAAAAGCCAGGCGACCGGCACGACAAACGTTACCAGCGCGACTACGCCGTATTAGGAGGCTCGCAAGATGCGACTTGATTCGATTTTGGCACGGCGTACCGTGATTGCGACGGTTGTGCTGGCGCTAGTCACTTTTGCTGCCCCTAGTTTCATAGGCGCCGCCGCTACTGCGGCTCAGACGGATGCACAAATCGCCGTAGCGCTGCAGGCACTGCAGCGCTACGATTCTTCGGGCTCGCTCAGCGACCTAACTTCGGCGGTGTCGACGATGGATGGCACGGTAAACTTGGACGCCTTAACACCGCAGAATTTCGTCACCCGGCGTAGAGCGCTTGTGCAGGCGTGGGCGCAGATACTTAAATCCATTGAGCAGTCATATGACCCAACGTATAATCCGAACGACCCGAGCAACATCCCGCAACCATGCGTTACTCCTCCGCCGGATGCGAACGGCGCGCGTCTTCCGGGGTGCTCTAATCCGAACGCTATTCAGGACCCGTCGGCGCGCGCAAAATACCTTGCCGCAATCGAGGCCAACAAACAGGTAACGCAACGT
Organism: Candidatus Aquilonibacter sp.; assembly: GCA_049678885.1. Classification (GTDB taxonomy): domain Bacteria; phylum Vulcanimicrobiota; class Vulcanimicrobiia; order Vulcanimicrobiales; family Vulcanimicrobiaceae; genus Aquilonibacter. The sequence goes on along the minus strand of JBAUEZ010000144.1, from coordinate 16,488 downwards.
TGGAATCACTATTGGGGTCTAGTAAAGCTCGATCTGCGCGCCATGCGCGTCCTACAAATGAGCTTACAGCTTTTACAGTCGGTGGCGCCCGACAGCGAAGGCGCGGACTTTTCAGCGCTGGATGCGATAGTTCAGCAGGCAGGCATTAGCCATGCCAGACGTGCGAAGATCGACGGGTTCTTTTATCAGAACCCTTGAGTGTAAGTATCCTTTTCAGCGGCTCTGTAATTCGAAGACGAAAATGGCGTCGCCGTAGCGCGTCCCGAATTGCTGGTTACCGCCGGATGAGACCGCGACGAATTCCGTTCCACCTTCTTCGAAAACGGTGGGTGCGGCGTTGACGCCGGCCCCGGTCTGGAATCGCCAGAGGCGCAGTCCTGTCTTGCTGTCCAGAGCGTCAAAATACCCGCTTCCCTCGCCTACAAATGTTAGGTCCCCGGCAGTGCTGACGGATCCACCAACGAGTCCCACATCGAACTGATCTTGCCAAACTACGCGACCTGTAGCGAGGTTGAGTGCCGAGACCGTGCCAATTCCTGATTTCCAATCGGCTCCGTGGAGAGAACCATGGAAACGTTCTGAACTCGCGCTTCCCTGCTCGAGCTTTAAGTGTTGCGACGCACAGACGACTGCTATTCCTAGGCTGGCATCAAGCGAGACGGGCGACCACGTTGAGCCACCATCGTAAGCCTGCGAGCTGTCTAGCGGCTTGCTCACCGAGGCGAGGTTCTCCGATCGACGAATGAGCGAGCCCGTGTTACGGTTGAGAATATAGAAGTAGCCCGTCTTTCCCGCCTCACCTATGGCGGGCACCGTTCTGCCGTTATTGTCAATGGTGTCGAAGAGGACTGGCGGCGACGCCGCATCCAAGTCACGAATGTCGTGCGGAGTTTGCTGAAAAAACCACCTCAAGCGACCAGTGGACGCGTCGAGAGCGACAATGCTATCCGTGTACAGATTGTCGCCGGGGCGACGGTGTCCATCAGAGTCGGGCCACGGATTTCCTGTTGCAACGAAGATTGTGTTAGTCGCCGGATCGATTGCGGGCGTCGCCCAAATCCCACCTCCACCGTATTTCCATGAGTTCGCGAAGCGCCGTCTCAAGCCAGCGGAAGAAACCTCAGTTGCCGTGCCGTCATCCGTTCGCAACCGCGTTGAATGGCCGAACCAGCTCTTGGGATCCGTGGAATACCATCGCCACTGCAGGGCACCATTGCGTAGCGAATATGAACTGAGCGAGCCACGAATCGAGAATTCACTTCCAGCAACGCCGACGAACACGGAATCGCCATAGACCAGAGGGGCCATTGTTATGCTGTAACCTGCGGCATTATCGCCGACAGTGGTCGCCCATCTTAGCTGCCCCGTTTTACGGTCAAGGGCGACAAGGACTCCGTCCAGTTGGCCGATTAGCACGAGGCTATCGGTCAATGCGACACCCCGATTTACAGGGCCACAGCAAAGCCGAAAATGCCCTTTTAGCGGCGGTCGCACCCACAGCAGCTCGCCGTTCATCGCGTTGACTGCGAGTACGCCATCATACGCAGTGCTAAAGTACATCACGCCGTCGGAGACGATCGGCGTGGCCTCAAGCGGCCCTACAACGCCTGTCTGAACAACATACGCTGGGACAAGCCGGAAGGCGTTTTCTGTGTTGATCTCGCGAAGCGGCGAGAAGCGGCTGTTGCTGTAGTCATGCCCATACGTAAGCCATTCGCCACTTGTCAAGGCATGCGTGAGTGCTGTCGACACGCTTTCGGGATGGTGGTTTTCTGGCGCTACCGTTGAGCACCCGGCCGCAAGGAACACTAAGAATGCGGAGAGGCATCTACGAATTTGGCAACGATCTCGTAATGACACACATACTCCCATCTGAAACAGCCGAGATTGCACCGCCATGATCTGTACGATAGATGCGCACACCGAGCGCCTGCAACCTCTCTAGAGTTGATGGCGCCGGATGGCCGAACATGTTGTGGCGGCCAACCGAGATGATCGCATAACGCGGATGTACGGCGGCGATGAATTCGGGCGACGAGCTATACCCCGAACCGTGATGCCCAACTTTGAGCACATCGGCGAGCAGATCGACTCCCTCGTTGAGAAATCGCGCTTCAGCCGCGGTGCCCGCGTCGCCGGTGAAAAGCATGCGGAAGTGTTTGTACGCCAGAATGAACGCGATTGAGTTGTCGTTGATCGCGTTCTTGCCGCCGATGAATGGCAGGGACGGGCCGATGAACTGGAGCGTCACGCCGTCGTTCGTGCGCCACATCTCGCCGGCACGCGGATACACGATCGGCACACCATCCGCGTGCGCGGTGTCGAGGCAATCGTGATACGCGTGGCCGCCATACGTTTGTCCGCTGTCGGCAATCTCTGCGACGCGAATTTTCTCGAGAACTGGCCGACAACCGCCGACGTGATCTCATAAAGTCCTGTACTCACATACCGGAACAGCCGCGATGACTGAAGCACCTGCGCTTGGCAGACCTCGCGGCTGATCACGCTGGCTTCAGCATCTGCGTTGGAGAACTACATGTGGTCGCGCTCGTGTAGCCACCGACTGCCGCCGTGTATCGCGACGAATCGGCTTGCGCACTACGCCGACGAATTTCCCGATGCCAGATGGAACATTAGACCCTGCCCCATCCATGAACCCCTATATCCTGAACTGATCGCCGGTCGTAGGAAGGACGGTTAATCCGTCTCGCGCGCATTGAAGTCGACAAGCGCGCCGTTGATGCCGGGGGCGCGTTCGGATGCGAGGAACGTGAGAACCAAGGACGGATGCGGACGGGCGCACCAGTAAACCAGGCCTTTTCGGCATAGGTAATGCGAGCAATCCGGCCGCTCACTTGGCGCAAGCGGCTGCAGCGGGAACGAACCTTCTTGATCGGTTCGATATATTTCCGCGTCGAAGCGGTTGAGCGTCTCAATCGTCCAATGCGCTACGGTACCCGTCGTTTATGTCTTGTCATGTCGGTGTCGGAGATAGTGCTGTGCTACGCGGTGGCGGTTTCCGCAGATGTTTGGCGTGCAGAAGCGGCGCCGGGCGTCTCCATTTACGAAGAGCATGCTACAGTTCGGGTTCGCGCAACGGCGCAAGGATGAGCGAAGTGACGGCGACGTCAAGATCTCGATCGCCGAACGCGCCGTCGCTGCGAGCGTCAACGCTTTCGCGTCTTCGAAGTGCCAACGTTCGACCGACGTCAAGGCGTCGTCGTGCTCCACAGCTGCGAAGCTGGTCGTAGCTAAGGCGCACGTCGCATTGATGCGGTCCAGTGTCGGCGCATCTATTGACCTGTCTTGCTGAGCTGCATCGAGCGCGGCGCGCAGCGCGGCGCGCAGCGTTCGAGTTGCTGCAAGCGTCGGAAACGCCCAGCCCGGTGGCAGCACGGCGTGGTGAAGCGCCCAGAAGCGATCGCATGTGGCCTGGTCTGGAAGCAGTTCGGTTGGGGGCGACGACACCATCACGATGGTATCGGCAAGGTCGATTGCGAGGTTTTCTCCGCCAACCGGAAATCCGGCGGCTTGTACGCAGGCGAGCGGAGGCCCGGTGGTAGTGCCGGTATGCGTAGCTCTCACTAACGTTAGCATAGCACTTGCAGGCATTAGGAAAAAGAGATATAGTTGCGCATAACGATAAAGCACGTCGTTTTACCGTTAGCCAAAGAGAGGCCTTATGCCCACCCCCCAAGTCACGCACCATTTCCAGACCGTTATGGACGTCGAAATCTTCTATCGAGAGGCCGGCGACCCACGTTCGCCCACGATCGTTCTGTTATCCGGGCACCCGAGCGGAGCCCACGCGTACAACGGCTTGATCGAGAAGCTTGCTGCGCGATGGCACGTCGTCGCGCCCGATTATCCGGGATACGGGTTCAGCAGCACGCCCGCGGAAGCGCCCTGGACGTTCGACTGGCTCGCCGACGTCACGAATGCCTTCCTCGAGAGTTTGAATCTGGATCGGTACGCGCTCTACATGTTCGATTTTGGAGCTCCCGTCGGATTTCGAATTGCGGAAAAGCACCCCGAACGCATCACCGGCATCGTTACGCAGAACGGCAACATTTACACCGATGGCTTCGGACCGGGCGTTGCCGCGCTCGCCAATTGGTGGCGCGATCGCGCCGCCGGTCAAAAAGCCGTCGATCAGTTCCTGACTCTGGCGGGGACGCGCTTTCAGTGGGAAGCCGGCGCACGTGATGTATCGTCCATCGATCCTGCGATGTGGACACTTGACCAGGCATTGATCGATCAGCCGGGGCGCAAGGAAGCTGCGCAAGCGCTGCTCTGGGACTATCAGAACAATCCCGGGCGCTATCCCGCGTGGCAGAAATATCTGCACGACCATCATCCGCCGCTGCTTGCGATTTGGGGGGCAAACGATCCGTTCTTCGCGCGCCCCGGCGCGGAAGCGTACAAACGCGACGTTCCGGAAGCAAACGTCGTACTTCTCGACACGGGACATTTCGCACTCGTTGAAGAGCTCGACACCATCGCCGAACACGTCAACGCTTTCCTTCAGGAAATCTACGCATGAACAAGATCCTTTTTATTAAAGCGTCGCCGCGCGCCGCCTCAGCGATCCGAGCAATAGCGACTGGTGCCATTATCGCGGGCGCCCTGGATGCAATGTTCGCCCTTGTCGCTTACGTTTTCGTGCTGCACACGTTCTCGATCATCGGCGTCCTACAATACATCGCCAGCGGTTTATTGGGGCCGGCCGCCTTTTCGGGCGGCCTGCTCACGGCTGCGCTTGGAGTTGCGATCCATTTCTTTCTCGCATTCACATTTGCAACGTTGTACTACGTCGCTTCCCGCCGCATAAAAGGCCTGCGTTCGCACGCGGGCACCTTCGGCATTGTGTACGGTGCGGGAATCTGGCTCTTCATGGATTTGGTCGTTCTGCCGCTCACCGGTACGCCCAAGTCCGCGTTCAACGCCGCACTTTTCTCGAGTTTCCTTGCGGATCACGCGCTTTTCGTCGGTCTTCCCATCGCGCTGGCCATCCAGCGTTACGGCTAGCGGCAGAGGCAGCATGAACGCCTTAGTTCAATCCGTGAATGTTGGCGCCGTACGCACCGTTCGATATGGCAGCCAAATTATTACGACCGGAATCTTCAAAGAGCCGGTCAGCGGGCCGGTTGCCGTACGAGGCGTGAATCTGCGCGGTGACGATCAGGCTGACCGCGAGGCACATGGCGGCGACGTCAGAGCGGTCTATGCCTACGCGCGCGAAGACTATCTGTGGTGGGAGCGAGAGCTTGAGCGACCGATGCCGCCAGGGGAGTTCGGTGAAAATCTGACGACCGGCGGTATCGATATTAACCAAGCCTTGATTGGCGAACGCTGGCGCGTCGGTACGGCACTTCTGCAGATCACAGTTCCGCGCGTACCGTGTTACAAACTTGCGATGAAGATGAACGATCCGCGATTCATCAAGCGCTTCGCTCAGGCTTTGCGTCCCGGCGCCTATCTAAGCATCGTTGAGGAAGGCGAGATTGAACGTGGCAGCCGAATTCAGATCGCCCAGCGGCCTGCTCACGGTGTGACGATTGCGGAAATGACGAAGATTTATCTTTTCGAGCGTCATCGTTTACGCGAGCTACTTGTGCCGGAACTGCACCCTTCTTGGCGTGACTGGGTCTTGGCCCAAATTTGAGACGCGAAGTGATACGAGAGTTCACTAGCACGATTACTCCCGCATAAACAAAGACTGGAACTGCGCCATTTTCGTGTTTGCCACCCAAGCCGTCACGGACGGCATCATTTCGCCGGAGCAGCGAATCTGCCTCAGCCGTTCAGGGGCTGGCGACTAAACCAAGCTCGCTTCGTGCGCGTTCAGCATACGGCTCGCGATCGCCCTGAAAATATCCGATCGCCCGATCACATTGCGGGCTCTCAGGCGGCATCTGACGTCATCGAAAGGATTAAGACTTTGCAACCTCGACCTCTTGGAGCTGCGACCTTCAGTGAGGCTGTGCTCGCGTGCTCCGCGTCAGTGGCAGGTGCCATCCCCTCAACTACTGCAACGACTACTTATCACCGCATCGACGTCGACGGGGTCGGAGTGTTCTATCGGGAGGCGGGTCGGAAGGATGCGCCGACCATCGTGCTGCTGCACGGCTTCCCGTCCTCGTCTCGAGAATACGACACGCTGATCCCGCTGTTGGCAACGCGCTGTCACGTGATCGCGCCGGATTTCCCCGGTTTCGGTCAGAGCGACACGCCACCGCCTTCGACCTACGCTTATAGCTTCGACCACCTGGCGAAGACCATGGATCATCTGCTCGAAGCCTTGAAAGTCGAGCGCTACAGTCTTTACATCCATGATTACGGCGCGCCGGTCGGGATGCGGCTGATCCTGCACCACCCCGAGCGCTTGCAGCTGCTGATCAGCCAAAACGGGAATATCTACCAAGCAGGCCTGGGTTCGAAATGGGGCAAGATCGCCCAGTATTGGGCAGATCCAGCCGCGCATCCGGAAGTGATCAGCGCCTTCCTGTCGCCGGAGGCGACCAAGGAACGCCATATCGCGGGGACCTCGCACCCGGATCGCTACAACCCTGACACGTGGACGGACGAAATCGCGCACCTGTCCAAGCCACGCCAACGAGAAATACAAGCGGCCTTACTCTATGATTATCGGACCAATATTTACGCGTACCCCGTCTGGCAGGCGTGGCTGCGGCAGTATCAGCCGCCGACCCTGGTCGTTTGGGGAGCGAATGATCCCTCATTTATCGCGGCGGGCGCGACGGCGTTCCGTGCCGACCTTCCGCGCGCTGAAGTGCACCTTGTGGATGCCGGCCACTTCGCTCTTGACGAGCAGAACGACGAGATCGCGGCGCTGATCCTGACCTTCATGGCCGAACACCTGCCACAAGAGGCGCCGGCCGGCGATACGGCCGACCCAAGCACGTCTGGACCCATTTACCCAAATGGGGTATGACGTCGAAGACAACATCACGCATTAAAGCGGCTTGGAGCTTCGGCTGCAACGCTTGAGCCTGGCGAAGCATCGGGCGCCCGCGGCGAGAATCATCGATGCGCGCCGCTTGCGCTCATCCTGCGCCTTAGCGCGTGACGTTAGCCGCAGCAACTCGATTTCCACGTCCGCGATTTTGGTTCAGTCGAGTGCCAGGATACGAATCCTAGTTTCGAGATCGGATGGGCACGAAGCTCACAGCGAGCAAGGCCTCGCGGCGCATGCAAGGGCGACGTCACCCTTGCCGTCGGTTAGCACCGTATTTGCGCCGTCTTCGTCCGTCCGATGGATGCGCGAGCCAGCACGCTCGAGTGTTCCGATGGTAGCCGGTGCTGGGTGCCCGAACAAGTTGTGCCGCCCAACTGAGATAATTGCATAGTGTGGATTCACTGTCCTGATGAACTCCGATGACGAACTGTATGCCGATCCGTGATGGCCGACCTTGAGCACGTCGGCGTGCAGATCGATTCCTTCTGACAAGAATCGTTGCTCGGCTGCCACGCCCGCATCGCCGGTGAAGAGCATCCGAAACTTCCGGTACTGCAGTACGAAAGCAATCGAATTGTCGTTGATGGCATTCTTTCCGCCGATGAAGGGCAACGACGGTCCGATGAAGCGCAGCGTCACGCCGTCGTTCGTGTGCCACGCATCGCCGGCGCGCGGGTAGACGATTGGCACATGATCCGCCGCCGCCGTATCGACGCAGTCGTGATACGCATGGCCGCCGTAGGTTTGCCCGCTGTCGGCAATCTCCGCGACGCGAATTTTGTCGAGCACCGGCCGGCACCCGCCGACGTGATCGCCGTGGGGATGAGAAACGATCAGCGCGTCGAGCTGATGGATCCCCTCGCGAATGAGAAACGGCACGACGATGCGTTCCCCAACGCGTTCAGCCGTCGAGTCGTCACCTTGCGGCCCACGCTCGAGCCGGCCACCGGCATCGACCAAGATCGCATGATGCGCCGGTGTCTCAATGACAATAGAATCTGCCTGTCCGACGTCCAGCATGGTGATGCGTAGCCGTGTTGCAAATGATTGCGGTGGCCAAAGCACGAGCGACGTTGCCGTCAGCACGAACGTGAACGCGAGCGTCGCACCGCCGCGACGGATCAGCGGAACGGCAGCGAGCAGTGCGCATTCGTAGATGGCGACGCACCAGACTGGCGCCGGCGTCGTGACGACCGTCGAGCCTGGCAAGGCGCCGAGCGTGCGCACCACGCCAACGACCCACGCTAGAATCCAGCCGTTGAGGTTTGCGCAGGCTTGCGCAAGCGGCGCGCACCATGAGCTCAGCAGCTGCAACGCACCGAGGACCATCGTGAGCGGCACGCACGGCACCACGGCGAGATTCGCAAGCAATGCGTAGCTGGACCATTGCAAGAAGATCGCGGCCGTAATCGGCCACGTGCCAAGTTGCGTCGCGATCGTGAGCACGAGCGCCTCTCGTACGTGTTCCGGCAGACGAACGCGCTCGCGAAGTGCGTCGTCGATGAAGCCACCAATCGCGAAGATCGCGCCGACGCAACAGAACGAGAGCCAAAACGACGGTGAGCCGACACTGCCGGGTATCGCTGCGATCACCACGATTGCCGCAATCGCGAGCGTGTTCCACGAGAACGCGGCTCGCCCGCACGCGCGTGCCGTGAGCGCGCACGTTGCCATCGTCGCCGCGCGTAGTGCGGGCAATTCGAGCCCGCTGAAGCCGGCGAAGGCCCAGACGGCCGCGATTCCGGCCACGCAACCGATCGCACGCGGTGCGCGTACTTGCGCAGCACACCACGCGACCAGAAATGCCACGAGTCCGACGTGGAGCCCAGCAGTGACAAGTACGTGCACCGTCCCGGTCTCTTGGAATTCGGCGCGCAGATCGGGCGGCAATTGCGCCCGTTCACCCCACAACTCACCGGCGACGATCGATGCTCCAGGCTCACCGAGGCGCTGCTGCAACAACGCATGCGCGCGCTGACGAAGGCGAGCAAGCTGCGCACGCCACGAGTTGTCAAGTCCGAGCGTTGCAATGAGCGTCGCGCGCTCGATGCGCGCGCTGATGCCATGCTCACCCTCAATCGCGCGCTCGCTCGTCTCTCCAGGATTACGTGCGAAATCGAGTGGCTCGAGTCGCCCGCGTACGATTACGCGCGTTCCGCTCGAAAGTTGTTCGGACAATGAGACAAGCGCGAGCGGACCGCGCTCGAGCGCAAACGCGTAGGTCCGCAATCCCGGCTCACCGCCGCGCGCGTCGAGAATCGTGCCACGCCAGCGCGTGAGTCGGGACTCGAGCACGGGCGGGACCGTGTGTTCGCGCCACCATGAAAAAATGTAGGCCACAACAACGAGGGCGGCCAGCGCGGCTACGCGAAGCACGCGAGCCGGGGTGTACCCTGTGATCATCCGCGGCCTCTGCGTCGGCGCGCGGCTATGACAAGTCGTGTGAGGAAAACAGTCGTGCGTATCATTGTAACCGGCGGGGCCGGATTCATCGGGTCACACGTCGTGGACGCGTATCTCGCTGCGGGTCACGACGTGCTTGTCTTGGATTCATTATGGGAGCACGGCGGCGGCCGGCGCATCAATGTGCCGGAGCGCGCGAACTTCATCCACATGGACATCCGCGATGAAGGCGTGATGCGGATTTTTGGGGAGTTCAAGCCGCAGCTCGTCAGTCATCACGCCGCGCAGCATTCCGTCGCGATCTCGTCGCGCGATCCGAAGTTCGATGCCGACGTCAACGTACTCGGCATGCTCAATGTGCTCGATGCGAGCGTAAAGGCCGGCGTAAAGAAGGTGATCTTTGCATCGAGCGGCGCCACCTACGGTACGCCCGACCATCTTCCCATGAACGAATTGACCCCACAGCGGCCCGAGTCACCCTATGGGATCACCAAGATGGTGACCGAACACTACTTGCGCTTCTATAAAAAGGAAAAGGGGCTCGACTTTACGGCGCTGCGCTACCCCAACGTGTACGGGCCGCGGCAGGATCCCAACGGCGAAGCCGGCGTGATCGCGATCTTCATCGGTAAGTTTCTCAAACACCAAGGCATACGCATCGAGTGGGACGGTGACCAGACGCGGGACTACATCTACGTCAAGGATATTGCGGCGCTCAACGTGGCAGCGCTCGATAAGGGATCCGGGCAGTGTTACGCGATCGGTACGGGCATCCGAACCAGCGTGAACGACGTCTACCGCGCGCTGGTCGAGATCAGCGGCTTCGAAGCGCCGGTAACCAACTCGCCGAAGCGCCCGGGCGATGCGCGCGACGCGCAGTTCGACGCCGCCCTTGCGAAAAAAGAACTCGGTTGGAGAGCGCAGACCAAGCTCATCGACGGCATGCGCGAGACGTATGACTATTTCAAGGCACTAGTCCCGGCATAAAACGCAGCGCCGCGCGTTATACTACGGCGTATGCGGCTACTTCTTACGCTACTCTTTGCGATTACGCTGCCCAGCGGCTGGGTGTTGCACCCGGCGCCGGCGCTTTCCGCGCGCACCGACACGATGCCGCAGGGCGCAGCAGCTTCGCCGGATGGTCGTGCGTTGGCGGTCGTTGAAGCCGGATTCAATCCGGCAACCCTCGGCCTCTACGATGCCCGCACGCTGACACGCATCGCCTCGATTCCGCTCTGGGCGGCCTTCGGCCGGCCGCTCTGGTTGGATGCGCATCGCGTACTTGTTGCCGGTGCTGGAAATCAGTCACTGCTCGTCATTGATACCACAACGCGCGCGATCCAGCGGATCCGGCTGGCAGCGCACACGTACCCCGTCGCCGTAGCACGTTCGGGCGATACGGTCGCCGTCGCGACCGACGATGACGGGAATGTGCGTATCGGAACCTTGCGAACGATCGCGGCCGCAAAACGGATTCACGTGGGAACGCATCCTGGGGGGCTTGCGTTCAGTCGCGATGGTCGCACGCTCTTCGCCGCCGACCTCTCGGGCAGTGACGTCAAAGCGATCGACGTGCGCAGTCTTGCAGTGCGCACGATTCGGGCGGGTTTGCACCCGAGCGATCTGCTCGTTGCCGGTGACCGTCTTTATGTCGCCAACAGCGACGACGACACCGTCGGTGTCTATCGCGTATCCGACGAGCACCACGTCACCGACGTTTTTGTCGGCGACGCATTCGGTGCGACGCAGCTCGCAGGTGTCTCACCGAATGCGCTTGCATGGGCGAACGGCACGTTGTACGTCAGCCTCGGCGCCGCGAATACAATCGCCGTCGTGCGCGACGCACGCGTCGTCGGGCGCATCGACGCCGGCCGCTATCCGACCGATATCGTGCCGCTTGGTAACCGGCTCTACGTTATCGATGGCAAAGGTGAAGCGGTTCCACCAAATCAGCGCTTCAACGTGTTTAGCCGCAGCAACGTCGATTACGTCGCGGCGATCGAGTTTGGATCGATTCGCGTCTATGCACTTCCGAGTGCCCTGGGAGCTGGGAACGTGCAGGGCTCGACCGATTGGAACGCCAGTGCGCCCGCCGATACCGTGATCCACAGCGGCGGTCCGATTCAACACGTTTTCTTCATTCTCAAAGAGAACCGCACGTACGATCAGATCCTCGGTGACATCGCCTCGGGCAACGGTGACGCCAAGCTGTGCTTCTTCGGAAACACGGTGACGCCGAACCAGCACGCGATCGCCCAGCGTTTCGGTCTGTTCGATAACGCATACACGAACGGCGAGGTCAGCGACGCGGGGCACAATTGGTCGACCGCAGCGCTTGCGAACGACTACGTCGAGCGCAATTGGCCGCAGACGTATGGCGGGCGTTCCGACGGTGACGACATTGTCGAAGGCTCCGGTGCCGCCGCACCCCACAATGGCTACATCTGGGATGCTGCAGCGCGCGCGCACGTCTCATTCCGCGACTACGGTGAGATGGTCAACTTCAGCGGGCGGTTCCCCAATTCTGCCGTTGGTACCGCGCCGACATTGCGCGACCGGTACGACCCCAAGTATGTCAGCTGGAATCTCGACTACAGCGATGTCGACCGCTACCGCGAGTGGAAGCGTGAGTTTGATGCCTTCGTGCAACGCGGAAATCTTCCACACTTCGAGTACATTTGGTTGCCGAACGATCACACCTACGGAAGCCGGCCCGGCAAACCGACGCCGGCCGTCTATATCGCGCAGAATGACTACGCCGTGGGGCTGATCGTCCAGGCGATCTCGCACTCACCGGTGTGGAAATTGTCGGCGGTCTTCATCATCGAGGATGACTCACAAGACGGTGCGGACCACGTCAGCGCACAGCGCACGACGATGTACATTGCGTCGCCATACGCGCGCGGCGGCGTGCAGCACGCGCACTATACGACCGCCGGCCTGTTGCGCACGGCCGAGCTGATCCTCGGCATGCAGCCGCTCTCGACCTACGATGCAATGGCCGTGCCGCTCTACGCAGCGTTCGGAACGACGGCGGATCTGCGACCCTACGATGCGATTCCAACGAAGATCGATATGAACGCGCGCAACGGCAAGACCGCCTATGCAGCGCATCTGAGCTCGACGCTGAACTTCTCGCATCCCGACGCGATCGCGCCCGGCGTGCTGCGCGACATCATCGCGCACAATCGCGCCTTTAAACCGTGACGTGTTCGGGGCGGAAGCCGATGCCGACCACGTACGCGGGAACCCACGTGAAGCCGGGGATCGACGCAACGATACGAAGCGCAAGCGGCGCGCGCTTCGGGGCGGTTTTCAACCCAAGCACCGTGGTGACGGCGAAGCGCTGAACCAGCACCTGCAGACCTTGCGTCATCACCGTCGGGTAAGTTCGGCGTCGTTCCACCGTGGCTAACGTCTGATCGTCCACCGGTCCCGGCCGTTGCAGTGCACGTGAAAGCATGTTTGCGGTCGCAACCGCATCTTGAATCGCGAGATTGATGCCCACGCCGCCGATTGGTGACATTGCGTGCGCGGCATCACCGATAAAGAGCAATCCCGGGATAAACCAACGGTCGAGACGCTCCACGGCCACGGTGAGCAATTTCACGTCGTCCCAGCTTTTGATTTCGTTCACACGATCGGCGAGAAACGGTGCAATGGCCACGATCTCCGCGCGAAATGCTTCGATCCCGCGTGCACGCACCGCATCTGCGCTGCCTTTCGCGATGACGAACCCGCATTGCCAGTAGTCGTTGCGGTCGATCAAGACCAAAAATGCGCCGGCGCCGACAAAGCCGAGCGCAGCGTAGGGATCGCTGGGACGTCGTGAAATCCCCATCCAGAGCACGTCCATCGGCGCACCGAGGTCGCGCGGCGTGATGTTCACTGCACTTCGCATCGTCGAGCTTCGCCCGTCGCATGCGACAACGACATCAGCGCGAATCTCGAGCGGACCGTCGCGGCTGTTTGCGCGTACCCCTACGACCCGACCGCCTTCGCGGATAACGTCCACGCCTTCCGTATTCATAAGCAGCCGATAGCCTGGGTATGCCGTCGCGTGCTTGGAGAGAAAATTCAAGAAATCCCATTGCGGCATGATCGCGATGAATTTCGTCTTGGCCGGGATGTGACTGAAGTCGGCGATCGTGATCGTGTCTTCGCCGATGTGTCCGGCGAGCTGCGTGATCTGCGAATGCGGCCGCTGCAAGAACTGATCGAGCAAGCCCAGCTCGTCGAGCACGGTCATCGTCGACGGATGGACGGTGTCGCCGCGAAAGTCGCGTAAGAAATCGCCGTGCTTCTCGAGCGCAACGACTGAATACCCGGCGCGGGCCAGCAGAAAGGCGAGCATGATCCCGGCCGGGCCGCCACCGACGACGCAGACACGGGCGGTAATCGGCGCACTCATCCTACGACAAGATTTACCAATTTGTCGGGAACATACACCTGTTTGCGAATCTCTTTCCCGTCGAGGTGCGAGCGCACGTTCGGATCGAGCAGTGCGAGCTCGATCGCTTCGGTCTCGCCAATACCCGGCGTCGCGGCGATACGCGCACGGATCTTCCCGTTGACCTGCACGACCAGCGTGATCTCGTCGACGGCAAGCGCTTCGTCCTCGGGTTCGAGGACGCGCTCGAGATGGACCGATTCGGTGTGGCCCATCCGCGACCACAACTCGTCGGCGATGTGCGGCGCGTACGGCGCAATGAGCAACGGCAATGCGTGGACGGCGTAGAGATATGCCGGCGAATCAGCGATGCGCTCTTTCGGGAAGGTTGTCATCGCGTTTACCAGCTCGTCGAGCTTGGCAATCGTCGTGTTGAAGTGGAAGCGGCGCGACGCAACTTCGTCGATTCCCGACTTCGCAACGACGTGCACTGCGCGCACGAGCGCGCGCTCCTCGGGCTCGCGCATCGGCGGCAATTCGCGCGCCGAGACGCTGCGCGCTTGCTCGAGATACGGCTCGCATGCGCGCCACACGCGGTTGAGGAAGCGCACGCGTCCGCTGATACCCTCGTCGGTCCAGTTGCTCGTGTCCTCGGGCGGCGTGACGTAGAGCAAGAAGAGCCGCATCGCGTCGACGCCGTTCGTGTCGGCGGTCTCGTCGATACCGATAACGTTTCCGCGCGACTTCGACATCTTCTCGTTGTTGTAGAGCACCATCCCCTGATGGAACAGTCGCTCGAACGGCTCGTCGCTTCCGCTCACCCACCCCTGATCGTGGAAGAAATAGTAGAAGAAGCGCGAGTATAGCAGATGCAAGACGGTATGCTCGGCGCCGCCGATGTACTGATCGACGTTCATCCAGTGCTCGGCAATTGCCGGACTCCATGGTGCATGCACGTTACGCGGATCGATATAGCGCAGATAGTACCACGACGACTCGAAGAAGGTGTCCATCGTGTCGCTCTCGCGCCGCGCCGGTTCACCGCACGTGGGGCAGGTCGTGTTGATGAACGCGGGGTCGCGCGCGAGCGGCGAGCCTTCGCCGGTGATCGGCACGTCGGGCGGCAAAAGAATAGGCAACTGCTCCTCGGGCACCGCGACTTCGCCGCACCGTTCGCAGTAGACAATTGGGATCGGCGTGCCCCAATAGCGCTGACGCGAGACGAGCCAATCGCGGAACCGATAGTTGATCGTCTTGCGTCCGAGACCCATTGCGGTCAGACGCTCCGCAAGCGCCTTGCGCGCGTGTTCGCTCGACATGCCGCTGTAGTCGTCGCTTGCAATCAGGCGGCCGTCGTCGACGAAGGCCGTTTCGAGCGGCGCGAACACCTCTTCACCCGGCGGCACGATCACCTGCGCGATCGGCAGCGCGTGCTTCTTTGCAAAATCGAAATCGCGCTCGTCGTGCGCGGGGACGCCCATCACCGCGCCCGTGCCGTATTCAGCGAGCACGTAGTTCGTCACCCAGATCGGCACGTGCTCGTGCGAGAGCGGATTGATCGCATACGCGCCGGTGAAGAGCCCCTCTTTCTCCATCAAACTCGTGCGCTCGAGCTCGGACTTCGAACGCAAGCTCTCGGCGAAGCGCTCGATCGCGGCGGCATGCTCTGCGGAGACGATGCGCTTGATGTGCTCGACCAACGGATGCTCCGGCGCAATCGCAAGGAACGTGACGCCGTAGACGGTGTCGATGCGCGTCGTGAAGACTTCGATCTGCGCTTCCAGCTTGTCGACGGCAAAAGCAAATTCCACGCCTTCGCTGCGGCCGATCCAATTGCGTTGCGACGTGCGCGTACGCTCGGGCCACCCTTCCAGCCGATCGAGACCCGCGAGCAGACGCTCCGCGTAGCCGGTGATCTTCAAAAACCACTGCGAGAGGTTTCGGCGTTCAACCATGCATCCGCAGCGCCAGCAGCGTCCGTCGATCACTTGCTCGTTGGCGAGCACGGTTTGATCTTGCGGGCACCAGTTGACCGGCGCTTCGCGCTTGTACGCAAGACCGTGCTTGTAGAGCTGCAAGAAGATCCACTGATTCCAGCGATAGTAGTCCGGCAGACAGGTAGCGATCTCGCGCGTCCAATCGTAGCTTGTGCCCATCAAGCGAATCTGCCGGCGCATATTCTCGATATTTGACGCCGTCCACGTTGCCGGATCGATGCCGCGCTGGATCGCCGCGTTTTCTGCCGGCAGCCCGAACGCGTCCCAACCCATCGGGTGCAGCACGTTGTAGCCGAGCATGCGCATCGCGCGCGCAATCGCATCGCCGAGCACATAGTTCTTCGCGTGGCCGACATGGAGATCTCCCGACGGATACGGCAGCATCTCCATCGTGTAGTATTTCGGGCGCGGATCATTGTCACGCGCGCGATAGATGCCCTCGCGCTCCCAGCGCTCTTGCCAGGCACGTTCGATGCTGCGGAAATCGTAAGAGTCGGCCATTGAGACGATGGTAATGGGACGGCGCCGCCCTGCCTACCTCTCAAGGGGCACTACACTGCGCGTAGTGTCCCCTTTCCGGTCGGAAACCTCTGCGTGAAAGGACGACGCAATGCTTCGATCGCTTGTCGTTTTGGCCGTCGTAGGACTGATCGCAGTTGCGATCTGCCATCCGGCGCCCCGGCCTGCGCTGACGTCCGAGAGCGCGCCCAGCGCGACCG
>JBAUEZ010000143.1:0-2061 GCA_049678885.1 Candidatus Aquilonibacter sp. | reverse complement strand
AATATAAGGATCCAGTTTCTGGATCGAGACGCTGATGCCGCGCGCTTTGAGGAGTCGTCCGAGGGATGCTGCGGTGATGCCCTTGCCGAGCGAACTCACCACGCCGCCGGTGAAGAAAATGTACTTCGCCATCTCGGGTTGTTCTTATTCGCGCTAGCCCGGGGTCTCCACCTTGACGAAGCGCTCGCGATCGCCGTAGTCCTGCTCCAGCGTGACGGCTGCCTGCGGAAATGCGGCCTGCGCGAGGGCGAAGAGCCCTTCGGCGACGGGGGGTGCGCCCTCGGCGAGCAGCAGGCCGCCCGGATTGAGCATCGGCGGCACGCGTTCGAAGAAACGGCGATAAAAGTCGAGGCCGTCGGCGCCGCCGTAGAGCGCGATCGCCGGCTCGAACCGCAATGCCGCATCGCCCTCGCCGTCGGGCACGTAGGGCAGGTTGGCGACGATCGCGTCGTAGTGTTTGCGCGCTACCGGTTCGAGCAGATCGCCGAGATAGAACGCGACCTGCCGATCGAGCAGACCGAGACGGTGCCGGTTTTCGATTGCAACGACGAGTGCTTCGGGCGACGCATCGACCGCATCGACGCGCGCCTGCGGAACCTCCGCCGCAATCGTCAGTGCGATCGCGCCGCTGCCGGTACCGACATCGAGTACGCGCGGTTGTTCGCGCGAGCGCAAAAACGCAATCGCTTCTTCAACGAGATGTTCGGTCTCGGGCCGCGGAATCAGCACGCGCGCATCGACGACGAATTCGCGCCGATAAAACCCCGCAGTCCCGATGATGTATGCGAGCGGTTCGCCGCCTTGGCGGCGTGCGGCAAGCTTGTGGAATCTCGCGACAACTTCGCTCTCGAGCGGTTCGTTGGCGTGCGCGCGCAGATACGCCGGCGACTTCCCCGTGACGAACGCCAGCAGCGCTTCGTGGTCGCTGCGCTCGAGCCCAATCATCCCTTAGGCCGGCTGCGCTTCGCCGGCGAGGAGTTTGGCTTGTTCGTCGGCGAGCAGGTCGTCGACGAGCGGGCCGATCGCGCCGTCCATGATGCCGCGGATGTTGCCGAAGCTTTCGTTGATCCGGTGATCGGTCACGCGATCTTGCGGGAAGTTGTAGGTGCGAATCTTCTCGGAGCGATCGCCGGTGCCGACTTGGCTACGCCGCAGCGATCCCAACGCTTCTTCTTTTTCGCGCTGTTGGCGCTCGTAGATCATCGCGCGCAGCATCGTCATCGCCTTCTCGCGGTTCTGCATCTGCGAGCGCTCTTGCTGCGACGCGACGATGATCCCGGTCGGCACGTGCGTGATGCGAATCGCCGACTCGGTTTTGTTGACGTACTGGCCGCCGGCACCGGAAGCTTTATACGTGTCGATCTGCAGGTCGCCCGGCTTGATGTCGACGGGGACGTCGGCGTCAACCTCGGGCAACACGGCAACCGTTGCGGTCGAGGTGTGAATGCGGCCTTGCGCTTCGGTCGCCGGCACGCGCTGCACGCGGTGCACGCCCGACTCGTATTTGAAGAAGCGGTACGGCGAATCGCCCTTCACGCTGAAGACGATCTCTTTGTAACCACCCGCTTCACTCTCGTTCTCCGACACGAGCTCGACGCGCATGCCTTTTGACTCGGCGAAACGCATGTGCATACGCGCCAGATCGCCGGCGAAGATCGCGGCCTCGTCGCCGCCCGCGCCGGCACGAATCTCGATGAAGATGTCTTTGCCGTCGTTGGGATCCTTGGGAATCATCAGCAGCGCAAGTTGGTCTTCGAGCTGCGCTTTGCGCGCACGCAGCGTCTTGAGTTCTTCGGCCGCCAGCTCGCGCAGTTCGGCATCGCTGCCCTCGCCCAGCAGCGCTTCGCTGCCGTCGATCTCGTCCTGCACCTTGCGATATTGGCGATACGTGTTCACGGTCTCTTCGAGCGACGCGCGTTCCTTGACGAGCGCGGTGTAGCGCGCCTGATCGAAGCCGCCCGCGGGATTGGCCAACTCCGCTTCGATCTCGTCGAAGCGCCGGACCATCGTATCGAGGCGTGCGATCACGCTTGCATTCAACTCGGCCATATCGTCGTGTCC
>JBAUEZ010000142.1:0-12415 GCA_049678885.1 Candidatus Aquilonibacter sp. | reverse complement strand
ACAGCGGTCTACCAGGGAGTCGACGGAGCCTACTCGCAGCTCGTGCTCGGGCACTTTCTGCGCGAGCACGGCATCGAGATGCCGACGGTCGGGCTCCGCAGTTTCCGCGAGATGGCGACGGCGGTCGCCGGGTCGCGCGCTGAAATTGGGGTGATCCCGATCGAAAACGCGATCGTCGGCACCGTTCGCGAAGGCTACGACCTGCTCGCCGAATTCGATCTGGTGCCCGTTGCCGAGATCCAGTGGCGCACCGATCATCGCTTGCTCGGCGTGCGCGGGGCAGAGTTGCGCGACGTGCGTGAAGTGCTTGCCCATCCACTCGTGCTCGCCGAATGTGGCGCGTTTCTTGCGGGCCTCGAGCAGGCACGCGCGATTCCGTGTGAAGATACCGGCGTCGCTGCGCGCGAGGTCGCGCGTGGAGGCAACCCCGCGATCGCGGCGCTCGCCTCGCCGGCCGCCGCATCGATCTACGACCTCGTTGAACTGGCGACGCACTGCAGTGACGATCCGCGCACCTACTCGCGGTTCCTAGTCGTACGTCCGCGCCATCCGCATGCGGACAATCCGGTTCTCGCACTTGCCAAGAGTCCGCGGCGTAAAACGTCGCTGATCTTCTCGGTGGAAGAGCGCACCGGTTCACTCTCCGGTGCGCTTGCGATTCTGTCCAATCACCAGATCAACGGTGACAAGCTCGAGTCCAAGCCATATCTCGGTCACGGAACCGAGCGGGTGTTCTATGTCGACTTCGACGGCGACCTCGACGACGCGAACGTCTCGGATGCGCTTGCCGAATTGAAGAAGGCGACGAGAACGCTGACCGTGCTCGGCAGCTACGACGCGCACCTCGGCGAACCGATCGGTCGCAACGACGATCCGCCCAAAGCCTTGGTCGAACTCGTGCGTGAAATCGTACCGCAGCCGGCAACGATCGCCGACTCGCCGTTCCCGCGCGTCGCGCGTGCCGCGAATCCTCCGGGCACGACGTTGCAAATCGGCGGTGTGCGCGTCGGCGACGGCGAGTTTACGATCGTCGCCGGCCCGTGTTCGGTCGAGTCACGCGAACAGATCATCGACACGGCGCGAGCTGTCGCCGCGCATGGTGCGGTGATGCTGCGCGGCGGCGCCTTCAAACCGCGCACGAGCCCATATGCGTTTCAAGGATTGGGCTGGGAGGGCGTTTCACTTCTCGCCGAAGCCGGCCGCGCGAGCGGCTTGCCGACGGTGAGTGAAGTGATGACGATCGATCAAGTCGATCGTATGGCGGCGCAGATCGACGTGTTGCAGATCGGTGCACGCAATATGCAGAACTTCGATCTGCTCAAAGCGGTGGGGCGCTGCGGCCGTCCGGTCCTGCTCAAGCGCGGACTCGCTGCGACCCTCGACGAGTTGCTCGCCGCTGCGGAGTACATTCTCTCCGAGGGTAATCCAAACGTCATTCTCTGCGAGCGCGGCATTCGCACGTATGAAAACTCGACGCGCAATACGCTCGATCTCTCCGCCGTGCCGGTGCTGCGCGAACGCTCGCACCTGCCGGTGTGGGTCGATCCGAGTCATGGCGTCGGCGTGCGGCGCTGGGTCCGTCCGCTGTGTCGCGCAGCTAAGGCCGTCGGAGCGCACGGCCTCCTTATCGAGGTGCATCCTAATCCGGCTGAAGCCAAGAGCGATAAAGATCAAGCGCTCACTTTCGACGACTTTGGGGCGATTATGGCGGATCTCGACCAGATCGATACCTGGTCGCATCCGCAGGTGCGTGTGAAATGATGATGCGCGGCATCCGGGGGGCGATAACGGTCGACCGCGATGATGCCGGCGCAATCGTAGATGCGACCAAACGTCTCCTGACGGCCATGATCGAACGTAACGACGTTGCGCTCGACGACATCGCCTCGGTGCTCTTTAGTTTGACCCCGGATCTGCGCGCGGTGTTCCCAGCGCTCGGCGCGCGGGAGATGGGTTGGACGCACGTTCCAATGCTGCACTTTTGCGAAATCGATGTCCCGGGCTCGCTCCCGCGTGTCATTCGCGTGTTGATGCATGTCAACACGTCGCGGGCAATCGACGCGATCGACCACGTGTATCTCGACGGCGCCGGGGTCTTGCGCCCAGATCTTGCACGCTCGAGCCGCACGTAGCCGCATGCCGCGACTCGGCATCATCGGCACGGGCTTGATTGGGGCATCGATCGGACTTGCGGCACACACGCGCGGCTGGGAGGTGTTCGGTTACGATCGCGACCCGGCGGCCGCCGGCGGCGCGCTCGTCGGCGAAGCGATCGACCGCGTCGCGGAGCGCGATGAAATCTACGCGCAATGCTCGGTCGTGGTGCTCGCCGCGCACATCAGTGGTACCCTCGACGAGATCGGAACGTTGCGCCGGCGCGCACTTCATCGCGACCAATTGATCATCGATGTAAGCTCTGTCAAGGCACCGATTGCCGCGGCGAGCGAAGGCATCGCCGCGTTCGTGCCGACGCATCCGATGGCCGGCGGTGAACGGCACGGCCCAGGTGCGGCGCGCGCCGATCTCTTCGAAGGCCGCTATTGGTGCTACGTGCCGACCGCCGACGAAGCGCGAACGGTGAATGCGCGCGCGTTCATCGAAGAGCTCGGCGCGAAGCCGGTCAAAGTCGACGCGCGCGAACACGATGCAGTCGTCGCCTTGACCTCGCACCTCCCGCAATTTATCGCATACGCCTTCAGCCAATGCGTCAACGAGCGCTCGCGGCAAAATCCGGAGCTGGTCGACGCATTGTGCGGACCGGCTGCGCGCGAGCTCTTGCGGCTGGGCCGCTCCTCACCTCAGATGTGGGACGAGATCTTCAAGGCGAACGGCGAGGCGTTGCGGCGCGAACTCGCGCGATTTGTCGTCGCCCTCGACGATCGCTAGTCCAAAAGACCCAGCGACCAGGTTGCCGCAAACGTCGTCGCGTAGATCGTGCGCGATGAAGAATGCAGCCGTCATCTTGCTCGTTGTCCTTTGGACATCGGCGGCTCCATTAGTTGTGCAGGCCGATCCGCTGCGGACCGTCGTGTACCACTTCAGCATCGACGCAAGTGGCTTCGGTAATCTTCCAGCTTCCAGCGGGGTGGAGCTGCTTTACGATAACGGCGTTGGTGCTGCATCGGGAGCGCGCACGGGAAAGATCGAGGTTACCGTTGTGCAGGCGACGCCCGATGGCGGTCTCGTGGTCGACGGCGGTGAGACAATCGATCGGGCGGACAAGCCGCTGCAGACGATTCGTTGTGCCCTTTACGGCGCGACGACCGATGTGGTTTGCGATCTAAACGTTGGCGCCACGCTCGAAGAGTTGATGCTCCTGACCTACCTCGGGCGGCAGTTTCTCGACACATCTCGGCTCGACGACAAAGGACACTGGCATACCACACCACACGTAAAATCCGGGACCATGGACATCCAGAGCGATTTTACCGTGTCCAAAGTAGACGGGCAGAAGATCACGATCACCGTCGATCGTGAGGAGCGCAACGGCGGCTACCGATCCACCACCACAGGGAACCTACTTTACGATGCCGCCATGGACGTGCCGGATTCGATCCGGCTTGAGACGGCGGCCACCCAAACCCGCGGCGAGGCAGACGTCAACCTGGACTGCCGGCTCCTAAGCGATTCGATGGCCAAAACGGGTAGCCAGAACCCGCATTGACGACCCCCACCCTCCCTGCTATACTGCCGTAGTTCAGGCCCACCGGCAGGTGCGGCCGACTTTGTGTGTGTTGCTAGGAGACGCATTTGCCCACCATTAACCAGCTGGTCCGTAAGGGCCGGTCCAAGACGGAAAAGAAGGTCAAGACCCGGGCGTTCCGCGTGATCCTCACCGGGCCCAAGCCGGGGCATCCGGATCTTCCTACCCGTCAGTTCGAGGTGGACGGCAACCCGCAGCGTCGCGGCGTTTGCACCCAAGTGAAGACCGTGACCCCCAAGAAGCCGAACTCGGCCCTCCGTAAGGTCGCGCGCGTGCGCTTGACCAACGGCGAAGAGGTCACTGCCTATATCCCCGGTATCGGCCACAACCTTCAGGAGCACTCGGTCGTGCTGGTGCGCGGCGGCCGTGTGAAAGATCTCCCGGGCGTGCGCTACCACATCATCCGCGGTACGCTCGATACCGCCGGCACCGCTAACCGCAAGCAAGGCCGCTCGAAATACGGCGCCAAGCGCGACAAGAAGAAGTAAGGAAAGATGCCTCGTAAAGGACCGGCTCCCAAGCGGCAGATTCTGCCTGACCCGAAATACAACTCGAAGATCCTCGCGCGCTTCATCAATAAGGTGATGCTGAGCGGCAAGAAGTCGACCGCCGAACAGGTCACGTACGGCGCGCTCGACATCATCGCCGAGAAGACGGGTCGCGATCCGTATGAAATCTTCCAACAGGCGCTTTCCAACGCGATGCCGCTGGTCGAGGTACGCCCTCGCCGTGTCGGCGGTGCAACCTATCAGGTGCCTATGGAGGTTAGACCAGATAGACGCCAGGCGATGGCAATGCGCTGGTTGATTGGCTATGCGCGCGCCCGCGGCGGCCGCTCGTTCGAGGAAAAACTCGCGGGCGAGTTGCTTGACGCTTCGAACAACACTGGCGCAACGATCAAGAAGCGCGAAGACACGCACAAGATGGCGGAGGCCAATAAAGCCTTTGCTCATTACCGCTGGTAATTCACCAGAACATTTAAAGAAGTGGCAACCAGAGAATATCCGCTCGAGCGGACTCGAAACATTGGTATCGCAGCACACATCGATGCGGGCAAGACGACCTGCACCGAGCGTATTCTGTTTTACACCGGACGCGTGCA
This sequence comes from Candidatus Aquilonibacter sp., assembly GCA_049678885.1. Lineage (GTDB taxonomy): Bacteria > Vulcanimicrobiota > Vulcanimicrobiia > Vulcanimicrobiales > Vulcanimicrobiaceae > Aquilonibacter. The sequence goes on along the minus strand of JBAUEZ010000142.1, from coordinate 7,610 downwards.
CAAGATCGGTGAGGTGCATGACGGCGCCGCGACGATGGACTGGATGGTCCAGGAGCAAGAGCGCGGCATCACGATCACCTCGGCCGCGACCGCCTGCACCTGGCGTGAGAACCGGATCAACATCATCGATACGCCTGGCCACGTGGACTTCACGGTTGAGGTCGAGCGATCGCTGCGCGTCCTCGACGGCCTCGTTGCGCTCTTCGACTCGGTCGCGGCCGTCCAGCCGCAGTCCGAGACGGTGTGGCGCCAGGCCAACAAGTACAAAGTGCCGCGGATCATCTTCGTTAACAAGATGGACCGCATGGGCGCCGACTTCTTCAATGTGGTCGCGAAGATTCGCGAGCGCTTGGGTGCGCGCGCGGTGCCGGTGCAAGTGCCGATCGGCGCGGAAGACAAATTCCTCGGCGTCGTCGACCTCTTCACGATGCACAAGGTCATCTACACCGACGATCTTGGCAACACCATGGGTGACGAGCCGCTGACCGATGCCGATGGCGAGCTGAAGGCGACCGCCGAGAAGTGGCGTCAGGAATTGATCGAGGCGATCGCCGAGCAAGACGACGAGCTGCTCGAGATGTTCTTCGAAGGCAAAGAGCTGCCGATCGACCGCATGAAAACGGCCTTGCGCAAAGCGACGATCGCGGGTTCGGTGCTGCCGATGTTGTGCGGTTCCGCCTTCAAGAACAAGGGCGTGCAGCCGTTGCTCGACGCCGTGGTCGACTATCTCCCGTCTCCCCTGGAGGCCAAGGCGATCGTCGGCAAAGACAAGTCGGGCGATGAGATCACGCGCAAGCCGGACGACAACGAGTCGTTCGCAGCGCTCGCGTTCAAGATCGCAACCGATCCGTACGGAAACCTGACGTACTTCCGCGTCTACTCGGGCACGCTCGAGAAGGGCTCGTACGTCTACAATTCACGTTCGGGTCGTAAAGAACGTATCGGACGCATTTTGCGCATGCACGCGAACCACCGCGAAGACATCGATGCGATTGGCGCAGGCGATATTGCGGCGGCGGTCGGACTCTCCGACACGCGCACCGGCGACACGCTGTGCGATGAGAAGCATCCGATCATGCTCGAGTCGATCACGTTCCCGGAACCGGTGATCTCGCAAGCGATCGAACCGAAGTCGAAGACCGACCAGGATCAGCTGGGCAAGGGGCTCACGCGCCTCGCGCAAGAGGATCCGACGTTCCGCATGTGGACCGACGAAGAGACGCAGCAGACGATCATCGCCGGAATGGGTGAATTGCACCTCGAGATCATTCTCGACCGTTTACGCCGCGAGTTCAAAGTCGAAGCCAACGTCGGCAAACCGCAGGTCGCGTACAAAGAAGCGATCACCAAGACCGTTGAAAAGCAGGGCAAATTCGTCCGGCAATCCGGCGGTAAAGGTCAGTACGGCGACGTGTGGCTGCGCGTCGAACCGCTCGAACCCGGATCGGGATTCCAATTCGAATGGAAGATCGTCGGCGGCGCGGTTCCGAAAGAATATGCCAAGGCCGTGCAGCAGGGTGTCCAAGAGTCGTCGCAGAGCGGCGTGCTCGCGGGATTTCCGGTGCTCGACTTCAAGGTGACGGCGTTCGACGGCTCGTACCACGACGTCGATTCCTCGGAAATGGCCTTCAAGATCGCCGGATCGATGGGCTGGAAATTGGCCAACCAGGCAGCCGGCCCGATTCTGCTCGAGCCAATCATGAAAGTCGAAGTGACCACGCCCAAAGACTACATGGGCGCGATCACGGGCGACCTCAACCGCCGTCGCGGTATGATCCAGGCGACGGAAGAGGCACCGGGCGGTGCGCAGATCATCACTGCCAACGTCCCGCTCTCGGAAATGTTCGGGTACGCCACCGACATGCGTTCCGCAACGCAAGGTCGCGCGACGTACACGATGGAGTTCGCTCGCTACGAGCCGGCTCCGAAGTCGGTCACTGAAGAGATCATCGCAAAGTCGGCCGGCAAAAAGGGTGCCCCAGCTTAGGCTCGCGCTTAAGCAAAAAACAACTCATCGACGGATGAATAAGGAAGAAAAGATAAATCATGGCTAAAGCGAAATTTGAGCGCAACAAGCCGCACGTGAACATCGGTACAACCGGTCACGTCGACCACGGTAAGACCACGTTGACGGCGGCGATCACGAATTGCCTCTCGACTGAGGGTCTTGCGGCTAAGCGCGGCGTCGATGAGATTGACAACGCGCCCGAAGAGAAAGAGCGTGGTATTACGATCGCGATCTCGCACCAAGAGTACGAGACCAAGAAGCGTCACTACGCGCACGTTGACTGTCCCGGACACGCCGACTACATCAAGAACATGATCACCGGCGCGGCGCAAATGGACGGAGCGATCCTCGTGGTCGCTGCGACCGACGGCCCAATGCCGCAAACGCGCGAGCACATTCTGCTCATGCGCCAAGTCGGCGTGCCGCGGATCGTCGTGTTCTTGAACAAGGTCGACCTCGTGGACGACGAAGAGCTCCTCGAGCTCGTCGAGATGGAGATTCGCGAACTGCTCAACCAGTACGAATTCCCGGGCGACGATACGCCGATCATTCGCGGTTCGGCGCTCAAGGCGCTCAACTCGAGCGGCAAGAAGGGCGACGCGGATGCGGATCCGATCTTCAAGCTGATGGATACGGTCGATGAGTACATCCCCGATCCGGTGCGCGAAATCGACAAGCCGTTCCTGATGCCGATCGAAGACGTGTTCACCATCACCGGCCGCGGTACGGTCGGTACGGGACGCGTCGAGCGCGGCCAGGTCAAGGTCGGTGAGGAAATCGAGATCGTCGGCTTGACGGAAGAGACCCGCAAGTCGGTCGTGACCGGTATCGAAATGTTCCGTAAGCTGCTCGACATCGGCATCGCCGGCGATAACATCGGCGTGCTGCTGCGTGGTATCGACCGCAACGACATCGAGCGCGGTCAGGTGCTTTCGAAGCCCGGCTCGATCAAGCCGCACAAGAAGTTCCAAGCCGAAGTCTACGTCCTCTCGAAGGAAGAGGGTGGCCGTCACACGCCGTTCTTTGCGAACTACCGTCCGCAGTTCTACTTCCGCACGACCGACGTGACCGGCACCATCAAGCTGCCCGAAGGCGTCGAGATGGTCATGCCCGGCGACAACATCAAGATGGATGTCGAGCTGATCACCCCGATCGCGTGCGAACCCGGCCTCCGGTTCGCCATCCGTGAGGGTGGCCGGACGGTAGGCGCGGGCGTCGTTACGGCGGTCTCGGAGTAACATAGACAGAGGAGGGGGAGTCGTGCTAGACTCCCCTTCGGTCCCCCGTACCTTGAAAACTTGAGTTTAGGATAGAGATGTCAAAGCAGAAGATTCGCATTCGTCTGAAAGCGTTCGATCACAAAGTTCTCGACCAGTCGGCTGAACGCATCGTCGACACCGCCAAACGCACTGGTGCGTTTGTGAGCGGTCCGGTGCCGTTGCCGACCGAGATCAATCGTTTTTGCGTCCAGCGCTCGACGAACAACGACAAGAAGTCGCGCGAGCACTTCGAGATGCGCACCCACAAGCGTCTCATCGACATCCTCCAGGCGTCGCCCAAAACGATGGATGCGCTCATGCACCTCGACCTACCGGCCGGCGTCGACATCGAACTCAAAGCCTAGTAGTCCGTTTTACCCAACGGATTTGAATCGAAAGGCCCGAAGCAATGCTTCGGGCTTTTTTTGTTCGCGCGCTCGACCGGGAGATTCTATGTTGTTGCGTCGCTTTGCGTTCGCCATTCTCAGTATCGTGCTCGCCGCCGGCGGCATAGCACGCGCCGACGACCTGGACACCGTGCGAACGATGTTGGGTCTCGCTAGCCTTCCAAACGCTCAAGCACGTGACGCATACGTCGGAACGCTGCCCAAGGGCATGTTGTTCGTCCCGCAGCCCACGGGATTAACATTGCTCGGCAGTGTCGCCGCCGCCTCGACTGACGGCAAGCTGACGGCTGAGGTGCTCTTTTATGGAGCGCCGGCTGGGTCGGTTCCCGACCTCGCAGGCTACGCGCAGCAACTTGCGAGCGCCGGTTGGAACCTCTACGCGCCGGGCGGCATACCCGCCTTGCCGTTTGCATACACGCCGGCTCTCGCCGCCTATCCGCGCACGTTTTGCAAGACTGGCGGTCTGACGATCACGGTGCATCCGGATCACGAGTACCTCGTAGTTCAAGCGAGTACCGTCGGCGGTTTGTGCGCGTCCACGCTGGCTCGGCGAATAACGCCCACCATCTCAAAGGCGCCGTATCCGATGTTCTCGCCGCCCGACGGCTCGATGTTTGTCGGCAGCTCGAAACAAACGTTCAGTGGCAGCGCGCATGTTGCATCGATCGGGCTCGTGTCAAATCAGAGTGCCGCCGCGCTGTTGACCCCGCTGGCAAAGCAGATGACGGACGCCGGCTGGAAGATCAAGACGGTCGCAGCGAGCGCACCCGACAGCGAAGCGTTTTCGATACGCGATACGGACGGCATCGATTGGATCGCGGCACTCAGCCTCGTACAGGTCGGTAGCGGGATGTACCTGTTCACCGCATCGGCGTTCAAGTTGAGCGAGACGGTCAACCATACGGTATCCACGCGGTGATGCGCCGTGTCGCGGTTGCAGCGATGCTCGTCGCTGTGCTCGTGGGAGCACCCGCGCGTGCGCAATACGCCTTCCGGTTTCTCATCGTACGGAACTTTGCACCTGTCCGGATCGATCGCGCGAACGCCTACGGGCAGGGAGGCTGGCACTACGAGTGTGTCGGCTTTACGAATATGAGCACGAAGGTCGTCACGAGCATTCGTTTTCATTTCATCTATATCGATGCCAAGTTCGATCGCGTTGGGGAAGACTTTTTCGAGCGCAAGGGATCCTTTGATCCCGGCGGGGCTGTGGAAGGTCAAGGCGTCGCTACCAACGTGCCGATGCCGCGCGAGGCGCAAGACCTTAGCACCCACCCGGACTGTCAGTCCTTTCGTTTCCCGGCCCAGGGTATTTCTGTGAACATGGTCGCTGTCGATCGCGTAGAGTTCGCTGACGGAACGAGCTGGACAGCGCCGACGCCTCGACCATCTGCGACGCCGAGCACGATGCCGGACGTCTCGCCTATGCCGAGCGCAACCCCGCCATGAGACGGCACGGTGGCAGCGAAGCCTCTGGCAGAGCTTGCGTTCGCTATCGGGGGATGAGCTATGGAAGTCAAACCGACCTATCTTGGGACGATGATCGCGCTTGCCACCGTGGCATTTGGTCTCATCGCGGCTGGCGCGTGGAATAAGTTCATTTCGGATTTCATCGCGCTCTTTCTCAAACCGGGCTCCGGCGTGTGGGCCGAGCTCATCTACGCGATCGTCATCACGATCGTCGCGATTTTTGTCGTGAACAGTCTTGGAAAGCTCGCCGATCGCGAAGCCAAGTAGATGAGCGATTCCACCACGCGGTTCAGCGCGCGCGCCGGGGACTACGCGCTCTACCGGCCCAGTTATCCGCGCGACGCGATCAGTGCGGTGCTCGATGGCTTTAGCAGGCCGGAGGTTGCCGACACGGGCGCGGGCACGGGCATCTCGTCGATTGCGCTTGCCGATGCCGGAGCGCATGTCTTTGCGGTCGAGCCGAACGCAAATATGCGGGGTTCAATTCCGACGCGAGCGGACATCGTCGTTATCGACGGGACCGCCGAGGTGACGGCATTGCCGGACCACAGCGTCGACATCGTCACCGCATTTCAGGCCTATCACTGGTTTGTCCCGGATCGTGTCCTCGCGGAAGCCGCACGCATCGGCCGCGCGCGCTGCCGCTACGCGGCGGTGTGGAACGAACGCGATGAAAAGGATCCGTTCGTGCGGGAATACAGCGCCATCATTCGCCCCCACATGACCGACGATACCGAAGCGCGGCGCAGCCGCAATAAGACCGTCGACAAAGACTTACGCAGACACGGTTGGGCCGATGTCCGTATGCTGGAATTCCGGCATGTAGTGCCGGTTGATTGGGAAGCGTTGATCGGACGCACGCGCTCGACGTCGTACCTGCCGCGCGAGGGTGCTGCATATGAGGCGATGGCGGCCGACTTGCGCGCGCTCTTCGAGCGCGCCGGCGAGTTTGGCGGCGCGCGCTTCGCACTGGTGACGAGCGTGCACCTCGGCGAACGACAATGAGCTAGCCTGCGGCGCCTCGAACCAGCCGCCATGCCAATCGCACTTCGAGAATCGCGCACCCGGACGTTCCACGGCACGAAACGCCGGATTTTCCATTTGCTCGAAGAGATGGGGACCTCGGGCGACCAGATTTGGCCCTTTGCGTCGCAACCGTTCATGCGCTCCCCCGGACCGCTTACACCGGAACGCACCGAAGAATGGCATCTGGGCATTCATGCCATGCTGGCCGAGGTGGTGCCCGAGGACCGCATCGTGTGGCGCATCCTCAACGACGGTGTCGACGGGACGCACGGGTTCTACCTCACCGCCGACGGCAAAGAGACGACGCTCGAATACCGCATTGAGGGTACACTCACCGATACCGATGGGCGCTTGCTCTGGCGTCGGCTCGAGGACTCCTTCGAGCGTTCGATCGCAGCGCTTTTCGATAAGATTGCACGCGTCCTAAAGCGATAGAGAGCGATGGAACAACGTAACGTCGGCAAGCACGGACCTGCGGTTGGAGCGCTCGGCCTCGGCTGCATGGGCATGTCCGAATTCTACGGCACAGGCGACGATGCAGAATCGATCCGTACGATTCAGCGCGCGCTCGAACTAGGCGTCTCGATGCTCGACACGGCCGACATGTACGGGCCTTTTACCAACGAGCAATTGGTCGGCAAGGCGATCAAAGGACGCCGCGATCGGGCCTTCGTCGCGACGAAGTTCGGCATCATGCGCGATCCGGTCGATCCGAGTAAGCGACTGATCAACGGTCGCCCGGAATACGTACGATCCGCCTGCGATGCCTCGCTCAAGCGCCTGGGCATCGACCACATCGATCTCTACTATCAACACCGCGTCGACGTGAACACGCCGATCGAAGAGACGGTCGGTGCAATGTCGGAGCTCGTGGATGCAGGCAAAGTGCGGTTTCTTGGGCTCTCTGAAGCGAGTGGAGCAAACGTGCGCCGCGCGTACGCGATTTATCCGATCGCCGCGCTGCAAAATGAGTGGTCGCTGTGGTCGCGCGATCTCGAAGAAAACGGACAGCTCGAAGCCGCACGTGATCTCGGCGTGTCGATCGTCGCGTACTCGCCGCTCGGGCGCGGATTCTTGACGGGTGCGATCAAGAGCCCGGACGACTTTGCGCCGGATGACTTCCGCAGCTCGAGTCCGCGGTTCATGGGCGAAAATTTTCAGAAGAACCTGGATCTCGTGCATCACGTTGCTCAACTTGCGGTGGAGAAGGAGTGCACGACGTCGCAGCTCGCACTCGCGTGGCTGCTCGCGCAGGGTCGCGACGTCATTCCGATTCCCGGAACCAAGCACGTGAAGTATCTTGAAGAGAACGTCGGCGCACTCGAGGTGCAATTGACCGACGCCGAGCTGCAGGAAATCAACGACATCTTCCCTGTGGGCGCTGCCAGCGGCGCTCGCTACGCCGATATGAGCTTCGTCAATCGATGAAGGTACGAGAGA
>JBAUEZ010000141.1:0-7789 GCA_049678885.1 Candidatus Aquilonibacter sp. | reverse complement strand
GAGAAGATTGCGCCGCCGGACTCAGTCGATTTTCTTGGACTCGATGCATTGCTCTCGCATGAGGAGCGACTCGTGCGCGATACCGTGCGCGACTTTGTACGTCAACGCGTGTTACCCAATGTCGCAGACTGGTTCGAGCAGGGTATCTTGCCGCGCGAGATCGCGACCGAACTCGGCAAACTTGGTCTGCTCGGCATGCACCTTGACGGCTACGAGTGTCCGGGCGCAAGCGCGGTAGCGTACGGCCTTGCGTGCCTAGAACTTGAAGCCGGCGACACCGGTGTGCGCAGCTTTGCTTCCGTGCAAGGTTCGCTCGCGATGTTTGCCATCTACCACTGGGGCAGCGAAGAGCAGAAGCACGAGTGGTTGCCGCAAATGGCGCGCGGGCAGAAGATCGGGTGCTTCGGTCTCACCGAGCCGGACTTCGGAAGCAATCCCGCGGGCATGCGCACCTTCGCGCGACGCGACGGCAACGATTGGGTGCTCAACGGCACGAAGATGTGGATCACCAACGGCTCGATTGCCGATGTCGCGATCGTCTGGGCAAACACCGACGACGGTATTCGCGGTTTCGTCGTGCCGACCGTGACGCCGGGTTTTTCGGCAACGAATATCCATAAGAAGCTTTCGCTGCGCGCGAGCATCACGAGCGAACTGGTCTTGCAAGACGTACGGTTGCCGTCCGATGCGCAACTGCCGCTCGCAAAAGGACTGGCCGGCCCGCTCGCATGTCTCAACGAGGCGCGCTTCGGCATCATCTGGGGCGCGATGGGTTCGGCGCGCGCGTGCTATGAAACCGCGCTCGAATACGCTAAAACGCGCATCCAGTTCGATCGCCCGATTGGTGGCTTCCAATTAACGCAAGAGAAGCTCGCGAACATGCTGGTCGAACTCGGGAAAGGCTCGCTGCTCGCGTTGCACCTTGGTCGCATGAAGGATGAAGGGCGGCTGCATCCCTCGCACGTGAGCTTCGGCAAGCTCAACAACGTGCGTGAGGCACTGAAGATTGCACGCGAAGCACGCACGATACTTGGCGGCAACGGCGTCACGCTCGAGTATCCCGTGATCCGCCACATGAACAACCTCGAATCGGTCCTCACCTACGAGGGCACGAGCGAGGTACACATGCTGATCCTCGGTCAGCAGATCACGGGACTGGCTGCTTTTACCTAAGCGCCTTGGCTTGACGATCGAGTTCGGCGAAGTCCTCGTCGGGCAGCTCGAGCGATGCCGCGGCGACGTTCTCTTCGAGATGATCGACGCGTGACGTGCCGGGAATCGGGAGCATTACCGGTGAGCGCTTGAGCGTCCACGCAAGCGCAACCTGCGACGGCGTTGCGCCGAGCTTGTTCGCAATTGCGTCGAGCACCGACCCGGGCTTTGCGAGATCGCCCGCAGCGAGCGGGAACCACGGGATGAATCCGATGTTGTGCTGCTCGCAATAGTCGAGCACCGCCTCGCTCTTGCGATCGACGAGGTTATACTCGTTCTGCACGGTGACGACCGGAAAGTATTGCTGCGCCTCTTTGATGTCGTCGACGCTAACTTCGGAAAGGCCGACGTGGCGGATATATCCCGCTTTGCGCATCTCGGCGATGGTCTCGAATTGTGTCTCGCGCGCCGTTGCCGGATCGATCCGATGCAATTGCCACAGATCGATGCGTTCAACGCCGAGCCGGCGCAGACTCATCTGCACGCACTCTTCGAGATAGCCGGGATTGCCGCACGGATACCATTGGTTGGGGCCTTGCCGCGTGAAGCCACCTTTTGTCGCGACGATGATGCCTTTGTACGGACGCAGCACCTCGGCGATGAGGTTTTCGCTGACCTCGGGTCCGTAAGAGTTCGCGGTGTCGATGAAGTTCACACCCACTTCGGGCAACCGTTTCAGCGTGGCGCGCGCGCCGGCGGGATCTTGCGGATCGCCCCAGATGCCCTTGCCGGTGATGCGCATTGCACCGAAGCCCAGACGGTTGACCGTTATGTCGCCGCCGATCGTGAATTGTCCCGACGCAGCGGCCGAAATTTTCGTAGCCATGTGGCCAGTAACTGGAACGCGTAGCCCGCGGTTGCGTCTAGTAGCTCCAGTCGGCGACGTTCCAGAAGGGCGTGCTGACCGCGCTGTGCTCCTTATGCAAATCGCCGGGGAACGTGTTAATCGAGACGGCTTGGAACATCAGATCGATTGGCAAATCGCGTGCCAAGATACGCTGCACTTCGCGGTAGTACGGGATGCGCTCGGCACGGCTGTAGGGTCGCACGACTTGATTCATCAGACGATCGAGCGGTGGGTTACAATACCGCGCCTTATTGAAACCGTGCGGCGGTAGCCGCCGGCACGCGAACTGGTCGCGCACGTCGGGATCGAAGCCGGCAATGAACGGGAAGAGCGCGACATCGTAGTGTCCGCCGTAGAGTGGCCCGTTAGGAGCGACGAGCGCGTTGACCGGAAAGCGGCGAATCGAGAGGCGTACGCCGAGCGGGCGCTCTTGCGCTTGCATCAACGTCGCCATCTGGAGTGCGCTCGGTTTATCTGCGCGCACGATGATGTCGAGGGATAACGTTGCGTCCCCCTTGTGTCGCAGACCGTCGGAGCCCATGTGCCAACCGGCTTGATCGAAAAGTGCCGCTGCGGCCGCGACATCGTGCGGCGGCATCGCATAGGCAACCGGATCGTACGCCCACTCGAAGAGCCCACGGCCGGGATTACGCGCGCGGCCGGCGCCAAGCAGCGTCTTTTCGACGATCGCCTTCATGTCGAGTGCTTGCGAAAACGCGCGGCGCACGCGCACGTCGCGCAGACCGTCATGCGTGGTGTTGAAGATAATCGCACCCGTACCGTCGATCGGCACCGACTCGGTACGCTCGCCGTGTAGCGCGGCAAGCTGTGCGTATTGCGAGTCGTCGGCGTTGACATATGCGTCGACCTCGCCAGCTTGCAGCATTGCGTATGCGGTCGTTGACGACGGCACGGGGAGAATCGTGATGCGATCGATCTTCGGTTTGCCGCCGAAGTAGCGCGGGTTTGCGCGCAGTTCGAGCCGTTCGCCGCGCACCCAGCGTTCCAGCTTGTACGGGCCGCTGCCGAGCGGATCGGTATCCATGCGCGTGCCGCGCAAGTGTGCGTGGCCTCGGAGCTGCGCCGCAGAGAAAATCGGAACGGCGTTGCCGGGTCCGCACAGGTACAGCACGATCGGCGCGTAGGGCAGGCGCAGGTAGACTTTGACCGTCAGCTCGTCGGGGGTCGAAATCGCGGCAATGTCGTCGAACGCGACGCGCGAGGGGGCGTCGGATCCCGGAAAAGAGACGTGTCCGATGGTTTCGGCTGCGTCGAACGACGTCAGCGCGCTCCCGTCCGAGAAACGCAAGCCGGGCCGCAGATGATAGGTAATCGTTTTGCCGTCGGGGCTGATGCCGCCGTTGACGCGCGTCGGTACCGCGACCGCGGCGTCGGGGACCAGCTCCCCACGGTCGTCAAACTTCACTAAATAGGAGTACATCAGCGCGGCCAGCTCCTGGCCACCGACGCCGGACACAAAGATAGGATCAAGACTCTGAAAATCCTGAGTCTGGACGATCGTGAGGTGGTCCCGCTCCCGTGTGTGCTCGGGCCGGGCGCACCCGGCAACGAGAAGAGCGAGCAGGGCTAACGCCAATACCCGCATGGCCTGTCCATATTCGCCGCTCGGCTGCTTAAAGGCCTTGACGCTGCGCGCGCCACTTGGTACAGTACCGAGGTTGTGGTCCAGCCGGTCCGCGCTCTCTTCGCGCGTGCCGGAAAGAGAACGAGCAGTACGCCAGGACCCGTGTGCTGTGCTTTCGACAAGCTCAGGCTGACAGTAAAGGACGAGGATACAAGTGAAAAACATCCTTGGCCGCAAGGTTGGGATGACGAGCGTGTTCACCGACGACGGGCAGTATGTGCCGGTCACGGTGATCGAAGCCGGTCCCTGCACGGTCGTGGAACGTCGCACGAAAGAGTCGCATGGCTACGATGCCGTTGCGCTCGGCTTCGGCGCGATCAAAAAGTCCCGCGTTACCCGTGCCCTTGCTGGACATTTCAAAAAGCAGGGCGTTGAGCCCACGCGCTTCGTGCGCGAATTTCGTACCGGCATCGACGGCGTCGAAGTCGGACAAACCGTCACCGTCGCCGGCTTCGAACCGGGCGATCGCGTTGACGTGATCGGCATCTCGAAAGGCCACGGCTTTTCGGGCGGCATCAAGCGTCATAACTTTTCGGGCGGCGGCGCGAGCCACGGCTCGATGATCCATCGTCAACCCGCATCGAACGGTGACACCAATGCCGGTCGCGTGCCCAAAGGCGCGCGTCGTCCGGGTCAGTACGGCGTCGATCGCACGACGATGCAGAATCTCGAAGTGATTCGTGCCGATGCCGAGCGCAATCTCTTGCTCGTGCGCGGTCCCGTTCCGGGTCCCAAGAACGCGCTCGTCGTGCTTCGCGCAAGCGTGAAGCAGAAAGCGGGGGCGTAACCGATGCCGAACGTTATCGATGCAAACGGCAAGGTCGTGCGCGACGTACAGACGCCCGAGGCCTTCACCAAAGATTACAGCGAAAAGGCGCACACGATTTTTCGTGCCGTCTATCGCGAACAGGCGAGCCCGCGTGCGGGTACCGCGTCAACCAAGAAGCGCGACGAAGTCGCCGGTGGTGGACGTAAACCGTGGAAGCAGAAGGGAACCGGGCGCGCGCGCCAAGGTTCGATTCGCTCACCCCAGTGGCGCCACGGCGGCGTCGTCTTCGGACCGCAGCCGCGCAGCTACGTCTCGGACCTCAATAAGAAGGAACGCAAGCTCGCGTTCGTGGCAGCGCTCAGCGATCGTTTCAAGAACGATGCGGTGACCGTGCTCGACTTGGCCGGCTTTGCGTTGACCAAGACCGCGGACTTTGCGAAACTGCTCTTCGGCAGCGCCAAAGCTGCCAAGTCCGGCCCGACGACACTCGTCGTCACCGGCAAGGACGAGCAGGGAGCCGACGCGCTCGCGCGCGTTGCCCGCAATCTGCGGCAAGTCTCGGTAACCGATACCGGCGCGCTCGACGTCAAAGACGTGTTGCGCTTCGAACGGATCATCTTCACTACCGCGGCATTCAATACGCTGGAGGGAACCAAGTAATGGACGCACGCGATGTGATTCTCTCGCCGCGCATTACCGAAAAATCGATGGCTAATGCGCTCGGTACCCAGTACACCTTCGTCGTGAATCCGCACGCGACCAAGACGCAGATCCGTCACGCGATCGAGCAGCTCTTCAGCGTGAATGTGATGAGCGTCAATACGGTCAACGTGCGCGGCAAGATGCGCAACTTCGCGCGTCGCGGCAACCGGACTACCGGTAAGCAGAGCGACTTCAAGAAGGCGATCGTCACTTTGAAGCCCGGCCAGAAAATCGAACTGGGCGGCGTCAACTATTTCGAGCAATAAGATGCCAGTAAAAAAATATCGTCCAACCAGCCCCGGCCGTCGCTTCGTGACGACGATGGATTTTTCGGATCTCTCCAAAGTGGACCCAGAAAAGTCGCTCGTCGAAGTTCGCAAGAAACATTCGGGCCGCAATAACAATGGGCACATTACCGTTCGCCATAAGGGCGGCGGCACGCGCAAGCAGTATCGCATCATCGACTTCAAGCGTTCCAAGGACGGCATTCCGGCCAAGGTCGCGACGGTCGAGTACGATCCGAACCGCAGCTCGCGCATTGCCTTGTTGCACTACAAAGATGGTGAGAAGCGTTACATCCTCGCGCCGCTCGGTCTGAAGGTCGGCGACGTCGTGGAGTCGGGTCCGGCCGCGGACATCAAGCCCGGCAACTGCCTTCCGATCAAGAACATTCCGGTTGGTACCGTCATTCACAACATCGAGCTGCGTGCGGGACAGGGGGCGAAGCTCGTGCGTTCGGCCGGCGTTGCGGCGCAACTCATGGCCAAGGAAGACGAGTACTCGCAGGTGCGCATGCCCTCGGGCGAAGTGCGCAAGATTCACATCGAGTGCCGTGCCACAATCGGTCAGCTCGGCAACGTCGAGCACGAGAACCAAGTGATTGGTAAGGCCGGCCGTTCGCGCCATCTCGGCAAGCGTCCGGCGGTTCGTGGCATCGCAATGAACCCGGTCGATCACCCGCACGGCGGTGGTGAAGCGCGTTCCACGTCGGGACGTCCGCCGACCACGCCTTGGGGTGTGATGACGATGGGCAAGAAAACACGGCGCAACAAGCGCACTGCGAAGATGATCGTTCGTAAGCGGGGTTCCAAATAATGGGTCGTAGTCTCAAGAAAGGGCCGTTCGTCGCGGATCACCTTTTGAAGAAGGTCGAGAAGCTCAACGAGACGCGCGAGAAGCGCGTGGTCAAAACGTGGAGCCGCGCGTCGACGATCGTGCCTTCGATGGTCGGTCATACCATCGGCGTGCACAACGGCAAAGCGCACGTTCCGGTCTATATCACAGAAAACATGGTCGGTCACAAGCTCGGTGAGTTCGCGCCCACCCGGCTATTCCGCGGCCATGGCGGTGACAAAGCGGCGGTGAAGGCATGAGCGAGCATCCTTCAACAAGCTCGGGACAACAGCAAGCAGTTGCGCACTTGAAGTTCGTGCGCATGGCGCCGCGTAAGCTGCGCCGTGTTGCCGACGCCATTCGTGGCAAGAGCGTGCGCGAAGCACTCGCGATGCTGCAGTTCGCAGGCGTCTACGCGGCCGAGCCGATCGAGAAGCTCGTGCGCAGCGCTGTTGCTAACGCCGGCAACAATCACGACATGAATACCGACGAGCTCTTCATCACGCGGATTACCGTGGATGGCGGTCCCGGCGGTCGCTTTACCAAACGCCTGGACCCGCGTGCTCAAGGGCGCGCGTACTTCAAACGCAAGCGTCTCTCGCACGTGACGGTCGTCGTCAGCGAGCAGCCGCCGGTGAAGAAGCGCAAGGCGCGTAGCGGTGCGGCGGTCTCGACGAAGCGCGCCGCGACTCGCCGTGCGACGGCGAGCACCGCGAAGCGCACGAGCAAGAGCAAGACCAAACGTACAGCAAAAGCTGCGGAGGCAACCGCGTAACTTATGGGTCAGAAAATTCATCCGGTCGGCCTTCGTCTGGGTATCACGCGTACGTGGGACAGCCGCTGGTTCGAGAAAAAGCATTACATCGACTGGCTCCACGAAGACGTCAAGATTCGTGCATTCTTCAACAAGTGGATGCGTTCGGCCGCGATCAGCAAGATCGAGATCGAGCGTCGCGCCAATCAAGCGCGCGTGATCGTCAACACCGCCAAGCCGGGTATCATCATCGGCAAGCGCGGCGTCGGCATCGAAGAGATTCGCAAGAACCTCGAAAAGCTGACGGGCAAAAACGTTCAGGTCAACGTGATGGAGATCAAGCATCCCGAGCTCGACGCGCGTCTGGTCGCCCAGAACATCGTCGATCAGCTCGAAAAGCGCATTGCATTCCGTCGCGCCATGAAGCAAGCTATCATGCGCACGATCAAGGCCGGCGCGCGCGGCGTCAAGGTGCAGGTTTCGGGCCGTCTCGGCGGCGCGGAAATCGCGCGCACCGAGCGCAACCATGATGGAAAGGTTCCGCTGCATACGCTGCGTGCCGACATCGACTATGCGAACGTTGAAGCATTCACCACCTTCGGCCGCATCGGCGTGAAGGTGTGGATCTATCGCGGTGAGGTTCTTACGGATCAACCGCGCCAAACGAATACCGTCGATCGCGCCGACCGCCAAGGCGGGTTCCGGGATCGCCGCGAGCGCGGCGGACGCGGTGGCCGTGGCCGCGGT
>JBAUEZ010000140.1:0-9478 GCA_049678885.1 Candidatus Aquilonibacter sp. | reverse complement strand
GTGAGCGTGAAGCCCACGATCTTGCCGGTGGCATCAATCTGCAACTTGAGTTGGAGCTGTCCACGTTCGAAGGCGACGTTGTAGTAGTACGACGTAAGCCGGCCTTCTGGCGTGGAGTATTCATACCCCGTCCACATGAGAACGCCGAAACCCTGAAGTCGCTGTGATTCCTCTTGCGCTTCGCGTGACGTGAAGCGACGCGCGAAGTCGCTGCCTAAGACCGACGAATCAACGGTCCCATGAATGAGGTCGGTGATGAAGCGCTGCGCGAGAGCCACATGATTGGTATCATCTTTTAATGGCGACGTCAAGGGCGCTTCACCTATTGCCACCAACGAAGTCGTGCCATCGGTGGACGGTACTGTTCCCGCTAGCGTCGATGTCGTGAGAGACGCAGCGATGGCAAGACACAAGATGAAGTGAACTGTCTTCATTGCTACCTCGACTCTAAACATTTGTGGCTATGGCCTAAACCGTAGCTCTCCTTTGTCCTCGGCGAGCCTGCCGCGATCTTCCGTAGCTCCGTTTGTACATGTTGCCGTGAAGCTGGCGATCGATGACGCCGGGGAAGAGGTAGAGGATTGGAATGGCGATGTAGAGCGCAAGACTTAGCTTTGTGCTAACAGACGCAATGGCGGTGGCGGCGAGGTATGCGACTGGATATCCGACGGTCCAAATGCTGGCATCCCGAACGAAGCGCGTATCAATCTGCGCGTCCGCTTTCAGATACCTACGGACTGCATAGAACCAGAGGGCACTAAACAGGATTCCCGTCAGAGTCATCGTCAAGCCGAATAGGATTACAACTGGAACGATGCCGCCGTAGCGCGCAATGAGGGCTGTTGGAAAAGGAATGAATGCGACGCACATGAGCAGCATCAAATTGATGACGAGCGAATAGCGATCTACGCGCCGCAGAAAGAGGAACAGCGCATGGTGGTTGACCCATAGGACGCCGATCACGATGAAGCTGGTAACATAACCAAGAAAATCTGGCCAGAGGGACAGCAGGCGACGAATAATCTCACCGTCGCCCGCTGTCCGCGGCAGATCCGGGATTCGGAAGTTCAACACGAGGAGCGTGACCGCGATTGCGAAGACCGCGTCGCTAAAGGCTTCAAAGCGGCGCAGATTCATCAGTGCCGGTGTCGCGAATGCCGCGCGCCGTATCTTCAGCACGCGGCGCACCAAAGGCGATCGTACTTCGATCCCTTCGTTCCTCATGGCACCTGACTACCTTTCCTTTTTAGTGCCGATGACCGACGTAGGCATGACCGATATAAGGCGGCACTGGGCGCGGCGCCCAGGGTTGCCGTATAAATGGCCGCTGCACTACTACGCCGCCCACAACGCCGATGCCGAAAGACGGACAATATCCGTAGGGATAATCGGGATACCACCAGCCGGGCCCGCAGTACACTGGGACCGGAACTGCAGCGTAATGATAAGGCGTGTCGATCTCATTCGCCTCGAAGACCGAACCGGCATTATACCCCAAGACCGTCACGTGCATGCCGGGTTCGAGTTTTAGTCCGGTTGGGTTAATGATCGTTCCCTGATGCAGCTCAACGCTGTCGACGAGGTGAGTGTTGTCATCGAGAACGCTGATACGATACGCACCGTCTATCGACTGGATACGGCCCCGAATGATTTGCTCGCTATCTGGATGCGCAAATGACGGAACGTTTGCAGCCATTGCGACGCTCCCGCAAGCGATGGAGACAATCGCAATGATAGTGGCAAATATCTTTGTCACCGATGTCATTGAATGACGTCCTCCCAATAGCTGTATTTAGCGGACTTTAAACAGACCGCCGTACTTGAAGTGCATCGGCTGAGCTTCGGGCAAGGTCACCAATCGCGTAACAAACGCTGGTTTGCCGGATAACGCGATGATTTCGTGGGACTCGGCTGATCACGCTTAACCTCCTTACTTTTCTCAACCGATCAGGTTTTCCAAGAGCGATTATATTTGCGTCAGCACTCCTGTCAAGATACTGCTAACGCATTTTCTGGCTTTTTTTGGCCGTCTTTCCGCTAGTTCACCGGTTAATTCGGGTGCCCGCTCACTTGGTCGTTCGACATGCGAACGGCATGCGAGACAGACTCTCTGCGCGACGTCACGAATATCTAGCAGGCGGCCCTTAGGTCCATTCCAGCATCCGGAGCCTTTACTTCAACACTACGCGTAGGCGTCGCTGAAGGGAAGCGTTCGAGCGCGCTTTCCAGTGAGTTCGAAAACGGCGTTCGCGACGGCGGGGCCAATGGTAACGGTCGCGATCTCGCCGACCCCGCTTGGCGCAGCGCCGCTATCGATAAAGTCGACATGGATTTCGGGCGCCTGATCCATATGCAGCACGGTGAAGTCGTAGAAGTTGTGCTGTTGCACGGCGCCGTCCTTGATGGTGATCTTGCTAGCCAATGCCATCGAGAGCCCAAAGTTCGTAGCGCCTTCGAGCTGTTGACGCACGATCGCGGGATTGACGATGATGCCGACGTCGGTGACGACGAACGCGCGGTGCACGCGCGGCGTCTTGCCGTTCATCGAGACCTCAGCGATCGTTGCGACGGGCGCACCGCCCCAAGCGCCGAAAGCTAGGCCCTGTTTGGTGCCGGGCTCCGGCGATCCCCACGAGGCATTCTTTGCGACGGTTTCGAGTACGGCCGTCGCGCGAGCGTTCGTTTTCAAGAGCGCGAGGCGAAACGCGAGCGGATCCTTACCCGCCGCGTGAGCGAGTTCATCGATGAACGTCTCCATGACGAAGCCATTCCAGTTCGCACCGGGCGCGCGTAGGAAGCCGGTGGGGATACCGCTCTTTGGATTGATGTAATACGCGTGAAAGTTCGGGATCTCGTATTGCGTATTGATCACCGAATCCATCGAGACCGGATCGACACCGCTGGGCAGCAACTTCAGGCCAAAGGGCACCAAGATCGAGTCCATGACGACCGTGTGCCGCATCGCGGCCAGATTGCCGTCCTCGTCGAGGACGCCGCTGATTGCGTTTGCGGTCATCGGTTTGTACCAGTCATGCTGAATGTCGTCTTCGCGCGTCCAAATGACTTGCACCGGTGCTCCGATCGCTTTGCTCACTGCGACCGCGTCGTCGACGGAATCTACGTAATTGCGCCGCCCGAAGCCGCAGCCCAGGTACGTCGTGTTGACCTTCACCTTGTCGACCGAGACTCCGGCGACCTTCGCGGCGGAGAGCTGAGCGGGGGTCTGCGATTGCGTTGGAGCCCAGATCTCGACGCCGTCGCTCGTCACTGAAGCAGTCGCGTTCTGCGGTTCCATAGTTGCGTGCGCGACTACCGGACCGTCGTAGGTCGCCTCGAGTCGCTTGCCTTCGACGTCCTTCGAGCCGCGCTCAACCCCGGTAAGCGCGCCTCTACCACTTTGAGCGAGCTCGAGATAACGAGCTTTGAGGCTTTCGGAGCTGGCGTTTGCGAGGGCGCCGTTGTCGTACTCTACCGTTAGCGCTGCCTTGCCTTGAAACGCTGCCCAAGAATTGTCGGCAACGACGGCCACGCCGCTAGGGACTTGCACGACGTCGATCACGCCTTTGACCTGCTTCGCTTTGGAGGCGTCGAACGATTTGACTTTCGCACCGAAGACCGGCGGGTAGAGTATGGAGGCGAATTTCATCCCAGGCACGCGCACGTCGATGCCGTACTTTGCGGTGCCGTTCACTTTGAGCGGCGTATCGACACGGTGATTGACTTTGCCGATCAGCGTGAACTGATCGCGCGTCTTGAGCACTGGCTTTTCCGGCACGGGAATCGATGCCGCTGCGCCGACGAGGCTGCCGTAGGTTGCGGTGCGGTCGTTCTTCTGGTCGACTACACTACCGGCTTTGGTGGTAAGCGTCGAGGCGTCGACTCCCCACTGTTTCGCGGCGGCCGCGACCAGCATCGCGCGCGCGCTTGCGCCCGCGGTTCGCAGCAACATCCACGACGACGTGGTGCTCGTGCTACCGCCGGTGATCTGTGCGTGGAAGACGGGGTCGGCATACGCGGCGGCAGCCGGTGGGAATTCGACGACCACGCTTTCGAACGGAATCCTCCACTTTGCGGGGCGCCGCTGCTCTGGTTCGCGCAACCGGCAGCTCCGATCCCGAGAACGAGACTGCCGGCGAAGACCGAGCCGAGGCGGTCCGCGCGATTGAGCGTCGTCACGCCGCTGTCGCCATGAGCTGCCCCGTGATAGTAAGTGAAACCATCCGGCCACCTCCGCCCGCAGAACACCTACACTAAGTGTGTACAGTTTCCACAGTAGCGTCCTTCACCCTTAGAATGACAGAACGACGCGACGTCGTCTCTTAATTAGCGGGCGCCTGGCTCTGGATCGCCTCCGCCGTTAAGCGGGCACGTTTGTTCGTACATGAGGAGGCCACGTTGTGCGTCGCTCCAGCCTCGTGAGAATTGCGCTACCGAAATGCCTACGAAAACCAGGGTGACGATGACGAACAGAAGCGTGAGATCGAGACGTCGTTGCGGCGAATGCGTCGTTGAGGCTGCGAGCTGCATGCTAGTAGAACGCCCGACGTACCAAGCTTGGATGACTGCCGGCGCAGGAACCGGCCCGCAGAGTTGGTAGCGCACCCGGATGGACAAGAACAATGATCTCCGCGAGGAGGTCGAAGCTGCCGATGCGACCGGGATGGTCGCAAACCAACAGTTGCTCGCCTCGTTTCCCGCCGAAACGCTGCACGAGGCGCTCCCGCCGTCGCACAGCGCGCACGCGACGATCGATAAACTGCAGGGCGAGCTCGGCAAAACGGCCCCGGGTCCCGCAAACCTCGAACAGCATGTGCGCGCGTTGCGTTCGTTGCCCGAGCTAGAGGCGGTTATCGCAAATTGGTGGGACAGCCCGACCACACAACGGATCGTGTTGGACCTCACCCAAATCGGGTTGTAAAACGGTTGCAGTATCCGGATACTCGCAGTCGGGCGCAATGGATAGGATGACGGAAGCGGGGGTCCCGCCGGAGGCCCGACTTGTACGGTCCCAGGCGCGTTACACGTTCATTCGTCCTTTCGGCGGCACTCTTCGCTGCCGCCGTAGCAGTCTGCAACGCCGGTTGCCCGAACTCCAGCGCCCCCGCGTCGCCGCCCTCGCCCGCCCCTTCGGGCACACCCGGCCCCACGGCGTTTACGACGGCGATGCCGGGCTCGACGGCGGAACCTTCACCCTCGCCGCCTCCGCAAGTCTACGTGCAGACACCGCTGTATCAACAAGCCGACGACATTTACACGGTCAACCGTGACGGGACGCTCTACTACTATTTCCAAGGCAACCGCGATGGAACGGCCAAGGTCAAACAAGAGCTTCGCTACGGCAGAAACCTTTGGAACGATTGCGCGCAACTGCGCATCCGCATTCCCTTCATCACCAAGTATCCGCTTATGGGAAATCCGTATGCCGGCCTCGGGAACATCGAGCTGGGTTACGGCTACTACGTTTCGAGCAAGACGTTCAATCACTCGATCGAATTTCGCGTCGCAACTCCGACGAACGCGAACGGCGTCGACAACACCGATACCGAACTCAAAGGCTTCTACAACGTCACTTGGAAGTGGCCCGGCGTCGCGATTAGCTACAATAACGAATACGATCAGAGCATCATAAAGCCGCCGTCGGGAACCTGGACGAGCTACTACGAAGGCAAGCTTTCACTTCCGGAGTACGCGTTCATACGTGTTCTCAAAGGCTTTAAGACCTCCGTCTTTTACAACTACCGCGTGCTCTTCGATACGGGCGGACTCTTCAAAGATGCGATCGGTGGGACGATCTTCGGAAGCATGAACGATGTCGCACTGTCCATCACCGATTCGTGGGGCATCGGCAACAACGCCCTCTGGAAATACAAATTCGAGGCGAACGCTACCGCACGATTCTAGTCAGAGACGAGCGTCTTACTCGTAGTTTTTCTTGATGTCGGAGATAAGCGCTTTGGCCTGCGCTGCGGGTACCCCCAAGGTTTCCAGCACCGTTGGATCCTTGGGAACGGCCGCGAGCACTTTCACGACGCTCCACGCATCGCCCGTCTTCTTGACGAGTGCAGCGCCGGAGCTGTGCGTGCTCGTCGTTCTCCAGAAGGCGACGGCGTAGACGCCCTCGCCGACCAGCATTGCGTCGAGATCGTTGTTGTGACCAACTTTTGCGTGCACTGCATCCATGACCGACATCGCGTCCATCATCGGCAGAGCTTTCGCGATCACCGCGGCTGGCCAGAGCAGTAGTAAGAAGATTGCTAGACTACGAGTGTGTCGCGTCATCTTTTTACCGCCTCGATGTCGAGCTCGATGTCGACGGAGTTTCCAGCGAAGGGGTTGCCGTAGGTCATGCCCCATTGCGTGCGATCGATTGTGGTCTTGGCCTCGAAGGCGATACGCTGCTGCCCGTTCGGTGTGGTCGCGCGGCCGAGATACTGCGCGTCGAGCGTCACCGGGTGCGTCTGACCGTGGAGCGTAAGATCTCCGGTCATCGTAAAATGCGTGGCATCGGTTGCGGTGATCTTCGTGCTCTTGAAGCTCATCACCGGATAGGTCGCAACCTCGAAAAAGTGCGGCGATCGCAGGTCGGCGTCACGGTCGTTGTTGCGCGTGTCGAGGCCGCTCGGATCGAACTCTGCCGTAGCGCTGGCGGGGATGTTGCTGCCCTCGGGCACGTCGATATTTGAACTCTTGATCGGGATGATGCCGTTTACGTGCGAGATGCCAAGGTGGACGACCGTAAAGTTGGCCGATGAATGAACAGGGTCGGCGCTCCACGTGACTGCGAGGAGCAGCGCCAAGAGCAAATTGTGCATGCTCAGGTTACTCCAACTGTGGCTTCGGGATGTAGGTGAGCTCATCGGGCTGGAAACGGCGCTCGATAAGCTCGCCGTCTTTTTCTTTAAAACGCACAACGACCGTGCGCGTATCGGCCTCGATGACCTGGCCGGTGATTCCGAGTTGCTCGATCTTCACGTGATCGCCGTATCGTAGTCTTGACATCGTAGATTTTCCCTATGTGCGCTGAGCAAGCCTGACTACTTGATCCTCGCTCATAACGGCACCTTCGTGCGTAGGAGCGGCACAGACCCGCGCTAAAAGGAACCAGCGCGTGAACGATCAGCAGGTTGGCGTCGCCTCCTTCGCGGGCGAGATCGATTTCACGGCCCGTAAGGATTTTCGTGCGAGGCTTGCCGCCCTTGCCGATGCTGGGGCCGCAGTCGTGGATCTCGCTGAGGTCTCCTACATGGACTCGAGCGCCCTCGCCGAGATTCTGCTCTTGCAGCGCACCCGCCGGAATGCCGGGAAAGCCGCGATGAGCGTCGTCGTGAACCCACGGATTCGGCGGCTGTTCGAAATCGCTGGTTTGCAAAACGTGCTGCTCTTAGCGGCCACGCTAGACGAGGCCAAGGCTTTGCTGTGACGAGAGCCAGCCGGCTGAGCTCGGTGTTCGGGTTCTTGTCGGCAGCTGCCGTGTTTGTCGCCTTCGTTGTTGCCGCGCTCGCCGTTCGTACGGCGGTCGATCGCAATTCGGCGTTTCAGCGCGACCTGCGGCTCGCACACCTGGACCGTTCCCGTTTGCTTCGACTGCAGCTTGACGAGGAGACGGGCGTGCGCGGCTACACTGCGACGCGGGTGCAAGTCTTTCTACAGCCGTACAGGTCCGCCGTGCGTGCGTTTCCGGCGGTAGCGGCTTCGCTTTCGCGACGCCTGCGCGAGCTCTCGGTGGATCCGTCGCCTGTGCAACAAGAGATCGACTTGAATAAGCGATGGCAGCGTAGCGTTGCCGTGCCGCTGATTACGGATCCAACGCGAAACAACGGCGTTGCAATTCAGTTGCTCGGGAAGCAGCTGGTCGATCGCTTTCGACAAATCGACGCGGCGCTGATGGCGGAACTCGATGCTGCGGCCGACCGGTCCGAGGTAGCCACGGCGCGAGGCATCAACGAGACGCTCGCTATCGCTATCCTTGTTGGCGCGGCGCTAGCGTTTTTGCTGGCCTGGCTCTCTGCAGTGCAGCGGCGACTTGCGACCGATCTGGACCTCCAGCGACAGGCGTACCTGGAAGAGAAGCGCATAGCCGATGCGCTGCAGGAAGCGTTCTTGCAGAAGGGCTTGCCTCACGTTACCGATGCGGATCTGCACGCGGTCTATGTTCCAGCTGGGCGCGAGGCGCGTGTCGGCGGCGATTGGTACGATGCGTTCGAACTCGCCGACGGTCGCATTCTTTTTTCGATCGGCGACGTTGCCGGACATGGCATCGATGCTGCCGTTGTCATGAGTCGCGTACGTCAGGCGATTCTGTCGGTCGGCATGGACGAGAGCGATCCCGCCAACGTGCTTGCGCGGACAAACGAAATTTTGTTGATGCAAGACGTGACGATGGTGACTGCAATTTGCGGCATGATCGATCTTGCGCAAGGCGTGATACGTATGGCAAATGCGGGGCATCCTCCCGCGATGATGCTCTTCGACGGCGAGCGGGTGGAGAAGATCGGCGCAACGGGGCCGCCGCTCGGCGCAATCGACCAGGCCAGCTACACGGTGACGTCGCTTCTCGCGACGCCGGGTTCGCTCTTGACCCTCTACACCGATGGCCTCATTGAATACAATCGCGATTGGGAAGAGGGTGAGCGTCGCGTCCTCCAGGTGTTGCGCTCGATCCACGACCGGTCGGCCGATCCGGCAGCCGCATTGCTACAACGGATATTCGACGGCGAAGCGCCGCCCGATGACGTTGCAATTCTCACGATCAGTTTCCGCGAGGATGCGGGTGAGCCCAGCACCGAGCGCGCGCACGTATTGCAACGCGTACGCCCGATCCTGCGCCACGACGTTAAAGTACTGCTTGCGTCCTGATGCCGATGTAGCTACTGGTCAGCCACTGAATATCAAGGGGCGATCCGGCGTCGTGCACGTCTTCGATGCTAACGTCTTTTCCGGTGCCGTAGTTTACCTGGGCAAAGGGATTCACATTAACGTCCACCGCCAGCAGCAGCCGGCTACCCTTGGCGACCCGCCGGCTGAAGAGAAACGAGCGATCGAACCGAATCACCGACGCTTTTCCAGGCGTTAAGAGCGTGCGTACGCTCATATCGCGCGCATAACTCGCCCGTCCGAGATAGTAGGAAAGCTCCATGAGCTTCCCATCCGGACGCATCTCGTAGAGTACGAGGCCGATGTCCATATCGCGCTTGTTGATGATTGCATGAATCTCGCCGTCGAATCCGCTGACGTCAACCGTTGTATCGAGAGGCTGCGTGACGAAGGCGAAGCCGCTCGTGAGATCGGGCTTCGCGCCGACGATCGGGTTGGGATAGGAGTAGGCATTGTGCCAATCCATTCGATTCGTCAGGTCTACGCGCTCACGAAATGCCGATGCGACTGGGGCCTTGCGTGTCGAGAGCAGATAGAAGCGCTTGCTTGCGCGCGTGTTCGTCAAATAGAGTCGCTCGCGCGTGCCCATGGCGGCGATCGACGG
>JBAUEZ010000139.1:0-18132 GCA_049678885.1 Candidatus Aquilonibacter sp. | reverse complement strand
TGCGTGCTTCCAGACGTTGGCGCCCATCACTTCGTAATTGATGCGGTCTTTTACGAGCGCGGGCTTGGACTTCCCGCGCATCACGTAGTCGAACCAGTCAAACGTGAGTTTCGGCGTGTCGACCTGTGCAACCGGATCGATATGATAGCCCCGTAAGATCGCGTCTTTGACGCGATGCTGTGTGCCGAGATGGTCCCACGGGCCGATGACGAGATAGCTCTTCGCGCTCGGATTGTAGCGATTGAGATCGTTGAAGAGCGCGAGCTCCGAGATTTGCCCATCGTCGTAGTAACCGTCGACCACCAGCACGGGGATCGCGATGCGGGCGAAATCAGTCTGATACGGCAGCATTGTCTGCCAGTACGCATAATAACTTGGATGCGCGATCCACTTCTCGAACCACGGGTTCGGTGTTCCGGCGACGTCCGGCACGTCGCGATAGGCGCGCCCGGTCTTGAACCAGCGAATGCCGAGGGCATTGAACCGTGGATCAGTGTACGCCGCGTCGTCTAAGAACTTGTTGTTCGTGACGTAGTAGACCCATGGATAGTTGACGAGCAGAAAGATGTTGTTCTGCATCGGCAAGCCGTTGCCGGGATTGTTGGCAACGTACGGCACGATCGTCTTGAGTGCCGGGTTCGCGTATTTCGCCGCGGCCCAGGTCGTGAAGCCGTTGTAGCTGCCGCCGTACATCCCGACTTGCCCGTCGCTCCACGGTTGGTGCGCGATCCAGCTGATGACGCTATCGGCGTCGCGTCCGTCATACTCATACGGCACGATCGTTTGCGGGCTGTACATCTTGCCGCGCGTATAGGCCCACACACCGGCGTAGCCGCGATCGGCGGCGTACTTCATCTGCTGCAGATCGGTCTTCTCGTCGGCATAGATCGTGAAGGTAAATGCGGTCGAAAGCTTCGCGTGCGTGGTCGCGGGCCGCACGACGATCGCCGAGATCGTCGCGCCGTCGCGCGTGTGAATCAACACACGGTCATCGATGATATAACGCGCGGGCTGCGGCTGTGGCGTCGCGGCAAAGAGAGCCAATGCGATCGTAAAGACGAGCGCGCGGCGAGGGAAGCTACGCATAGAAGCGGCCTTTGACGCTACGTTTTGCGCTCCTTGCATCGGTCGGCGTCGCTTCCGTGTTTTGACGTGTATGTCCCAGCAGCTGGGGTTCTTCGAGACGGATTCGCGCATCATCCTGGACGACGCCACGGGTGCGATCGCCTACTACCCCAATGTGCTGGGACCGGATGAAGCCACGCGCGTCTTTGATGCGCTGCTCGCCGCGATTCCGTGGCGGAGCGAGCGGCGTATGATGTACGAACGCGAGGTCGACGTACCGCGCCTGGTTGCGTCGGCGCGCATCAACGACGAGCTTGCCGCGCCCCTTTCGGACGTGCTGCCAATCGTCGAGCGGACGGTTGGCGTGCACTTCGACAGCATCGGCATGAACCTGTACCGCGATGGGCGAGACAGCGTTGCGCCGCACAACGATCGTCTGCCGGAATTGGTCGCGGGGCAACCGATCGCGCTGCTCTCGCTTGGCGCAACCCGCCGCATGACGATCCGCAGTAAGACGACACCGCGTCGCATACTGGACCTCGACCTTGAATCCGGAAGCCTGCTCGTTATGTCATACGAGACGCAGTTTCACTATGACCACGGCATTCCAAAAACGAATGCCGAGGTCGGACCACGCATTAGCGTGGCGTTCCGGGTGCGCTCGAAGCCGAAGAGCTAGGTAGCGGTGTTGGCGTCCCGTGAAACGCAGCAAACCTCATCGTAAGCGGGTTGAATGGCATTTCGCTTGCAATCGGCGTGGGTAACGGCCCCGGCGTTTGCGGCACGTCAGGGTTGATCCATGAAGATCCGTCGGCAAAGTGCACGCGTACCACGGAGCAGCGTTGCGCATCATCGTGGTCGTAGAGAAAACGTCCTTGCAACTCGGGGGGCGTGCCTTCTTTGATGTAGTGCGCCACGACGGAATCTGGTTCGACTGACGCGGTATCGGTGAAATCGATGCCGCTCTGTTCGTACGTCGCACGAAAGACAATCGAATCGACGGTCTTGGTCGCATCGTTGCGGTACTTGACGCCAAGACCGATGTTGCGATTGATATCGAACGAGCAGGGATTCATTGCGATCGGCACGCCCGATGGAGCGGGGGACGGCACCGCATCGGGCAACGTGAGCGGCGGCGGCGTGGCAAACGTGCTCGGCCCCTGAGGAACGTTCGGATTCTCCCACAGCGAGCCGTCCTGGCGCACGACGCGCACGATCGTACAATTCTCAGGGTCCTCGGTGCCGGCGTACATCGGAAGTTGGATCGAGAACTTCACCGGATCCGGTTTGAAAATCGTGAGCAGACTGACGGCGGTCGCGAGCGGATTGATGTGTGCCGAGCCGGTAATCACCGGCACGTTGTTATCGATCACGATGTTCGGCGAGAATTCGCCGTCGACGGTAAAGTCGATCGGTTCTCCGTTGTAGGTGGCGCGCCAGACGATCGACGCAAGCGTATCGGGCGAATCGTTCACGAAGCGCACCGAAACCGCGACCTCTTCCTTACGCGGAACCCACGGCGTGCCGGAGATGACGCGGCAGGTATAGACGTGCAGTTGCGGGGCTGCCGGGTCCGCTCCGGCGACCGAAAGAGCCGCGATCATTAAGAAAAATGATAGCAAGGCGTAACGTAGAACGCGAAACGTCATCTGGGAGGTGCCTCCAATGCCCGATCAATCTTCGTTGAGTTTCGCTAAAGACATTCGGCCGATGTTTACCGACACCGATGTGGCCCACATGAAAGCCGCGGGTATGGACCTTTCGGACTATAACGACGTTAAGAAACACGCCATCGCGATCTACGCGGTAGTGAGCGAAGGGACGATGCCGCCGCCGGGTACGGGCGAGAAGTGGTCAGCGCAGATGTGCGCGACCTTTAAGCAGTGGCAAGACCAGGGCTCTCCGCCCTAAGTTACTGCCCTGCTCGCGTGAGGTCGGCTACGAGCGCTTGCGCGGGTCGAACCCGCCCCCGGCCAGCCGTCGGCACGATCTTTGCGAGCACGCTCCCGGGAACGGCCACGATCGCCGCGCAGAACGCGGCGCGAGGAGAAGCAATGTCCGCATGCGTAGACGTTTGCATGGCCGACGAAAAAATCATCTCCAAGGGCTTCGTGGGGCATCGCCAAGCCGAGACCGCGAAGCTGCCGCCGGGGCAATACGTCACGCACGACTTTCCGGTGCTCTCGGCCGGCCCGACGCCGAAAATTTCGCTCGATACATGGGAGTTCGTGCTCACGACTGAGAGCGGCGAAACCCGCAAGTGGAATTGGCAGCAATTTCGCGCGCTTCCGCGCGTGCAGATTACGACCGACATTCATTGCGTGACACGTTGGTCGAAATTTGATACGTCGTGGGAAGGCGTGTCGATCGACACGCTTCTGGACGGCGTGCAGACCAGCGCGATGTATGCAATGGCACATTCCTACGGCGGGTACAGCACGAATGTTCCGCTCGCTGATTTGCGTGACGGGAAGGCGTGGATCGCGTACACATTCGGTGGAAAAGACCTCGAACCCGAGCACGGCGGCCCGGCGCGTTTGCTCGTGCCGCATCTCTACTTTTGGAAGAGCGCAAAGTGGGTCAACGGCCTCACGCTCATGCCCAAAGACGAGCCGGGCTTTTGGGAGCGGCTGGGCTATAACATGTACGGCGATCCCTGGCGGGAGCAGCGATACTGGGGGGACTAGACTGGCGCGCGGGTACCGTACTCGAACGACGAAAGGAAACGGCCAGCGCATATACGCTCGTGCTCGACGTGCCGCAGTGGCCAGGCCACGATGCCGGGCAGCATCTCGACGTGCGCGTCACGGCGCCCGATGGTTATAGCGCGTCGCGATCGTATTCGATAGCGAACGCCGCAAACGGCACGCGCGTCGAGCTTACGGTCGAAGAGCTTCACGACGGTGAAGTCTCGCCGTATCTCGCTGAGGGTGTCACCGTCGGCGATCCGCTCGAGGTACGGGGTCCGATTGGGGGATGGTTCGTGTGGCGTCCGGCACAAATTGAGCCGACACAACTGATCGCCGGTGGTTCGGGCGTCGTGCCCTTGATGGCGATGATTCGCAGCCGCGCGCAGGCAGGAAGCCGCGCGCCGTTTCGTCTGCTTTACTCCGTGCGTTCACCACAATCGATCATCTACAGCGATGAGCTGCAGATGCGCGCGCAAGATGGAAGCGGGCTCATGGTTGCGTTTGCCTACACGCGGATGATTCCCGAAGGTTGGCCGCGCACGCCGCGACGCATCGACGCCGAGATCCTCATGGAGACCACGATTCCGCCGGAGCAGAAGCCATCGTGCTACGTGTGCGGGCCGACGCCGTTCGTCGAAACGGCGGCAAACCTCTTGATTGCCGCTGGCCACGACGCGGATCGCATCAAGACGGAGCGCTTCGGTCCCACCGGCCAATAGCATACCCCGGTAGGGTATAGTCGGGGCACCCTTTAAGAGGAAGCCCATGAGCCACACCATTCGAAACAAAGCCAAGCTGTTGGCGCGCACGCGACGTGTAGCCGGCCAGGTAGAATCGGTCGTTCGAGCACTCGAGGCAGAATCGGGCTGCGGCGAGGTGTTGCAGCGCATAGCGGCGGCGCGCGGCGCCATGAATGGTCTCATGTCCGAAGTGCTGGAAGATTATCTGCGCGAGCATGTCCTCGCGCCCCGTACACTCAAACCGGCCGAGCGCGAGCGCTTCGCCGAGGATCTCAGCAACCTTGTGCGCGCCTATCTGAAATAGTGTCACAACGGGCTTGGTTGCTCATCGCAGCGGTCACCGCCGTCGGCGTGCTGCACACGCTGGTTCCCGATCATTGGGTGCCGATCACGCTGATTGCGCGACAGCGCGGCTGGACGCGCATCCAAACGGCGCGCGCCGCTTTTGGCGCGGGGCTCGGGCACACGCTCTCGACGCTGGCTATCGGGATCATCGTGTGGTTCGCCGGCGTCCTTGCCGCGCAACGATTCGGAACGATCATGTCGCTCGTTTCGAGTCTCGCGCTGATCGTCTTCGGCGCTTGGATTGCGATCGGCTCGTGGCGCGAGTTGCGCGAGCGCGAGCATCAAGACGCGCACGAAGCGGACCATCCTGATCGCGGGTCGCGAACCGCGCTCGTACTGATCCTCGGGTCCTCGCCGATGGTTGAGGGCATTCCGGCGTTCTTTGCTGCGGCGAAGTTTGGACCAGGACTTATCGCCGTAATGTCGCTGAGCTTTGCCGTGAGCACGATCGCCACGTACGTCGCGCTCTGCACGCTCTCGAGCGCGGTGCTCGAACGCCTGCACCTCGGCCCGCTCGAGCGCTACGGCGAGATTCTTAGCGGAGTCTTTATCATGCTGGTGGGGATCGTCTTCCTCATACCGAACCTGTAGCAGCCATGGCCTTGAACGCGGTTACCATTTCGGTTGCCTGGGCAATCGATCAGTACCGGCAGGTCTTGCGCACGATGACCTCGGGCCGGGGTGCCGGTACCGTGCGTCTGCCGCAAGATCCACCCGACGTCGTGCGTTATTTCCGCGCGATTGGCGTCGGCCGCAACATCGACGTCTACGCTTAACGTCCCGCTTTCTTCGCATCCTTCGGTGCCAAGAGCCTCGCGGTCCAAAGACCACTTCGGCTCTTCTCGTCTCGGCTGCAAAAAAAGCTGAACGTTAAGCTACGCGTAATCCGCGGTGCTCGTCGCGTCGATAGCGCGTGCACTCCCCACCGCATTAAAGAGCGGCGTCGCGACGATCGATACGATCAAGTTGAGCAACAGCGCGTAGAACGGTCCGTAACCGACCAGCGTTCCAGCGCCAAGCTGGAGCGGAAACGCTGCAGTGTAACCGGTTTGTACGGCCATGTACGTACCCGCGGCGATGCCGACGATCCAGCCGAGCAGTAACGCCTTCGGATTGAACCAGTTCGTATAGAGCCCAATGACGAACGCGGGGAACGTCTGCAAGATCCACGCGCCGCCCAGGAACTGAAAGCCGATCGCAAACTGCGGCTTGATGAATATGACGAACAGCAACGCCACCGCGCAGATCACGAGCGTGAGCATCTTTGCCATACCGGTTTGCCCCGGATGTCGGGTCGACGAGAATTGCTGGAAGATATTGCTCGCAAAGAGGTTCGCCCCGCCGATCGCCATGATCGCTGCCGGTACGAGCGCGCCGATCACGATCGCGGCATAGCCGACGCCGGCGAACCAGTCCGGAAAGATTCTTGCGAAGAGCACCGGCACGACAAGCTGCGCGTTGGTGACTTTGATGCCGGCTGCAAGTCCCGCGTAACCCAGCAGCGCAAGGAATCCGAGCAAGAGCGAGTAGATCGGCAAGAGCGCCATGTTGCGCTCAACGACGGTACGGCTCTTGGCCGAGAGCATCGACGTGATCGAGTGCGGATAGATGAAGAGCGCGAGCGCCGATCCGAACGCCAGCGTACCGTAGACGAAGTACTGCGACGGCGCGAGCAGGAGGGTTGCCGGCTTTGCCTTTGCGGCGAGGGCAGTCTGTGCAGCGCTGAAGATCCCGGACCACCCACCGAACATGTGCGTGATGGCAATGACCGCGCAGATGATCGTGATGTAGATCAGCGTGTCTTTGATGAGCGCGATCAGAGCCGGTGCGCGCAGGCCGCTCGTGTATGTGTAGGCGGCGAGCAAGATGAAGGCGATTGCAAGCGCGAGCTTGCCGTCGCCGATGGCGAAGAAGCCGCCCAGGTGCTGGAAAACGACCTGCATGCCGACCAGCTGCAACGCGATGTAGGGAAGCACGGCGATGATCCCGGTGACAGCGATCGTTATTTCGAGCCAGCGGTCACCGAAACGGTCGCGCACGAAGTCGGCGGCCGTGATGTAGCCGCGATTGCGTGCCACGCTCCAAAAGCGCGTCAGCACCAGGATGCCAAACGGATACGCAACGATGGTGTAGGGGACAGCGAAGAATGCCGTCGGCCCTGCACCATATGCAAGGGCGGGCACGGCGATGAACGTGTACGCGGTGTAGAGGTCGCCGCCAATGAGAAACCACGAGATGACCGTGCCGAAGTTTCGACCGCCCAAAGCCCACTCGTGCATATGATCGAGCGTGCCGCTCCTGCGCCAGTTTGCCGCGAAAAAACCCAATACCGTGACGCCGATGACGAGGAGAATGACGACGATCGAACTAGCGGGCATTCGTCTCTCCTCCGCGCGTCAGACCGATGTAGATCGCCAGGAGCAGGCCCGAGCCGATCGTCCATGCGAGCTGATACCAGTAGAAGAATGGTATCCCGAAGAGGGGTGGATCGAGATGGTTGTAGATCGCCGGAAAGAGCGTCGCGATGAACGGGATGACGAGAAGGATGTTTGCCCACGAATTGCGTTTCATCTGAGGATTTTGCGCGCGAAGCGGCGCAGCTTCCTGGAGGGCGTGCCTAACGCACGCTTGGCGAGCGTAAGGTGGTGCATTAAGTAATCTCCGAGCCGGCTCTGGTAGACTTTGTCGGTAATGGAGCGCTATCTTGGTGTCCAGCTTCGTGAGACCGGCAGATTCGACGAAGCTATTGCCTGCTTCGAGCGAGCGATTGCCGATGATCCACGTGACGGAAGCGCGCATCGCTATCTGGTTGAGACGCGGGACAACGATAGCGACGCGCATCGCGTCCAAATGGAAATCCTCGTCGCCGATCCGCGCGTTAGCGGAGACGACCGGATCAACTTGCACTTCGCGCTCGGGACCTTCTACGATCGCCGGCGACTTACGAAGGAAGCGTTCGAGCATTGGGAGGCGGGAAATCGGTTGCGGCGCGCGCAGCTCGCGTACGACGAGTCGGCGGATTACCAGCTCATGGAATCACTGCGCGCGATGTTCAGCGCGACGCTCATGCAGTCGATGCGCGGCTGCGGCGATCCCAGTCCGCAACCGGTCTTTATCGTCGGCATGCCGCGTTCGGGGACGTCGCTCGTCGAGCAGGTGCTCGCGGCGCATCCACGGGTATGTGCAGCGGGCGAGCTTGACGCGTTCGAGCGGGCCTTTGCAGTATTTCCGCACGTTGCGACGGATCCGCGCGACGTACGCGGATTCACGCGCGAGTTGGCTGAGGGATTCCAGCGGGTCGGCGCGCACTATCTCGCGTCGCTTCCTCCACTGTCGCCGGGTCAGCTGCGCACGACCGATAAGATGCCGCCGAACTTTCGCTTCGTAGCGGCAATCCATCTCGCGCTTCCGCGGGCCAAGATCATCCACGTTCGCCGCGATCCGCGCGACACGTGCCTCTCGTGCTTTGCGACGAACTTTGTCGACGGGCTCTTCTATGCTTACGATCTTGCGGAACTCGGACGGTACTATCGGGCGTACGCGTCGCATATGGCGTACGCTCGCGCGTTGCTTCCCGCTGACGTGTTTCTCGAAATTGAATACGAGCAGCTCGTGACCGATTTTGAACGCGGCGCGCGCAATATCGTTGCGCACTGCGGCCTCGCGTGGGATCCGGCATGCCGGGAATTCTGGCGCGTGGAGCGCGCGGTGCGGACCGCTAGTGTCGTGCAGGTGCGTCGCCCACTCTTCACCGACTCCGTTGGGCGGTGGCGGGCGTACGAAAGAGAACTGCGGCCGTTGCTCGAAGCGCTGCGGGCATAGCCGAACAATCGATGGAAACGCCGGAAACGCTCGCACGTGAAGTGGAGCGCTTACATCGTGCGGGAAGGTCCGATGACGCGTTCACGCTCGCACTCGAAAGCGCAGCGCGTTTTCCGCGCAGCTCACTCGCGCTGACAAACGTAGGTTACTTTTATATCACGCGTGGCGAGCCGGCGCTCGCGCTCGAGACGTACGAGGCAGCTCTGCGCGCGAATTCGGAGAATGCCGAAGCCCGGCGCGGGCTCGCCGTCGCGAAGACCCAGTGCGGGCTTGCAGCACAGGGCGATTCGACGACGGTCGTGCCGTACCGGGGCACCGGGGCGGCGGTGCGCGTGTTGGTGCCGATCACGCTTGGAAGCGGCAACGTCGTTACCGACCGGCTCTTCGACGATCGCGTTTTCGAGGTGACCAAACTCGCGGTCGAGCTGCATGCAGCCGACGCCGGGCTACCGGAGCATGACGTGGTCTTCAATGCGATTGGCGATGCTGACAGCTCGCGCGATGCCCTCGCGAAGGTGCGCTTGCTGCTCAGGCGCACGCGCAAACACATCCTGAACGCGCCGGACTATGTCGCGATCACCGGCCGTGTCGCACAGTCGACGCGGCTGCGTGGTCTCGAAGACGTCATGATGCCGAAAATCGTTGCATTGTCGCGCGAAGAGGCCCGTACGATCGCGACGCCGGTGCTGCTGCGCGCCCCCGGATTCCACGCGGGCGAACATTTTCTGCGCGTCGACGCGCCGGACGATCTCGATGTCGCAATCGCGCAACTACCCGGGGACGAGCTCTTGGCGATTGAGTTTCTCGACACGCGAGAGCGCAGCGGGACCTATGCAAAGTATCGCGTGATGCTCGTCGACGGGGTCCTTTATCCGCTGCACCTCGCGATCTCGCCGGACTGGAAGGTACACTACTTTAGCGCGCAGATGGCAACCGACGGCGCCTACCGCGATCGCGAGACGCAGTTCCTAGCGGACCCCCAGCGCGCGCTCGGCACGCGCGCATGGTCCGCACTCGAGCGCGTTGCTCAGACGCTCTTCCTAAAGTACGCAGGAATAGATTTCGCGGTCGACTCCCAAGGGCGCATCGTCGTTTTCGAGACGAATGCGACGATGGCAATACGCTACCCGCGGGAAGAACCTATGTGGGCATATCGCCGGCCGGCGGTCGACGCCGTGCTCGGCGCGGTGCGCGACATGCTCTTGCGCTACTCGTCGATTTGAACGTTGTTGCCTTGGTCGTCGAAGTAGAACCGTGTGTCGTACGCCTTGACCTCGTTTGTCGCGGGGTCGCGAAGGCGCGAGTGAATCGAAAGGCGGTGGAGCGCGCGTCCGCTGCGCTTGACGACGCCGCCGTAAGCGTATTGCACGAGCGGTGTCTTGTCGTCGATCGGTGCAAGGCGCACTTTTTGGACGAGCATTTGCAGCATCGTGTCTTGTAGCTTTTTCGGAATCAAGCGCGCGACGTCGTCGGCTTTGAGGCGCACGAGTTCGAGCTCTTTTTGCGCTTTGTTCTCGACGACGACCTGATCGTTGTTGGAGAAGCGAATGACCGCATCCCAATCGTCGGCACTTATTCCGGTGAAGTTCAAACCGTAGCGCCACGCGGGCTTGCCCTGCGCGGTGCCGGGCTGTTGCCATACGCGCTTGGCGCGTATAACGATGTTTCGTCCGTCGAGCTGCACCCGGAAGTTTGCCTCCTCAGGGAGCGCGGCAGGTGAGACGACGCCCAGACCACTGCCTGAAATATCGAGACAGGCACAGTTGGTCCACTGCGACCCGACCGCTACCCACGCCGGAAAAGGACCAGCGCGGCGTGCATATTTACGCCTGTTCTGCGGAGCCCCGGTGAAAAAAGTGATCAGGTCGTTAAGCATCTACCTAGTCTATCAATCGGCGCCCGGTGCCCAAAATTGCGTGTCTGGCCACGAAGTTCCCTTTAGGCTGCACCTCGCCGCGCCTTTTGGGGGCGGCTTTTGGGGAGCGCGAGAAGAAGCTCGGCCCTATGGCCGATGCCTCCGCCCTGCGACCAGACCTGTCGCTGGTGCTCGAACGCATCACCGACGGGTTCTTTGCTCTCGACGCGCAGTGGCGGATCGCGTACATCAACGCACAAGCGCGAAGGCTGCTGCATGCACCGCAAGATTGCATCGGTCAGCATTGGCTCGATGTCTTTCCCAAAGCTCGCGGGCGTCTCTTCGAGCGCGAGTACAACCGCGCGATGCGCGATCAAAAGCCGGTGCAGTTTGTTGAGTTCTCGGCCACCGCGGAACTCTGGCTCGAGGTCAAAGCCTATCCGTCGGTCGACGGACTATCGGTATACTTTCGCGACGTTACTGCGCGCGTTGAAGCGCAGCGAGAAGTCGAGCAGACGACGCGTCGGCAGCAGGCGCTGATCGATTTCGGGCGCGCCGCGCTGGCCGGCGCAACCTACGACGAGACCCTTGCCGATGCGATCGATCTGCTGCGCGAAACGCTCGATGCAAACGTTATCGATCTCTATCACTACGACCGGTTGACCAAAGCGTTCTCGATCGTGCGCAGCATCGGCTGGGAGAGTGGTGCGGGTCTGGATCCCGCGCATCCGCCGCTCGAACACCTTGCCACCGCCATCCGCACGGGCGAACCGTTTGTTTGTTCGGACGTGCGTATCGATTCGCGTGCGCGCACGTTGGCGCAACTCGAACACTCCGGCGTGCTCGCCTGCGTGGCCACGCCAATCGGTACGGTGCACGCACCGGTTGGCGCAATCGTAGCCTACAGCCGGGGTACGCGCACGTTCTCTGTCGCCGACGTGCGCTTTATCCAATCGCTCTCGCAGTCGATCGCAGAGTTTGCCTCGGCATTGGAGTCCAACCGGCTGATGTTCGAGATACTCGAGAGCATCGCCGACGCATTCGTTGCGGTCGATCGCGATCTGCGCATCACCTACGTGAACGGCCGCATGGCCCAATTTTGGGCCGAAGTCCCCGCGCGGATCATCGGCATGCCGCTGCAGACGTACACGGCGCGATTCGATACGCCCGAGGGCCGCGTCTTGCAGTACTTCAAGCATGCACTGCACGAGCGCCGCTCTTCTACCTTTGAATACTATTGGCGCGAGCGCTGGTTCGAAACGCGGCTTTACCCATTCGGACTGGGCGTCGCTGCGTACGTTCGTGATATTACCAAGCGCAAGACCGAAGAGGAGCGGGTCCTCGAACACAACGCGGAGCTCGAAGCGCGCGTCGCCGAACGCACGACGCAGCTCGAACTCGCTAATAAGGAACTCGAGTCGTTCTCGTACTCGGTTTCGCACGACTTGCGCGCGCCGCTCCGCGCGATCGATGGGTTCTCAGCGGCGCTCCTCGAGGACTACGGCGCAAGCCTCGATGGGCGCGCGCGTGGCCACCTCGACCGTGTCCGCCACGCGGCACAGCGCATGGCCGGCCTGATCGATTCGCTCTTGAAGCTCGCGAAGGTGGCGCGCACACCGATCACGTTCGCAGCCGTCGACCTTAGCGCGCTCGCTGAGGCCGTGCGCGCGGAACTGCAAGAGAGCGATCCGCAGCGATCGGTCACGGTTACGGTCGAGCCGGGCCTCGAGGCGCAAGGCGAAGCGCACTTGTTACAAATCGTGTTAGCGAATCTGCTAGGTAACGCGTGGAAATTTACACGACAATTACACCACGCGCAGGTCCACGTCGGGAAAAGCCGCGAAGGCGAGTTCTACGTTCGTGACAATGGCGCCGGGTTCGAGATGTCCTACGCGAACAAACTCTTTGGAGCGTTCGCCCGGCTGCATTCGAGCGAAGAATACGAGGGGACCGGCATTGGTCTGGCGACGGTGGCCCGTATCATTCATCGTCACGGAGGCAACATTCGTGCCGAAGGTGCTGTGGGCGAAGGCGCAACGTTCTATTTCACGCTCCCGGCCCATGAGCCGTAGCGGGCGTGCCGGATGAGCAAGCCGTATATTCTCCTTGTCGAGGATAACGCCGACGACATCGACTTGACGAAGCGTGCCTTCGAGAAGAATCACATCGCCAACGAGGTCGTGGTGATGCGCGACGGCGCGCAGGCCAGCGAGTTTCTTTTCGACGGAGAGCGCCAACGCGCGCGCGCAATGCCGGCCTTGATTCTGCTCGATCTGAGCCTGCCCAAAGTCGGCGGACTTGAGCTGCTCGAGCGAATCCGCTCGAGCGATGCGACCCGGCTCCTACCGACCGTCATTCTCACGTCGAGCAAACAAGAAGAAGATTTGATCGAAGGCTATCGTCGCGGTGTGAATAGCTACGTGCGCAAGCCGGTCGA
This sequence comes from Candidatus Aquilonibacter sp., assembly GCA_049678885.1. Lineage (GTDB taxonomy): Bacteria > Vulcanimicrobiota > Vulcanimicrobiia > Vulcanimicrobiales > Vulcanimicrobiaceae > Aquilonibacter. The sequence continues at coordinate 5,178 of JBAUEZ010000139.1, read as the reverse complement.
CTTCAACGAATTCGTTGAAGCGGTTCGCCAGGTCGGCTTGTACTGGCTCGTGCTCAACGAGCCTCCTCCCACCGCAGGAGGCGGAGGGATGTAGTGAAGCTGCGGGTCCTGTGCGTCGATGATTCACCCGACGACGCCGAACTCGAGACGCTCGCGCTCGAGCGGCACGGTTTCACGGTTGATGGCGCGCGCGTGGACGAACGCGAGGCGGCGATCGTCGCGCTCGAGGACGGAGCATGGGATCTGATTCTCTGTGACTACTCGATGCCGCGCTTTAGCGCACCGGCAATGCTTGAACTGTTGCGTGCCTACGACGCCGACGTTCCGTGCCTGGTCGTCTCCGGCGCGATCGGCGAAGAAGCTGCCGTCGAAACCATCCGCCTCGGTGCTTACGACTACATCTTCAAGAATAATCTCAAACGGCTTGGCCCCGCCGCCGAGCGCGCGCTGCGGGATGCCGAACTTCGCCGTGCGCGCGCGGTGATGGAAGTCCAATTGCGCGAGCGCGAGACGCGCCTGCGCTTGCTCTTCGAGCAACTTCCGGCGCTCGTGATCTCGTGCGATACGACGCTTACGGTGACCAGCGTCGAGGGTGCGCAGCTCGCACAGGTACCCGACGATCCGGAGAACCTGATCGGCGCGCACGTTGCAAGTTCGGCCTTGCTCGCCGACGAGTCGCGCTTCCCTATCCGCCACGCGCATCTTCAGGCATTGCAAGGCGGCTCGGCTGAATACGAGATGATTTGGGGCGGTAAGACGTTTCGCGGTCACGTCGAGCCGTTGCGCGACGTCGACGGTCGGATCGTTGGCACGATCGCGGTCGCCTTCGATATCACCGAGCGGAAAATTGCCGAACAACGCGTGGCCTACTTCGCGCAGTACGATCCACTGACCGATTTGCCCAATCGCGCTCTCCTGGAAGATCGCCTAACGCAGGCCATCGCCGTGGCGCAGCGCCATCGCACGCCCGTTCGCGTCATCACGACCGATATCGATGCCTTTAAAGAAGTGAACGAGCTCTACGGTTCGGCGCACGGCGATGTCGTGCTGCGTATGATTGCCACGCGGGTGCGGCGGCTCGTCGATGCGAGTGCGACGGTCTCGCGCGCCGGCGAAGATCAGTTCGTAATCTTGCTGGTCGATGACGCCGACGCTCAGCAGGGCCGCGCCTTCCTCGAACGACTGCACGCGACGTTCGACGCGCCGTTCACGATCGGCGACATCGACGTGTACGTCAATGCGAGTTCCGGTCTCGCGTCCTATCCCGATGACGGCCTCGATACGCAGACGCTGCTGCGCTCGTCGGAGGCTGCGATGCAGGCGGCAAAGGCAGCGGGCGGACAGAATTTCCGAGTCTTCGTTCCGACGATGATTGCCTCATCGGCCGAGCGGCTTTCGCTCAAACGCGATCTGCGCGGCGCGTCGAACGCGGGGCAGTTCGTGCTGCACTATCAACCGATTTTCCGCTCGACCGACCTCTCGTTCAGCGGCTTCGAGGCGCTCGTGCGCTGGCAGCATCCCGAACTCGGATTGCTGCCGCCCGAACACTTTATACATCTTGCCGAGGAATCGGGAGCAATCGATGATTTGGGACTCTACGTGCTCCGCGAGGTGTGCAGACAACTCGTCGCATGGGACGCTCGCGGCGTCAGCGTGCCGCGCATATGCGTGAATATCTCGGCACGACAATTCGAACGCGCGAGCCTGCGCGAGGCCATCGCCAACACGCTGCGGGAATCGGGGGTTGCGCCCGCGCGCCTCGAACTCGAACTCACCGAAAGCTCGGTCATGCGTGACATCACGAGCGGAATTGCGATGCTGCACGAGCTCAAGGCTCTGGGGGTTCGTCTCTCGGTCGACGATTTCGGTACGGGGTATACGTCGCTCAGCTATCTGCGACGCTTCCCGATCGACGTGCTGAAGATCGACAAGACGTTCTTGCGGGATATGTTGCCAAGCTCGCAAGACGAGGCGATCGTCAAAGCCATCGTCATTCTTGCAGAAAATCTGGGGCTGCGCTCGATCGCCGAAGGCATCGAGTCGCGCCTGACGCTCGAACACATTCGCGCGATCGGCGCGCACGAAGTTCAGGGATTTTTCCTCGGTGAGCCTGTGCCGCCGGAGGACGCGATTAGGGATTTGGCGACGCTGTAGTCAGCGGACTGAAATAGAGTAAGCCGGAAGCGTAGTCGATCGTTACGTTGAAGTGCGCGAGGAGACCGGCACCGAGATGACCGAGCTCGGTATTCGGCAGATTCGGCGTCGCGCCGATCTTGGGGGACTCGATTGCATATCCACCGATCTGCACGAGCGGTATCGTGCCTTGCAGTTCGACGCTCGAGCCGCCGACGCCGCTAACCGTGCTCTCGCTCGTCGGCGTAAAGACCTTATGGGCCTGATAGAAACCGAACGCGAGATTGATGCTTGACTCGTCGCCGGTGTCGAGCGTCAGCTGTGCGGGCAGCGCGCCGAGCAGCACGTCGATAAAGGGCACGAAGTTGTCGAACGCGAGCGGCACCGTGTATCCGTTCTGCGGCACGGGCGCGCCGAAGACGACGCGATGGGCGGTGTTGTCGAGATGCACGGTCGTTGCGGCGAGCAGATCGGCACCGACCACGACTTGGTAGCCGAACCGGCCGATGTCGTGCAGCACGACGTAATTTGCAGCGGGGAACGTCATGCTGCCGATTTGCAGCGCACCGGTGCGCACGACTTCGGTCGCATAATCGCCCAGCCCGCGCACGCGAAACGAACCGATCGTCGGCGCATTCAGTTGTTCGGCGAGTTCCAGGCTTACCGAAAGGCCCGAGTTCCCGCTGTCGAGGAGGCACGTCGTAGCGATGCCGCCGAGCGTGCAGGCAAAAACCGGTGTCGCCAGCGACGGATCGGTAGGCACGGTAGCCGGCCGCGTCGCAAAGACCGGCACGGGTCCATGCGGCATTTCGAACGGCGTCGAGACTTCATCGCGCCGCTCGTAGCGCTCGAGCAACGCGCCGTTTTGCAGAACTTGCATCGGCAGCTCGTACCGCCCGGCCACCTCCGTATAGTCGCGATATTCGAGCGTGATGTCGCCGTTGACGTCGCGCATGTACTTGACCGACGCCGTTTTGGGATCGACGTAGATCAGCATTGGCACGGCGTCGCCGTTTGAAATGAGCAGCGTGCGATAGGGCACGCCGGAGATAGCCGTCGTTCCGTCGTCGGCGAGGCGCCCACCCTGTGCGGCGAAATCCGGAGCGAGGAACGTAAATGACGCAATGGTACGCTCGGCTCGCAGGAGCGGATCGGCGCTGTTGGTCTCAGGCAGCGTCGTGCCGTTGATATTTATCGAGTAGAGGCGTTCGCCGTCGAAGTACGTGCCGGCGCACAGCGCGCCGTTACATTCATAGCTCGCAAAACGCAGGCCTTGCGTCTCGCTCTTGAGATCGACCGTTTCGCCGTTGCGCATGACGTTCGACATCGAGGTCAAGTGCGCGCTCCACACGGGGCCGCTCTGCACGCGCATACGAGCAAGCAGATGACCCAGCGACTCGGGCGACGCCGAGCCTAGCGATGGCGCACTCGCTACGGCGGCCGGCGCGCTCGCCACCGCTAGGCCGGCCGCAAAGAGCATAGCGAACCGCTTGGCGAAGGCCATGGCATGCACTTCGAGTTGATCGATGAGTATCTTCTCACCGGAGCTCCACCCAAAGCGAACGTGATCAAAGATTTACTTGCGAACCCTAGCACGCTCGCGGAGGCAACCCCGTTTTACGAGGGGATGCGGATGCTTGGGCCGCGCACACCCGATCTTGCCTTGGTTGCCCTGCGCCTGGTGTTGGCCGGCAAGCGTGCTGACGACGCAAGCGTGGTCGAACTGCGCGGACACGCGGATCAGGCGCGTGCCGGAGGGGCGGACGCTCCGGCGGCCCGCGATGCATACGCGCGTGCGCTGGCCGCGCTGATGCTCGTGTGTATGGGGATGCTGGCTGGAGCCGGTTCGGCGCGCGCGCAGACGCCCACGCCGAACGTCTACCGGGCGCTCGAATCGGGCCCGGCGGCACGTCCCGCCGCTGAGATTCGCGGTCGCATCGAATCGGTCGACTATCCTGGCGGAACCTTTGCGGTGCGCGTCGGCGCAAGCATGCGGATCATCGCAGTTGTGCCGTCGACGACGATCTATCGCGGTGGCGGCTACGCGACGTTCTCCGACCTGCGCCGCGGACGAAACGTTGACGTGACCGTGTATGAAGTCGGCGGACGGCTCGTCGCGCAAATGATTCGCCTGTAGTGACCTCGACTACGCTCGATCTCGCATGCGGTGTCATCGTCACCGGCTTTTCGAAGCGGCCCACCCGCCCGTTCGCCGGATACATTCTGTTTTCGCGAAATCTTGAGGACGCGGAAGGCGCGCGCGCGCTTACCGACGCGCTGCGCGTAGATGCAGAACCGGCGCCGATCGTTGCAATCGATCAGGAGGGTGGACGCATCATGCGGCTGCGCAACGGCGTCGAGCCGCTGCCGGCGATGATGGCGCTCGGCGCCGTTGCCGACGTCGGGCTCGCCGAGGATGCAGGTGCGACGCTTGCACACGACTTGCGGCGCATAGGCTGTACGCTCGACTTCGCGCCGGTGCTCGATCTCGCGCTCGACGCGCGTAATACGGTGATAGGGACGCGAGCGATCGGCACATCGACCGAACTGGTGACGCGAATCGGTGGTGCGCTCGCGCGCGGCCTCGAGCGCGGCGGCATCACTGCGACGTTCAAACATTTTCCCGGTCACGGTGCTACCGCGTTCGACACGCATCTAGGCGGGGCGCGTCTCGACGCCGACGAGGCGACGCTGCGCGGGCGCGATCTCGTGCCGTTTCGCGCATGCGCGCGCGACGAAGCGGCGATCATGGTTGCGCACGTCGCTGTGCCGGCAATCGACGGCGACCGTCCGGCCTCGCTCTCGCGTCGTTTTCTCACGAGCCTTTTGCGCGACGAATGGCACTTTGGCGGCGTGAGCTTCACCGACTGCATGCAGATGGATGCTATCGCGAAGAGCGTTGGTACGGTGCGCGGCGTGGTCGAAGCGATCGCCGCCGGCGCCGACTGTGCGCTGGTAAGCCACGATCCGGACCTCGCCTTCGAAGCCGCGCAGCACCTTGCGCAAGCCGTTGAGCGCGGCGAGGTTCCGTTGGAGCGTTTGGTT
>JBAUEZ010000138.1:0-8549 GCA_049678885.1 Candidatus Aquilonibacter sp. | reverse complement strand
GGAAACTGAGTGGTCTATTTTAAGTGTGTGAGACAGCACAAACGAATCCGGACCGCTACTAGCATCATCACCAGGGAAGACTGGTCTCAGGTCGGTGATTATCCGCGCCCTCTTTAGCACCCGCTCCCGCTCGGTATTCAAGAACAGAGCTTTGCCGACTGTCGAAATACTAGCGAGGCCCTGGGATTGGCATGAAGCCTTTGCGGCCTCGAGTAGTTCGAGTCCGGAATCGCGCAGCACTTGAATGGCGTCAAGCGGATAGGGTGTTTCGTACCCCGCAACCGCGCGATCTTCGAGGCGTCAACGGCATTGACGAGCAGAAGTTTTGCGCCGTCGAGTTTCGCGAGTTTGCAACCCAACTCGATTGCCGCCTGCGCCGCATCGGAGTCGTCAACCGCGACGAGAACGGTGTTGAACATGATAGCTTCCCTTCACTCCTTATATTCACCAGGTACGCATACCGGGCGCGAGAAGGTGTGCGTGTGAAATAATTCGACGAATGGTCCAGTGTATGCAAGCACGGCAAGTACGAGCGCAACGACACTCATGGCCATCACAAACGTTAAGGTCGCGGGGAGCGGAACGTCCCGGCTTCACGTTCGTTCTTCATGCCTACGACGATAGGGGCATCTGGTGCGGATGTGAGGAAGCCGTCTTCTCAAGAACTGGAACATTTGGGGACGGTGTAGTGGCCGGAAGCATACTGATCGTGGAAGACGAAGCCGAAATCGGGAGTGTCCTTTCGGAGTATCTGAAAGCCGACGGATTCTCGACGGTTATCAATTCGACGCTGGAAGAAGCGCTGGTTACGCTCGATCGCGGCCGCCCCGACCTGCTTTTGCTCGACGTTACGTTGCCGGATGGAAGCGGACTGGACATCCTCCGCCGAGTCCGCGACCGAGAGATCCCCGTCATCCTCGTTACGGGGCGTCGTGAGGAGATCGATCGCATTATGGGTTTAGAGCTCGGGGCGGACGACTATGTGACCAAGCCCTTCTCACCGCGCGAGGTGGTTGCGCGTGTTCGAGCCGTACTTCGCCGAGCGCGCGGCTCGAGCGACGCCGGCGGAAGTCGCGGCGAGGTCTTACGTTTCGGCGACCTCGAGATTGATGTCGACGCGCATGAGGTGCGAATTGCCAACAAGCCGGCGCCGTTAACGCCATCGGAGTTTCGGTTGCTCGAGGTCCTCGCGCGCAGCGCCGGCACGGCGTTTACCCGCTCACGGCTTCTCGACAAACTCAGTGATGACGGGTCAGTCTTTGAACGCACGCTCGATCGCCACATTAACAACTTGCGCAGAAAGATTGAGCCGGACGTGCAAAACCCCTCGTACGTGGTAACGGTGTACGGAGTTGGCTACAAGTTCCGCAAGCCGTAGTGCTCGCGTGCGTCACGAAATATATCGTCGCTAATCCGGGCTAACATGCGTTGTAAGCTGCGCTTGGCCACGCCCCGCAGAAGTGTCTGATCGAGAAGCGTCCCGATGATGCCGAACGGCGGCTGATAGATACCCTGAAGCCAAAGTTCGCAACTCTTACCCAGCGGATTAAGGCTCAACATGCCCTCAAACGTGGGAAAGAGGCCTTTGGACGTCGCGCGAAGGTCAAGAGTGTATTGCAACTTGGCAGCATGATCCTGGACGCCGATTGCAACCGGAATCTCCACGGAGCCGGCACTCGGTGTGTGAAGCTCGCGTAAGCTTACGTCGAGCGTCGGACCTGCGTTCGCGCTTGCCAGCGCATGCAGCACGCGGCCAAGCGACTCACGCGCGGCGGCAGGCGCCACAGCGATCGACTCGTGCAGTTCGATGCTGCTCCCGTTCATGTTATTTCGATCGAGGCGACGGCCTTTGCGGCTTCTTCGCTGTTGTACTTCGCCTCGATCCGCTCCCCGATGCTTTGCAGCAGCTCGCGCGCGGTCTCGTGCGCGACGCGCGATCCGAGCATGCTATCGAAGGCCGCGCCAAGAGCGCCGAGCGGCGGCTTATAGTTACCTTGAAGCTCGAGGATCGACGTCGTGTAGTCTTCGTCGGCGCGGATCGTGAGCGTACCGTCGAAGCTAGGATAGGGACCGCTGACAGGCTCCCAATGCAGTTGCCACGGTTGGTCGAAGTGGTTGGGATCGACTGCGGTGCTGACTGCAACCGTTACGTCCTTAGTGATTTCCGCGCTGCTCAGGGCGGGTACGCCAAACGTTAAGCGCAGCTGCCGTTTTTCACGTGATTCCGCAGCCTGCTGTACGGCATCGGCTAACAGGTCCCGGGCGCGATTGTAGGGACACTTCAGATAGCGGCGCTGATAGATCTTTGCCATAGCTCTATAATGGCGTGCCAATGGGAAGGACGCGGGAAGAGTGCCTTCCTGCATTCTTCCGCCTATTCTCTGTCAGGGCTTGAATAGCGGCCTTGTTTCTCAGTGACCCGAATGCGATAGGCGATGCCGTCGCCGCCTGTGCGTGCAACGAACGTGCGCCACGCCGTCACCGGTGCTTCCGTCGCAGCTGCGACGGTTCTGAGCCGATCGGAGATTCGCTCAACGGCTTCGGTGGCAGCACTTCCCTCGAGCGGCTCGAACGTCCCACGAGCCATGACCGAGCGCCAATCCGCGGCGTTCACTACATGGTCGACCTCTATGCAGACATTCGGATGTACACCCATGTTCTCGATTTTAGCCCCCAACAAGCTGTAGCCATAGAAGCTTCGCCCGTCGTATGCATAGGTGATCGGCACAATGCACGGGAGGCCGCGACGATCGACGTAACCGATTCGGCCGACGATTTCCACAACGAGCAATGATTCAATCGCATCCGGTGTCAGCTTGCCAAACATACCCTTGCATCCTTCATTACCTTGGGGTAGCCGCGCACTAGAGTCTGTGCGCGCAGTGTTCGATTTCGACGCGAAGGCGCCGCAGTAGAAGCCCGGCGGTAATCCACGCGATGTGGCGTCCGATCCACGCGTCGAAGACTCGGCCGAATGCTTTAAACGGCGGCTGATACGTGATACTGAACTGCAACTCCGCCCCCTGCGGGGCATGCGGACGTACGGTGAGCAGCGCTTGCCCTACGGGAAAGAGCGCGGAGACAGGATGCCAGCGGAACTCGAGCGCATCGTGGCGTCGCACCGTATCGGTATAGTCCTCAACGACCAGGCTGGAAAGCTGTGTATCGACGAGCAATTCATCGATTCGGCCACGGTCTGCGGCGCGACGCAAGAATGCTTGCGCGCATTCGATCGCGGCCGAGAACGGACATGTCGCATATGTATTGCGACGAATCACACGTTCGCTGCCTTCAGGGAATGCGGTACTCATCTTCCCTAGTATAGCGCACCGAGGGGAAGTTTTTAGGAAGAATGCCCTTCACGGGCAATTCTCGCCCAATGCGGAAGATGTCGATATGACGCTGAGAAGTTTTCGGGTCCTTGTTATTCCAACTGACGAGAACCTGATGATCGCCCGGCATGTGTTTACCGTTCTCAGCCACTAGTCTTTCGCTGTCCGCAGTTGCTCGAGAACGTCGCATGCCTTGCGCAAGCTCTCGGCAACGGCTTCGAGTCGCTCGGGCGTAACCGGAACGATTCCATCGGCCATGCCCTCGACATTTGCGAGCGCAATGCCCAGGAGATTACCGAGATCGTGCCGGACCTTCTCTTCGTGCTGCATGCATGACTCTGCGACGTTTTCGCTCGATGATCTTGCCGGAAGCCGGTTTCCGCTGCTGGAGTACGCCCCCGACGCAACCATTATCGTCGACGCGGAAGGGCATATTCGCCTCGTCAATGCACAGACGGAACGCCTCTTTGGATACTACCGCGAGGAGCTGATCGGACAACCGATCGAGATGCTGATTCCAGCGCGCTATCACTCGCGGCACGTTGGCGAGCGCAAAGGGTACTATAGCGATCCCCACGTGCGTCCAATGGGCGTCGGACTCGAGCTCAACGGCCTGCGCAAGAACGGCTCGGAGTTCCCGGTGGAGATCAGTTTGAGCCCAGTCATCGCGCGTGAGGGAACGTTCGTAGCGTGTGCCGTGCGAGATTCGACCGAACGTAAGGCCTTTGAGCGACAGCTTAAAGAACTCAATACCGCGCTCGAAACGGCGAGTCGCGCGAAAGACCAGTTCCTGGCTTCGATGAGTCATGAGTTGCGCACACCGCTCAATGCGATCATCGGCTTCACCGGCACGCTCTTAATGCGTCTCCCAGGCGAACTCAATCCCGAGCAAGAGCGCCAGCTCGAGATCGTGCAGTCGAGCGCGAAGCATTTGCTCTCGCTCATCAACGACATCTTGGATTTGGCCAAGATCGAGTCGGGGAAGGTCGAGCTTGCATTTGATGCTGTCACCGTAAAGGATATCGTCGACGAAGTTGCCGCATCGCTTGCGGCTCTTGCCGCGGAGAAGCGCCTCGAGTTCACAACGCATGTGGCAGACGCCGTCGGGTCGGTGAGCACTGACCGCCGCGCCCTTTCGCAGATCCTGTTAAATCTCGCGAACAACGCCTTGAAGTATACGGAGCGCGGCTCGGTGCGTATTGACGTGTGGATGTCGGATCACAAAGGCCAGCCAGGCGTAGCCTTTAGCGTAAGAGACACCGGGATCGGTATCAAACCGGAAGATCAGGAGCGGCTCTTCAACGCCTTCGAGCAGCTCGATCACTCGAGCACACGACGCTATGAAGGCACGGGGCTCGGGCTCTACCTGTGCCGCAATCTCGCGGCCCTTCTCGGCGGCGAGCTCACCGTCACCAGTGAGTACGGTAAGGGCAGCACCTTTACGTTCACACTCCCAAAGGGTTAGCACTGTGGCTTCCGTGTTGGTCGTCGACGACAATGCCATCAATCTCGACCTGATGCTCTACTTGCTACGCGCGCTCGGGCACGAGGCACACGGAACCGCCGATGCGCTCGCGGGACTGGATGCAGCACGGTCCCGCGCGTTCGACATTGTGCTCACCGATATCTTGATGCCGGGCATGGACGGGCACGAGTTCGTGCGCCGCTTGCGGGCCGATACGGCGGTGCGTTTGCCGGTCGTTGCGGTTACCGCGCTTGCCATGCCTGAGGATCGCGCCCGCATCGCCAACGCCGGATTCGAAGGGTATATCGGAAAGCCGATCGAGCCCCGCACATTCGTCGCGCAGGTCGAGAGCTTTCTGCGCGACCACGTATAATGGCCAGGGTGCTGGTCGTTGATGATGACGTCAACGCGCGGCTGCTCCTTCGAACTCTGCTCGCCCACCTGGGGCATGACGTTTTCGAGGCCGCGGATGGTCGCCAGGGTCTCGCGACCGCTTTCGAAGTCGAGCCGCATCTGATCATCATCGATCTCTCGATGCCGGAGATGAACGGACCTACGTTTGTGCGCGCCTTGCGCGCGAATGCTCGAATCGGCACGACGCCGGTAGCACTCTATACAGCAAGCGCGATCGACGCGCCAACGCGTGACTTCATGGAGATCTACGGCGTTGCCACGGCGCTCCCTAAGCCTGCCGAACCCCGTGAGCTGTTAGCCGCCATCGAGGCGGCGCTCGAACAGCGCCACTGACGAATCTCCGGCATATCCTCAACATGGCGCTCGATGTAACGCCGATGCTGGGCATTGGGAATATCCCAAGAACGGCGGTTCCCAGGTTGTTCGCACGTCTTTGATAGCTTGACGGCAATGAAGGAACTACGAGAGCGCGCCGCCGTCGAGTGCCCGGCCGAGGAAGCCGAGACCGGATTGACGGCATTTTTTGCAGTACGCGAAGACGCCGGCGGCGTCGCACGCATGCGGTTACATGTTCCGATGGATGGGGTGGTATCGCTCGATCGCGAGGTGCGCATCCAGGCGCGTGAAACGCGCGACGACCAGAACCTCAATAACGTCGTGCGCGTCGCGTGGCAGCCGGAAGGTACCGTTATATTTCCGGCGTTTGAAGGCACGCTCGTGGTATGGGGCGAGGACAACCCCAACATCAGCTTTATCGAACTCCGAGGAGAATACACGCCGCCGCTCGGTGCAGCTGGGCAGGCCTTCGACGAACTGATCGGTTTTCGTATCGCTCGCGCGACGGCGCAGCAATTTCTCGGCGACATCAGACGCGAGATTGAGGCCCGCGCGCACTTCCAGAAGCACATCTCAAAAGGCTAGTCTCTTTCAGCGCGCACTTTTTTAAGGAGATTCACCGATGTTCGCTCGACTCAGCCATATCCTCGCGACAGCCGCAATTCTGCTCGTTCTAACCGCCAACGTGGCGCTGGCCGACAGTCCGATCGCCGTTACGGCGTCCGACGGCAAATTCACGCCGGGTACGGTCACGCTCAAAGTCGGTCAGACGACCGTCCTGCACTTCTCATCGTCAAGCGGTGTACACGGCCTGCAATCCGATGCACTTGGTATTTCCCAAACGTTGATTATGCCGGGCAAAGGTACAGACGTCACAGTGACACCGAAGAAGGCTGGTACCTATGTGCTGCACTGCACGATCCCGTGTGGCAGTGGCCATGAAACCATGACGCTCACGGTCGACGTCGAGCCATGAAGCGTGCGCTCCTTGCCATCGCTGTGGCGGGCCTGACAATGAGCGCGCTCACCATGCGCGCGCACGCGATGCCGAACTTCGCGCAGGCATATAGTGCGCAGTGCAGTCTCTGCCACACACAGGTTCCTGCACTCAATGCCTATGGGCGCTACGTTCAACGCACGGGCTACGCGGCACTCGATCCCCATGTACTCAAGCGCGAGTATCCGATTTGGATCGATCTCCCCGAGACGTATACGGAACAAACGCCGAGCACGGCATCGTACGCCGCCAGTGCAGCTTTACACGCCGATGGCACGATCGGCCCGGGCGTCACCAACTGGTCATACCACGTACAACAGTGGCTTGTGCAAGACAATCAGCCGGGCGGCCTCGATACTGCGTGGGTCGCGTACCACAATCTCTTTGCGCGCTCGGGTCATCTCTTTGCCGGCAAGGTCGAAGCGCCGGCGCCTTCCGAATTCAGCCAATGGTTCGACGTGACGGGCCTTTCGGTCAATGCTGGGGCTGAAATGACCGTCGGCGAGCACACCTACGAACTCGATGCAAACCGCTGGGGCTCCAAGTTCGTGTACGATCGCGGCTCGCTCGATGCCGAGGTAGCCTACCTCACATCGACCGGCGATCTGAACGGCTTCAACGACTATAGCGACGATACCGACAAGACGGTGCAATACAAAGTGGCGTTCGCCAATCAGAATAATCCGCTTGAGGTCGGTTACTACGGCGCGCGCGGGAGCTGGCCGTTGTCCGAAGGCGGCGTCGATCAGTATTATGCCAACGCGTTCTACGTCCAGCGGGATCCCGTCAAGTATCTTCCCGGCGTCCTGGTCACGTACCAGATGGCGTACGACGGGAATCCCGGCAACGGCGCGCCGCCGGCCGCGAGCAACGCTTCGTCGTTTGAGTTGTACGACAATATCGGTCAGCGCGCGATGCTCTCGCTTGGAAAGCAGTTCACCAACGATGGGATGGGCAATCAGCAGCAGATCGGCAACGTCGACGCCTCCTACCACGTCATGCGCTTTGTGTTCATTTATGCCGAGGCGGCCTTCAATCAGGAGCAGAAACCAACGTGGAACGGCCTCGTGTGGTTCACGCTGCCGGTCGGCCCGCTCTAGAGCAGCTCTTAAGCAGCTCTGCCGTCGAGGCGCTCCAAGCTGCGATATTGGATGGCCTCGGCGACGTGTTCAGCACGAATGTTCGGCGATTGCGCCAGGTCGGCGATCGTGCGCGCGACACGCGCGATGCGGTCGAGCGCGCGCGCCGAGAATTGGCGCTTTGCGCTCGCGTTCGCGAGCAGGCGCATCGCAGCGTCATCGAGCGCGCAGTACGTGCGCATCAAACTCGGTGGAATCTCGGCATTTGCGCCGATCGGCGTGCCGGCAAAGCGTTCGCGTGCAATCCCACGCGCGTCGACAACGCGGTCGCGAATCGCCGGCGACCGTTCCGCGCCGTCACGGCGAACCATGTCGTCGAACGGTACGCGCGCGATTTCGATCTGCAGATCGATGCGATCGAGCAGCGGCCCCGAGAGCTTGCTGATGTACTTCGCGACGCTCGCGTCGTCGCAGCGGCACTCCGCGCCGCGCAAGCCGCGATACCCGCACGGACACGGATTCATTGAGGCGACCAGCTGAAAGCGCGCCGGATACGTAAAAGTGCCGGCCGCTCGCGCAATCGTAACCGTGCCTTCTTCGAGCGGTTGCCGCATCACCTCAATTGCGCCGCGCCCGAACTCCGGCAATTCGTCGAGAAAGAGCACGCCATGGTGTGCGAGACTGATCTCCCCCGGCCGAGCCATCGGGCCTCCATGTCGGTTTCCACGTCAGATGAGATCAACTCGTGCTCAAACTTCAGCACCGGATGAGACTGAGTCGTTTGAATTTCCGCTGTAACGTGAGACCGATTTGCGAATTTCCACATTTCGTGAGACTGAATTCGAGTGCGTCATCCGTGTCGTGAGAGCAAGCTGGAATGGACCTAAGGGCCGCCTGCTAGATATTCGTGACGTCGCGCAGAGAGT
>JBAUEZ010000137.1:0-6101 GCA_049678885.1 Candidatus Aquilonibacter sp. | reverse complement strand
GCTGATGGACGAGCCGTTCGGCGCGCTCGATGCGATCGTGCGCCGCACGCTGCAGCGCGAGTTGCACGAGATCGTCCGGCAATTCGGGACGACGACGCTCTTCGTGACGCACGATGTCAGGGAAGCGCGGCGTCTCGCCGACCGGATCGTCGTGTTACGCGCCGGCCGAATCGAACAAGTCGCCGCGCCCTCCGACATTCTCGCGCGCCCGGCAAGCGATTTCGTGCGCGAGCTGTTCAGCGACGAATGAGCTATTTACTCGCGCACCCGGCCACCGTCGCCGCACTCGCTGCCGCGCACCTTGCGCTCGTCGCCGTTGCGCTCGCCTGCGCATTCGCTATCGCGTTGCCGACCGGTCTCGCACTTGCGCGGCATAAAGGTCTCTCGCGGATCGTTCTGGCCTTGCTCGGCGCGCTGTACACGATTCCGAGTTTGGCGCTGCTCGCGCTGCTGGTCGAAGCGTTAGGTCTGGGGCCTGTGCCGATCTTCGTCGCGCTGGTAGCCTACGCCCAGTTCGTGCTCGTGCGTAGCGTGCTGGCAGGTCTGAACAGCGTCGATCCGGCGCAACGCGACGCAGCAATCGGCATGGGCATGTCAACGATACAGCGCATGGCGCGCGTCGAGCTGCCGCAGGCGTTTCCCGTGATCCTCGGCGGCGTGCGCGTTGCTGCAGTAACGATGATTGCGATTGCAACGCTCGGCGGCTACGTTGGCGCAGGCGGCCTCGGATCGCTGATCTTCATGGGTTTTACGCTGCATCACAACGACGAGGTCCTCGCCGGAAGCATCGCCGCGTGTGCGCTCGCGGTTGTGGCCGACGCGTCGTTGCGGCTGCTCGAAAGATTATCGCGTGCGAACTAAGAGGTGCACGGCAAAGAGCGCAGCGTGATCGGTCCACGTCTTGCGTAGCTCGAACCCGCCCGCAGCGGCGAGCGCCGCAACGTCGGCGTCGTCGAATTTATACGACGACTCGGTGTGAATCTTCTCGCCCTTCGCGAAACGCAGGTCGAGGTCGAGATCCTCGATCCGCACCGCTTGGTCGAGTTGCGATTCCAAATACGAATCGACCGCGCCGCGCTGCGCATCGTAGCGCGCGATGTGCCTGAAGGTACGTGGGTCGAACGTGCCACCCAACTCGCGATTGATGCGCGCAAGCAGATTGCGATTGAACGCCGCGGTGACACCGGTTGGGTCGTCGTAGGCGAGCTCGAGTGTCGCCGCGTCCTTCTTACGGTCGACGCCCAGCAACAATCCGTCGCCAGGACGCAACGCATGTCCAACGAGCGTAATCAATTGACGCGCGGTTCGCGGTTCATAGTTGCCCACGTTTGAACCCATCAACATCGCCAGGACCCGTCGTTCAAAGGCGAGCGCACCGGACTGCAGCACGGTAAAATAATCGCCCGCGTAGGCCCGCACTCGCAGTTCCTTATAGTGCTCGACGAGCGCGATCGATGAGGTGCGCAGCGCGTCGATCGAGATATCGATCGGGCTGTAGCGCAGCGTCGGCTGCACGCGCAGGGCTTCTTCGATCAAGACGCGCGTCTTATTCGCGCTGCCGCTTCCGAGTTCGAGAAACTCGACCGGGGCATCCAGGAGACGTACGATCTCCCAGCCCCACTCACGCAGAATCTGTGTCTCGGCCGCGGTGAGATAGTACTCGGGCAAGTGGGTGATCGCGTCGAAGAGCGCCGAACCGAGATCGTCGTAGAAATACTTTGACGAGAGTCTTTTCGGCACGGCGGTCAAGCCGTCGCGCACGTCCTGTGCGAAGCGATGACCTGCCGCGGCGACGGTCAGCTCCACGATCTCCAGGCGATCCCGTGGGACCGTCACCCGCTGCTGCATACCCACCCCTATACCCAGGGTCCCAGCGATTTAGTTACACCGGTCTACGATTTCTCGCAGATTCCCCTGATCGCGGTTTCGGCGGCCGAATCCTCGGCCGTGCCTGTCGGGCGTATATACATCGCCATGTAAGTCTTCCCGTTGAGATGGGTCGCGACCACGTCGATCAGCTGCTTCTCGCCCGGGTTGGCCTTTTCGCCCTCAGCCGTCTCGCCGATCATCGAAAGGTAGTACGCATCCTGACTGCCGCAGATCTTGAGCGCTCCGTGTTTGACGATCTGCGCATCCTTGATAGTCGTGTTGTCGGCAATCTTATCGAATTCAATCTCGGCGGGAATCGCCGTAAGGACGATGCCGCTATGGCTCTTCGGAGCGCGCCAGACCTTGGCGAACGGACCGATCGAAACGGCCGCGGTATAACCCGGCGGAGCCTGAAAGCTCGTTGCATCCGTCGCACTTCCACATGCCGCGAGCGCAACGATAGCGCAGAGACCCATCAACCAACGATGCATGCTCATGGCCGCACTTTTCCACGCTCGTATCCGGCGATCCGTCCCCACCGCTCGTAGATCAACATAATGTACTCATGCGTCTCTTGATACGGCGGCACACCGCGATAGTACGCGACGGCACCCGGCCCGGCATTGTACGCCGCAAGCGCCATCGCATACGGATCGGCGTAGACGCCGTTATACGTTGCAACGTATGACGCGAGCAGACGGGCGGCGCCTGGAATCGCGCGGTACGGATCGAACGGATCGACGCCGTACGCGTCGGCCGTTTCGATCTCAAATTGCGCAATGCCGATCGCTCCCGCCGACGAGAGGGCCGCTGGATCGTAGGCGCTCTCTTGTAGAATCGTTGCTGCGAGGAATTCGGGCGGCAGCGACGTCGCATGCGCCGCGCGTACCGTCGCGCCGGCGAGAGCGAGCGAGCCAATCGCGGTAATCCGTGGATTTGTGCGCATGATCGCGCGCGCGATCGCGAGCTGCGGCGCAGCAAGTCGACCACCGTCCTGGATTAGGCGGGCTCCGAAGAGCACGTCGACATGTGTCGGTGCGGGCCAACTTAACGCCGTGTTAATGGCATATTTGAGATTGGGAATTGCCATCGGGTGCGCGGACGTAGTACGGTCAGAGGTAGAAGCGTTGCATCCGCACAACAGTGCTGCAACGGCTATAACGGTGACCGTCCCCGGACGAAGGAAGCGCACACATGGCACTTGCACTCGCAATGCTAATCGTACTCGTAGTTGGAGATTTTGCATCGACGTTCTTCTATCACGTTCCGCAACATCTCTGGTTCACGCTGCACCTGCGCACCCATCATGACCGCCGTCGCTCGTACTGGGATCACGCCGTGCTCTCGACCAACGGCGAGGTCTTGCTCGACGGCTTCCTCGGAGCCGTGCCCTACCTGGTCATCGCCGTGTTCGTTTGGCAGCTTTCCTGGCCCGGTGCATTGATTGGTCTGGTGCTCGGGCAGCTCCACGTTTGGTGGCGCCATACGACCGAGCTCGGTTGGAAGACCCCAGGGTGGGTCCGGGCGCTCACTCGGCAGCTGCAGATCGTCCTCCCCGAGGACCACGACGGTCACCACCGAAACCCCGATATCGAGTTTGGCGATATCTTTCGCTTCTATGACGCACCGGCTCGATTTCTGCTGGCCAAACTTGCCTCGACCTCTCGCCGTACGCGCAATGCAGCGCTGCGGCGTTCGAAACGGGCTCCGGTGCGCGCCTAGACGATAGCGGAGACTGAATGACCAAACGGGCCCTCTTTCTGATTTCGGACACGGGCGGCGGCCACCGAAGCGCGGCAAACGCGATCACCGCAGCCCTGGACGAAATCGAAGAGCCGTTTGCATTCGAGCACCGCATCGAAGACGTCGCAGCCCACTGCGCCTTCCCCCTTACGCAACTCGGCCTGGGCTACAGCATGGCGCTGCGCTACGCGCCGCCGGTCTATGGCGCCCTCTACTACGCAACCAACGGTCGCCGGCGTTACCGGGCACTGGTGCGATTTTGCGAACCGCTCTACCGCGAGCGTTTGCGCGACCTCTTCCTCAGCTACAATCCCGACGTGATCGTCTCGGTCCATCCGCTGCTCAATCACGCCGCGTTGCGCGCACGCGCCGATGCCGGGATGCAGCACGTGCCGATCGTCACGGTGATCACGGATCTCGGCAAGGTCCATGAGTCGTGGCTGATGCCGGATGCCGACGCGGTCGTCGTGCCCGCCCGCGAAGTCTACGAACGCGCGCTTTCACGCGGTATCTCACCCAATCGCCTGCGCTTGCTCGGACAACCGATTCATCCCAGGTTCGATGACGTGGTCGGCACCAAAGAAGAACTGCGCAAGCAGCTCGGCCTGCCCGAGGATCGGCTTATCGTTATGCTGATGGCGGGCGGCGAGGGCGGCGGCAAGCTGTTGCCCACCACGCTCGCGCTCGCGAGGGCGCGGCTGCCGATTCACTTGCTCGTCGTCTGCGGACGCAACGAGCCGCTGCGCGAGAAGCTCGGGGAGATGTCGCGCTCGCTACCGACACCGATGACCGTGCTCGGCTTCACCGATAAGATTCCCGAATATTTTCGCGCCGTCGATCTGCTCGTCACGAAAGCCGGTCCCGGCTCGCTGGCCGAAGCCAACGCCGCGCAGCTTCCGGTCGTCGTCTACGATTACGTGCCCGGGCAAGAACGCGGCAACGTTGAGTTCGTGCGGCACAACGGGCTCGGCACGGTTGCGATCCACGGCGCCGCCGAGGTCGTACGCGCCGTACGCTCGATGATTCGCACGCCGCATCGCCTCGACGAGATACGACGCAATCAGGAACTCGTCGCACCTAAACGCAGTTCGCGCCGCATCGCCGCGCTGATCGCGCAGATCGCCGACACGGGGACGATCCCTGCGCAAGACGATATGCCGCATCGTGGCTTCGCTGCTGTGGCGAGTTTGTAGCCGGTTTACTCACCGGCTACGGCGTGCAACGGCTGCTCATTGAACTTGTCGTCCCGAGCGCAGGAAAGGCCCCGTGCAACGCACGAGGCCTTTCCGTAGTCGAGGGACCGACGAAGCGCTAAAGAGCGTTCGCCAAGGCGAATCCCTTCGGCGTTCCGATCCCTGCGGCTTGGTTGTACTCGCTTGCATTACACGAGTACGCGATGTTATTGCCGGAGGTGCACGGGGTGTAGTAATCGCTGTAGCCGGTTGACGAGAACAGGCTGTACAGCGTCTGGTTTAGCCAGCCGAGTTTCGTGCCGTGCAGTTCATCCGCCTCGATGAACAGCGCGACCGATGCCGGTGACGACCATGAGGTGCCGAGATACTCGCCCCACGCTCCGCCGGTGTACACCGCAACGTAATCGAAGGGCAGCGAGATGTCGGGTTGATTGCGACCCGTCGTAATCATGCCCGCGATACCGCTCTGCCAGCTCGGAAGTGCGACCGTCGTCGAGACGCCGCCGCCGCCGTAGCAGACGTCTTTGACGCCGCCGTTACACGACGCATCGCCGGCCGTCACCGTTTCGAGCGCGCCAGTGCTGCTGTTCTCGGTGAAGTTGACGCCACCAATCGAGGTGAAGTACGGATCGCCCGCGGGTGCGCTAACGCCTTTTTCGTTGTCGCTGCCGCACTCGTCGGAGCCCGTGTCACCGGACGACGCCGAGAATTCGACGCCTTCGGCTGCGCCTTGCTCCGCGATCGAGTTGGTTGCACTTTCGAACGACGGGTCGCTCGATTCGCAACCGCCGAACGATGAGTTCACCGCGCTCGCCTTGCCATCGCTGAGCACCTGGTTGTAGGCGTCTTCGATGTTTTGATCCGTAAGCGAACCCATGTCGTAGACGATGATGTTCGCACCCGGCGCAAGACCGGAGATCGTTTGCACGTCGAGATCGGTCTCGGGATCGTCACCGCTACCGCCGCTGTTGACGGTCTCATTGGTGATCGTACCGGTTTGGGTGACGCCCGCAGCTTTGAGATAGGTTGCGACGTAGCTCGTGTTGACCGGATCGTCGATGACGACCGCAGCCGTGTAACCCGCGCCGTTGCAGCCGTGCTGCACCGGGAAGTCGAACGGCTTGGCAACGCCGGTTGCAAGCGTCCCGCTCGAGTTCGTAAGCGGTCCGCTGTCCGCCGCCGCGCCGTTGCACGCAGTGCCCGGCGAGCTCGTCGGCGAGGTTGTCGGCGAGGTAGTCGGCGACGCCGATGGCGTCGGAGTAGGCGTCGGCGTCGGTGAGGACGACGGCGTAGGCG
>JBAUEZ010000136.1:0-7501 GCA_049678885.1 Candidatus Aquilonibacter sp. | reverse complement strand
GTAACATCGATACCTACTCGATTCGCCAACCCGTGGGTGTCTGTGCGGGTATTACACCCTTCAACTTTCCGATAATGGTGCCGTCGTGGATGTTTGCGATCGCGATTGCCTGCGGCAACACGTTCGTGCTCAAACCGTCGGAGCGCGATCCGTCGGCGGCGGTCCTCGTTGCGGAGTTGTGGCAGCAAGCCGGATTGCCCAAAGGCGTCTTCAACGTCGTGCATGGCGATAAGGTTGCCGTCGATGCGATCCTCACGCATCCGGGCGTCGCAGCCGTGAGCTTCGTCGGCAGCACGCCGATCGCGAAATACATCTACGCAACTGCCGCGGCGAACGGAAAGCGTGTGCAAGCGCTGGGCGGTGCAAAGAATCACTTGGTCGTCATGCCTGATGCCGACATGGATGCCGCCGCCGATGCGCTCGTCTCCTCAGCATACGGGTCCGCCGGTCAACGCTGCATGGCGATCTCGGCGAGCGTGACCGTTGGGAACGCGCACGTGGCATTGATTCCAAAGATTCGCGAGCGCCTTGCGAAGTTGAAGATTGGACCGGGAGCGGATGCGGCTAACGACATGGGACCCGTTGTGACGGCGCAGGCGCGCGATCGGATCGTCGACTACATCGCGCAAGGCGAGCGCGCGGGTGCGGCACTTGTGGAAGATGGACGCGCGTTGCGCGTCAAGGATTGCGATGACGGTTTCTGGGTCGGCCCCACGCTCTTCGATGACGTCAAGACCGACATGACGATCTACACCGACGAGATCTTTGGCCCGGTCCTCGTCAACGTACGTGCGAACAATCTCGACGATGCGCTCGAGTTGGTCAATCGCAATTCCTATGGAAACGGCACGTCAATCTTCACCCGCGACGGGGGCGCAGCGCACAAGTTCCAGCGCGACGTGCAAGTTGGTATGGTCGGCATCAACGTGCCGATCCCGGTTCCCGTCGGCTACTACAGTTTTGGTGGTTGGAAGGCCTCGCTCTTCGGCGATCTGCACATCTACGGCGAAGACGGCTTCCGTTTCTACACGCGCGGCAAGGTCGTCACCGCTCGCTGGGACGAGAACCAGGCGGGCGTGAACCTCGGCTTCCCGACACATAAGTAATCTTGATGAACGATCTTGGACCGTCGATTCACAAACCGCTGACCGAGCTGGAAGTCAAACTCGAAGCCAACCGCTGTCTTTACTGTTACGACGCGCCGTGCATGCGCGCGTGTCCGACGCATATCGACGTCGCATCGTTTATTGCAAAAATCGCGCAGGGCAATCTCAAAGGAAGTGCGCGGGATATTCTCAGCGCCAATCCGATGGGCGCAAGCTGCGCGCGCGTCTGTCCGACCAGCGAACTGTGCGAAGGTGCGTGCGTCTACGCGAAAGATGATTCGCCGATTCGGATCGGTGATCTGCAGCGCTACGCGATCGACTGGCTCAAGGACAGCGGCGAGCAGCTCTTTACGCCCGGACCGGCGACCGGGAAAAAGGTGGCGATCGTCGGCGGCGGTCCGGCGGGCTTGTCCGCCGCGCGAGATCTACGTATCTATGGTCACGCGGTGACGATCTACGAGATGCACGATCGACTAGGCGGCCTCAACACCTACGGCATCGTACCGTTTCGCCTCGCGAACGACGTCGCATTGTGGGAAGCGGATTACGTTGCGCAACTCGGCGTCGATGTCGAAACCGGTGTTGAGGTCGGCGTCGACGTTGCCGTTGATGCACTGCTCCAAAATCACGACGCGGTCGTTATCGCCTGCGGCATGGGTGGCGTGCCATCCCTGCGGATCGAAGGCGACGACTACGCGTGGGATGCGCTCGATTTCATCGAGCACGTCAAGACGGGGCGTCGCATCGGCGATCTCGGCGATCGCGTCGCGGTGATCGGCGCGGGCAATACGGCGATCGATGCGTTGACCTGCGCGAAGCGCCTGGGCGCGCAACGCGTCACGATGTATTATCGCCGCGGCGAAGAGCATATGACCGCCTACGATTTCGAGTACGCCTTTGCCAAAGACGAAGGCATCGAGTTCCGTTTCTATTGTGCGCCGGTCCGGATCGGCGACGGCGACATCACCTTCGTTCGCACCGAGCTGCGTGACGGCAAACTCACGACGATCGCAGGCAGTGAGTTCACCGAAACGGCGACTGCGGTGATTAGCGCAATTGGCCAGTCGCGGCTCGAGGCGTCGCTCAAGGCCTTCGGCGTCAAGACCGAGGACGGCGTGGTCGTCGTCGATGACCACCTGCAGACGACGCGGCGCGGAGTCTTTGCGGCGGGTGACTGTATTTACGCGAAAGGCGAGCGCGAAGCGATGGTGGTCGAGGCGGCCGAGCAAGGAAAGCTTGCCGCGCGCAGCATCGACGCGTTCTTGCGCGCGAAGGTGGTGGCGTAGCGATGGCCGATCTGCACAGCACGCTCGCCGGCATCACCAGCCCCAATCCATTCTGGCTTGCTTCTGCACCGCCGACAAACAGCGGGTACCAAGTGATGCGCGCGTTCGAAGCCGGCTGGGGTGGCGCCGTGTGGAAGACCCTCGGCACGCCGATCGTCAATGTCAGTTCGCGCTTCGCTGGACTCGACTACAAGCAAAATAAGATGATCGCGATGAACAACATCGAGCTCATCACTGATCGTCCGCTCGACGAGAACCTGCGTGAGATCCGCGCATGTAAGAAGGCGTTTCCAGATCGCGCGATCGTCGCATCGCTGATGGAAGTCTGCGAGCGCGACGCGTGGCACGAGCTGGTCAAGCGCGTGCAAGAAGAAGACATCGATGGCTTCGAACTCAACTTCGGTTGCCCGCACGGCATGAGCGAGCGCGGCATGGGCGCAGCGGTCGGCCAACACCCGGACTTGATCGAAGCGGTGACGTCATACGTGAAGGAAGTCGCGCGCGTTCCGGTGATCGTCAAGCTCACGCCGAACATCACCGATGTGCGGGTGCCGGCGCGGGCGGCCGCGGCCGGTGGCGCCGACGCGGTCAGCATGATCAACACGATCAACAGCTTGATGGGCGTCGACATCGACTCGTGGAATCCGATCCCGAACGTTGACGGCAAGAGTTCGCACGGTGGATATTGCGGCCCGGCGGTCAAGCCGATCGCGCTCAACATGGTCAACGACTGCGCGCGCGATCCAAAAGTCAACGTGCCGATATCGGGGATCGGCGGCGTCGAGTTCTGGCAAGATGCGGTCGAGTTCTTGTTGCTTGGCGCAACCAACGTGCAAGTCTGCACCGCCGTGATGCACCACGGATTTCGGATTATCGATCAGCTCTGCGATGGACTGGACACCTATCTCGACGCACGCAAGCTCGTGTCGGTCGAGCAGCTCGTCGGCGCGGCGAAGAACCGCGTGACGACCTGGGAGAACCTCAATCTCAACTATCAAATCGTCGCCGAAATCAATCAGGATACGTGCATTCACTGCAGCAAGTGCTATATCGCGTGCGAGGACGCCGCGCACCAGTGCATCGACCGCAGCGTCGTCGACGGCTCGGCAATCCTGACCGTCGATCAGGCGCATTGTGTCGGTTGCAATCTCTGCATGATGGTGTGCCCGGTCGACGACTGTATCACGATGCTGCAAGTCGACAACGGTCTTGCATCCGAGAGCTGGAAGGAACGCAGCAACCGTATTAACGTGTAAAGGAGTCACCCTTTGGGAACGGTTATCCGCGGTGGCACCGTCGTGACGGCCACCGATACCCAGCGTGCCGACGTTCTTATCGAGGGCGAGCGCATCACCATGCTCGCCGAATCGATTCCGAGCAACGGGCACACCACGATCGACGCGACCGGCACATTCGTTTTTCCGGGCGGCGTCGATCCGCACACGCACCTCGATATGCCCTTCGGCGGTACGGTTACCGCGGATAACTTCGAGACCGGGACGCGCGCCGCGCTGCTCGGCGGTACGACGACCGTCGTCGACTTTGCGCTGCACACGCGCGGTGACTCGCTGCACAATGCGCTGAAGACCTGGCATGGAAAAGCCGGCGGCAAGGCCTGCGGTGACTATGCGTTTCACCTAACGATCGCCGACGGTCGCGACGAGACGATGAACGAGATCCCCAAGATCATCAACGAACAGGGCGTCAACTCGTTCAAGGTGTTCATGGCGTACAAGCACGTGCTCTACGTCGATGACGAGACGATCTTCAAGACGCTGCAAGCATGCCGTGACGCCGGCGGCCTGGTCCAAGTCCACGCCGAAAACGGCGACGTGATCGAGGTGATCACCAAAGAGGCGCTAGCGGCAGGCAAGACCGAGCCGATCTGGCACGCGCTCACGCGTCCGGTCGAATGCGAAGGTGAGGCCACGCACCGCGCGATCCGCCTGGCCGAGATTGCCGGCGCACCGCTCTACGTCGTCCACGTCTCGAGCGCGATGGCGGCGGATATGATCAGCGACGGGCGCAAGCGCGGTCTGCCGATCTACGGCGAGACCTGTCCGCAGTATCTCGTCTGCGACACCGAAGATTATCTGCGCCCGGACTTCGAGGGTGCAAAGTACGTGCTCTCGCCGCCGATTCGCGACAAGTGGAACCAAAGCGTCTTGCTGCGCAAACTGAAGAACATGGAGCTGCACGCATTCGGCTCGGATCACTGCAGCTTCAACCTCTGCGGCCAAAAGGAGCTCGGGAAACACGATTTCTCGAAGATCCCCAACGGCGCGCCGACGATTGAGGATCGGCTAGCGATTCTCTATCACGTCGGCGTCAACGGTGGCGTGATCAGCCCCAATCAATTCGTTGCGCTCGGCGCGACGAACCCTGCGCGGCTCTTCGGGCTCTTCCCGCGCAAGGGCACGATCGCGGTCGGCAGCGATGCGGACGTGGTGGTTTGGGATCCCCGAGCGGAGCGCACGATCTCGGCCAAGACGCACCACATGAACGTCGACAACAGCGTCTTTGAAGGCATGAAGGTCAAAGGCCGCCCGCGTTATGTCTTTTCGCGCGGCCTGAAGGTCGCGGAAGGCGATACGTTCACCGGGCGCGTGGGACACGGCAAGTTCGTGCGCAGCGACAAATTCTTTCCCGTTCTGGTTTGAGGAGCGTACGTGGAATCAAAGGTAACCATCGGCCTGATTCAGGCGCATAACGACGTCAACGGCAACGAGCCGGTGGAAAAGCACAAGGCAAAGGCGATCGAGAAGCACGTGCGTTTGATTCGCGACGCGAAGCAGCGTGGGGCGCAAATTGTCTGCTTGCAAGAGGTCTTTTACGGACCGTACTTTTGCACCGAGCAAACGACGAAGTGGTACGACGCGGTCGAACAGATTCCCGACGGCCCGACGACCCAGATGATGTGCGGACTCGCGAAAGAACTCGGCATCGTGTTGATCGTACCTATGTATGAGGAAGAATTCTCCGGCGTCTACTACAACACCGCGGCCGTCATTGACGCCGACGGAAAATATCTCGGGAAGTACCGCAAGCATCACATCCCGCAAGTGCAAGCCGGGCCGCCCGGCTGCGGGTTCTGGGAGAAGTACTACTTCCGTCCCGGCAATCTCGGGTATCCGGTCTTCGACACCGCGTTTGCCAAAGTCGGCGTCTACATCTGTTATGATCGCCATTTTCCCGAAGGTGCGCGCGCGCTCGGACTCGGCGGCGCGGAGATCGTCTTTAATCCGTCGGCGACCGTTGCGGGTCTCTCCGAATACCTTTGGAAGCTCGAACAGCCGGCGCACGCCGTTGCTAACGGCTACTACGTCGGCGCGATCAATCGCGTCGGTTTCGAGCCGCCATGGAACATGGGCGAGTTCTACGGGCAGTCGTATCTTGTCGACCCGCGCGGCGCGTTCGTTGCGACAGGCAGCCGTGACAAGGACGAAGTGGTGATCGGCGTGATGGATCGCGACGTGATCCGAGAAGTGCGCAACACCTGGCAGTTCTTCCGCGACCGCCGCCCCGAGAGCTACGATGCGCTGGTGGCACAGTAGTGTCGTTTACCCAAGAGCGCGCCGGCGACGTCGTTGTACTCACGCCGCCGGAGGTGACGCTGCTCTCGCACAATCGCGCATTGTGGAACGAGGATCTGCGGCCGTGCACGCTTGCCGAACACTCGTGGCCCGGCTCGAAGTTCGCCGCGCTGTGGGTTGGCATGTGTTTGTGTCTGCCGACCTATTCGCTCGCCAGCGGCATGATCGCGCTGGGCATGAATTGGTGGGAGTCGGTGCTTACGATCCTCATCGGGTGCGTAACTGTCATGATCGCGATCTTGCTGGTCTCCCACGCGGGCACGAAGTTCGGTATTCCCTATCCGGTTTTTGCGCGTTTGTGGTTCGGCACGCGCGGGGCGCATTTGCCGGCACTCGCGCGCGCGGTGATCGGCGCGGGATGGTTCGGCATCAATTCCTGGTTCGGTGGACAGGCGCTCGACGCGATCCTGAGTCGCGTTGTGCCCTTTTGGGGCGGCATCGCCATCCATCTTGGAATCGCCTTTGCAATCTTCTGGGCGATCAACGTGTTGGTTGCGATGCGAGGACCGCAGGCGATCGGCCGGCTCGCGCAATTTTCGGCACCGACGCTCGCCCTCGGCGCAATCGCGCTGTTAATCTGGGCGCTGCAAAGCGAGCACGGCTTCGGGCCGATACTCGCGGCTCCGGCGACGATTCACGGACCGGCATTCTGGGCGGTCTTCTATCCGTCGGTCGTCGGCGTGATCGCGTTTTGGGCGACGCTCGCGCTGAACATTCCCGACTACACGCGTTACGCGCGCACGCAACGCGGTCAAATGCTCGGACAGATCCTGTCGATGCCGTTAACGATGGCGGCATTTTCGTTTGTCGGAATCGCGGTAACCTCGACCACGGTCATACTCGACGGCAAGGCGTTGTGGAATCCGGTCGATTTGATCGTTACGTTTCCAACGCCGGTCGTCATCATTGCCGGTGTCCTCGTCATCCTTTCGTCGGTCACGATCAATGTCGGCGCGAACGTCATGGCGCCGGCACGCGCGTTTCAAAATCTTTGGCCGCAACGCATTGGCTTTGCAACGGGCGCGGTGCTCACGGGCGTGTTGAGCCTGGCG
Source organism: Candidatus Aquilonibacter sp. (assembly GCA_049678885.1). Taxonomy (GTDB): domain Bacteria; phylum Vulcanimicrobiota; class Vulcanimicrobiia; order Vulcanimicrobiales; family Vulcanimicrobiaceae; genus Aquilonibacter. The sequence goes on along the minus strand of JBAUEZ010000136.1, from coordinate 464 downwards.
ATGCAGCCGTGGTACGTGCTCTCGACCTTCGCAACGTACATTTTCACCTGGCTTGGCACGTACGGTGCAATGCTCGGATCGTTTGATGGAATCGCGATCGCCGACTATTGGCTCGTGCGTCACACGCGGCTCGATCTGGCGCAACTCTACACGCCCGGCGGGCGCTACTCGTATGCGCGCGGCATCAACGTACGCGCGGTGATCGCCGTCCTCGTTGGGTGGGGCCTTGCGCTGCTTGGCCTTGTCGTGCCGCCGCTGCACTTCTTGTGGAGCGGGGGCTGGATCTTCAGTTTGCTCGGTGGACTTATCGCCTACTGGTTATTGATGCGCGGAGAGGCATCGGCGCTCTCCGAATCGGAATATGACGCTATCACGGAAACCGAGAGCGAACCGCTTGCGAGAGGGGCCTGAACGTGGCGACCATAGCAAAGAAGTCAAACAAACAGCGTGCGAAAGACCATCTC
>JBAUEZ010000135.1:0-15996 GCA_049678885.1 Candidatus Aquilonibacter sp. | reverse complement strand
CCCCAAAAACGCAGAAAAGGTTTCCCTGCGACAAAAGTGAGGATATCAATCGAAATCCTCGGCGCCTAAGCACGAGGCGAACTAGCGTTCGGCCGCAAACGTGCGGCGAAATTGTGCTTAAATCGGGCTATGACGGTAAAGAGCCAGCAGCCGATCAGCGGCGAGACGCTTGCGACCTCGCTGACCGTAAATGGAAAACGCTACCACGTCGAGGTTGACAGCAGAACGTCGCTGCTCGACTTTCTGCGTGAAACGCTCGGGCTGACCGGAACGAAAAAAGGCTGCGATCACGGACAGTGTGGCGCGTGCACGATCCACATCAACGGAAGGCGCACGCTGTCGTGTCTGAGCTTCGTCGCCATGCACGACGGCGACGAGATCACGACGATCGAAGGGCTTGCGCCCGGCGACGAGCTCCATCCGATGCAAGCCGCGTTTCTCGAACACGACGGTTTTCAATGCGGCTACTGCACGCCGGGACAACTCATGTCGGCGGCGGCGATGATCAACGAGGAATGGTGGGGTCCCGAGGATGCAGACGTCGCCGAAGCGATGAGCGGGAACATCTGTCGCTGCGGAGCGTATCAGCGCATCGTCGCGGCGATCCAATCGGTTCGTCAGTCGAAAGCTAGCGAATGAGACGGTTTACGATGACGCGCGCCGCAGCTGTTGATGACGCGCTGCGCGCGGTCAATGGCGCATCGTCGCAATACTGCGCCGGCGGCACGACGCTGATCGACTTGATGCGACAGGACGTCGTGCGGCCGAAACACGTGATCGCAATCAACCGCCTCCCGCTGACCCAGATCGAGCCCACATCCGATGGCGGCCTGGTCATCGGCGCACTCGCGACCAACCGGGACGTCTCACACCATCCGCGCGTACGCGAAAACTACCGCATGCTATCTGAAGCGCTTCTCTCCGGCGCGACCACGCAGATCCGCACCATGGCAACGACCGGCGGCAATCTGTTGCAACGCACCCGCTGCGTTTACTTCCGCGACCCGAACTCGGCGTGCAATAAACGCGAGCCCGGAAGCGGCTGTCCAGCCATCGGCGGCTTCAACCGCAATCTCGCCGTGCTGGGCACGAGCGAGCACTGCATCGCGACCAATCCGTCCGATCAAAATGTCGCGCTCATGGCGCTCGACGCAGCAATCGACGTGCGCAGCATCGCGGGCGCGCGCACGGTACCGATCGCGGAATTCTTTCGGCTCCCAGGCTCGACGCCGCAGCGCGAGACTTCACTCGAACCCGGCGAACTGATCGTCGCCGTCACGCTCGCGCCGATGCCCGGTTGGCGTTCGCATTACCTTAAGTTGCGCGACCGGCAGTCGTACGAATTCGCACTCGCCTCGGTGGCGGTCGCGGTCAAGCTCGACGGCGCGACCATTACGGATGCACGCATTGCGCTTGGCGGCGTCGGCACGATTCCGTGGCGCGCACCCGAAGCCGAAGCCGCCTTGCGCGGAAAGGTCGCGTCGCGCGACACGTTTCGTGCGGCAGCCGAGATTGCGCTGCGCGACGCACGCCCGCAAACCGAAAACAGGTTTAAAATCGAGCTCGCCAAACGCTGCCTGACGCAAGCATTGGTCGAGGTGACGGCATGAGCATCGGAACACCGGTCGATCGCATCGAAGGCCAGCTCAAGCTCACCGGCGCCGCGGATTACACCTCGGATCGCGTTCTCGACGGCATGCTCTACGGTGTGCCGGTCGGCAGCACGATCGCTGCCGGACGCGTGCTCAAAGTCGACGCCGATGCTGCGCTCGCCGTGCCCGGAGTTGTCGCCGTGTTGGACCACCACAACATCGGCACGCTGCATTCGCCTGCGTCATCATGGGAGCAGGGAAGCATCACCGACGAACATCGCGCCCCGCTTTCCGGCGACGACGTGCAGTACTACGGCCAGTACGTCGCGCTGGTGGTTGCAAAGACGCTCGAGGCGGCGGTGGAGGGCGCGGCGCTCGTGCGCGTCACCTACGCGCCCGAGACGCCAAGCATCTCGCCCGTCCGTTACGACGAAGGCGACCGTCAACTCGGCAGCCACCGCGGCGATCCCGATGCCGCCTTCGCTGCGTCGCCTATCACCCTGGACCAGATCTACCGCACGCCGGTGGAAACGCACAATCCGATCGAGCTGCATGCATCGGTCGCCGTGTGGGAGGGCCGTTCCGTCACACTCTATGAGACCTCGCAGGCGGTCGTGAATCACCGCAACGTGTTGGCGCACACGCTCGGCGTTCCGGTCGAAAACGTGCGCGTCATCACGCGCTATCTGGGTTCCGGATTCGGTGGCAAACTGTGGCCCTGGCCGCAGTCGGCGCTCGCAGCTGCGGCGGCGCGAAAATTGCAGCAGGCGGTGAAGATCGTCGTGACGCGCGAGCAGATGTTCATGAACGTCGGGCATCGTCCGGTGACGGTGCAGCGCGTGCGGCTGAGCGCCGAACGCGACGGGCGGCTCACCTCGCTGCAACACGACGTCGCCAATCACACCGGCATGCGCGACGACTACGACGAGAACCCCGCCGAAGCGACGCCGTACTTCTATAGCGTGCCGAATCTGCGCATCACGAGTGGCCTTGCAAAACGCAACGTCGGCGCGCCGACCTCGATGCGCGGTCCGGGCGCCGTTCCCGGACTCTTCGCGACCGAATCGGCGCTCGACGAGCTCGCCGTGCTGTTGAACATGGATCCGGTTGCCTTGCGTTTGCGCAATGCACCCACACGCGACGAAGGCCGCGACGTACCGTTCACATCCTGCCATGTCGTCGAGTGCTACGAAGTCGGGGCGCAAAAGTTCGGCTGGCTCGAACTCACGCCGGCAATCGGCTCGATGCAGCGCGACGGTATGATCCTCGGGTGGGGCGTTGCGGGGTGTTCGTGGATCGCCGAACGCTTCGCGTGCGAAGTCCGCGTGGAGCTGCAAGGCGATAGCGCGCACGTCTTTTGCGGCACACAGGACATCGGGACCGGCACCTACACGATGCTCGCGCAGATCGCGAGCGAGACGCTCGGCATCCCGGTCCGCCGCGTTACCGTATCACTCGGTGATTCTTCGCTGCCGCCCGGCCCGATCTCCGGCGGCTCGATGGTAACGGCGTCGGTCATTCCGGCGACGATCGCGGCATGTAAGGAGGCGTTGAAGAAAGGTGTGGGCCACGGCCGATCGGACGCAACGTTCGGGAAGGAAAAGCCGAAGTCCAGTCACTCGTTCGGTGCACACTTCGTTGAGATCACGTGGCAACCGGAAATCGCGCGCCTGCGCGTGCAACGCGTCGTGAGCGTGATCGACGGCGGCAGGATCATCAATCCGAAGACGGCGCGCAATCAAATCGAAGGCGCGATCGTGATGGGCGTCGGCATGGCACTCTTTGAAGAGACGCGCTACGATCCGCAAACCGCGGCGCCGCTCAATCGCAATCTCGCCGATTACGTCGTCGCGTCGAACGCCGATCATCCCGCGATGGACGTTACCTTCCTCGATTATCCCGACTACGACTTAAACGAGCTGGGCGCGCGCGGCGTCGGCGAAATCGGTCTCGCGGGCGTTGCCCCGGCGATCACGTCAGCCGTGTATCACGCAACGGGCGTACGCGTACGCGATCTGCCGGTCAAGATCGAGAACCTTCTAGCACCATAGCTTCGAGTCGTGGATAGACCAGCCGTTCACCCTGCGGAAAGGTCGTGGGATCGATAATGTCGTGGCGTGGCGGTCCAAGCCCACTCAGCACGACTTCCGAATAATTTGCGCCGCCCGCCTTCCACTGCGCAAACAGGTCCCGGGACACCGCGTTGTTAACGGCGCTCTCGTTTGCGTTGGTAACGAGGATGCAATCCCTTCCAAGCGGCTTGTTTTGCGAATATGCGAAGATCTTGTCGCCGAAGAACGTCACTTCGGCCAAGCCATGCGTGGGAAAGCCGGGATAGGCGTAGACGGGACGACAGTTCGCCTTGATGCGCGGATCCCACCACCAGTACATGCTCGGTACGGTGTAGAGGGCGTGCATCGCGACGGTACCGACGCCGCGCGGAATGCCGATCGGCATGAGAAAAGGCGACACCGCCACGGCGAGGTCGATCGGCATTGCTTGCGCTAGCCACAGCGACATCGAGCCACCCAGTGACAACCCCACCGAGCTCACGCGCCGGCCGAGGCCCTGCGCGTACGTAAACGCATCGAGCGTGCATCGCGCCAACTCGACCGTGGTGAGATTTGCCAACGTTGTCGTCAGGCGGTCTTTCAGTCCGTGGCGCGGAATCCGTGGAACGTACACGTTGCAGCGGCACGCGTGGAACCGCCGCGCCAGCAGGTCGAATTGCTGCGGGCAGTTGGTAAAGCCGTGAAACAGGATGACGGCGTTCTCGACCGGCGCGCCGTGATCGTACAGCCGCGGGAGTGCGTCGTGCTCGAGCGTCGCATCGGCGGCATCTTGCGCAATGACCGCGCGAATCGCGCGAACTGAGGCGCTATAGGTGAGTCGCGCGGGTGCAGCGGGAAGCGCTGGGGGAGGCTCCCGCTTCGAACAGCCCGTGTTTACGGCCACGGCTGCCGAGGCTCCAACGGCAGCCACAAATTTCCGCCGATTCATGCGGTTTAAGCATACCGTATTCCGTGGTAAATTCCGGCCATGATCCCAGAGACGATGAAAGCGGCCGTCGTCGACAACGCCGGTCCGCCCGATGCGATCCACATTGCATCCATGCCCGTGCCTCGCCTCACACGCGACCACGTAATTCTCGCGCTGGACTACGCGAGCGTCGGCATCTGGGACGCGCAGCAACGCTCCGGCGCGTGGGGGCCCGTCAAACCGGGCACGATTCTCGGTGCCGACGGAAGCGGGACCGTTGTTGCCGTCGCGCCTGACGTGACGCGCCTGCACGTCGGCGATCGCGTGTATTCCTACAGCTACGGCAATAAGCACGGTGGCTTCTACGCAGAATACGTCAGCGTTCCGGCGGATCGCGTCGAGCGCGTCCCCGACCAGCTCGATCAAAAAATCGCCGGCGCTATGCCGTGCGTTGCAATTACCGCGAACGCGGGTCTGCACGTCTTAAAGACGAAGCGCGGCGAGACGCTTTTGGTCTTCGGTGCCACCGGCGGCGTCGGCTCATTCGCTGTGTGGCTCGCCGCGCATGCAATCGGTGCGACTGTGTTCGGAACCGCACGGCCCGACGCGCAAGGGTACCTTCGCGATCTCGGCGGCACGCCAATCAGCGAGGATACGTCGCAAGCGTTCGATGCGATGCTCGCCACCGCAAGCGGCTCCGACCTTGCGGTGGTCGCGTCGCGCCTGCGGCCGCATGCGCCTATCGCGTTCCCCAACGGCGTCGAGCCGGAACCAAAAGTCGACGGGCATCCGTCGAAGCCATTCGACGGGGAGATGCAGCGCGAAGCCTTCGAACGCTTGAACAAGGCGATCGGTACGCAGACGATTCCGCTAAAGACCGAAGAATTTTCGCTCGATCACGTGGTCGACGCGCACCGGCGGATCGAACAAGGCCATGTCGAAGGCAAGATCGTCCTTCGCATTCGTTAAGTACATCCTCACCGCGTCAACGCGATAGCGATTGGCATAACGATGACCATGGAAACCGTTGTCAGCAGAAACGTCGACGCGGCCTCGGCTTCATAGACCTTGTAGCGCACGGCGAGCATCGGGCACATCACGGCGGTCGACACCGCGCAAATCAGGATCGCTTCGGTACCGACGGGCTTGGCGATAGCGAGCGTCGTCACAAGCAACGCCATCAGCAGCGGCTGGACGATCATCTTGATCGACACGTTCGCGAATATTTCCGGCGTCAATTTGACGCGATAGGCCGCAAGAATAAGCCCCGCCACGAAGAGCGCGACGCCCGATGTCGCTGAAGCGATGAGATCGAGCATGGTCTGAATCTCTTGCGAAACGCGCAGGTCGAGCAGCACGAGTATCGCCGCCAGTAACGGCGCCCACACGTACGGCTTCTCGAATGTGGAGAGGACGCTTCGCCCGACCAGGGCCGGAAGACTCGGCATCACGCCGCCGGCCGCGCGCAGCCGATCATACTCGAGCATCGTTACCGCTACCGGAACAATCGTGATATTCAAAATCAGCGCAGCGATAGCAATTGAGAACAGGCTGGTCGGACCGAAAAGCGGCGTAAGAATCGGAATACCTGCGAACGAGGCATTGGAATACGTGGCGCTGACCGCTTGGAGGGCCGCTGCGCCGACGGCGTGCCGCAGTACGAACACGCTGAGCATCGCGATCACGATAAATAATCCGAACGTCGCGACGATCATTGCAAGCACGAAATCAAGTTCCGCAAACAGCGTCGCACGCGATGCTCGGACGATGGCCACAAACAGCAGCGCCGGAAAGGCAAAAGTTAGAACCAAATCATTGAGACCAGCCACTTGGTCGGTGTCGAATCGCTTTGCGCGCCCCGCCCCATACCCTAACGCCAGAACGAAGAGTACCGGCAAGAGGACCTCGACCGCGGTGAAAAAGGTCTTCAGGGTCATGCTATTTTTTGCGCTCCGCTTGACTCCGTAGCCTGGTACGGTGTGTACGATACGCCCATGAGCCTCGTTCGAAAGACCTTCCAGAAAGAGGCGGCCTCCGCCTCGATCGCAGCGGTAGGAATGGGTAGCGCCACAACCGCCGCGATAGCCTCGGCCTGCTGCGCGGGACCGGCTCTTGGGCCGCTCGTCGTCTCAGTGTTCGGCGCCGGTGGTGCCGTAGCGCTCGAAGGTTTTCGGCCGTATGCCATCCCGCTGCTCATCCTCTCCGGTCTCGCGATCGTCGCATCATTTTGGATGAGCGCGCGCGGGGCGAAGCGCTGTTCCACTACGGGTCCATCGAAGGTAGCGCGCGCCGTTTCGCTTGTCGTGCTCGGGATTTCGAGTGCCGCCTGGATCGCGGCGGTTGCGGCCGTCTTGTGGAGTCGCATCGCATCATGATGAAGCGAAAGCCGTTTCTGCTCGGTGCGGCAGCATTTGCCGCTGCGTGTACGCGTCACGCGAGTGCGAGTACCCCAGCTTTTGCAACGCTCGATTCCCGCGACGAGCCGTTTCGCGCCGCCTTCAACCGCCGGCGCGACGCAGTCCGCGTTGTCGAACTGGTGAGTCCCACGTGTCCGTACTGTCTCCAGGGCGTATCAGAGATTCAACACGCGTTATTTGCACAGAGCACCAGCGCGAAGCTGGCCGGCTTCGCGATTTGGGTTCCAATGCTCCAAGGCAAGGCGGCAAACGTTCCCGACGCAATGTCGCTCGCGCCCGATCCGCGCATGAACCACTACTGGGACGCGAGCAACGATCTGGGAACGGCGTACGAGCGAATTCTTCCCGTTGCCGGCGGCCCCGCATGGGACGTCTACATGTTGTTTGCGCCCGGCACCGTTTGGCACGGTGCGGATCCGCCGGCGCCCGCATTCTGGATGCACCAGTTAGCCATCACGAATGCACCACGCCTCGACGCAAATGTGTTTGCGCAGCACGCGAAACAAATGCTCTGATGCGTGTTGAAATACTGACCTTCGACGGCTGTCCGAATGCCGATGTAACACGTGACCGGCTGCTCGAAGCGATGCGCCTAGAATCGGTTGACGCTGCGATAGCATCGGTCACGGTCGCGACACCGGATGAAGCCCAACGCACGCGCTTCCTCGGATCGCCTTCGGTTCGCATCGACGGACGAGACGTTGAACCGTCCGCGCGCGGCCGTACGGATTACGGTTTGATGTGCCGCACGTACCGCTCGAAAGGCGACGTAACCGGCGCGCCTTCGGTTGAGATGATTCGCGCGGCCATGAGCCGCGACGACATGCTCGGCAGTCGTTGGCTCGCGTTCGCCACCTTCTGGCTGCAGCCGCTGGTGCTCGTTGCCAGCGGATTCTTGAACCCAAGTCATGGATGGAAAACCGGGATCTGGGTGGGCGCGCTCGCCGTGATGGGCGCGGGATGCGTAGTTAACGGGCTACGATGCGGCCGCATGCACTGCTATTTCACGGGGCCGTTCTTTTTGATCATGGCCGTTGTGGCGCTAGCATATGGGCTGAGCCCGGCAGCGGCGAATCCCGGCGGGTGGAACGCGATCGCTGCCGTGGTTCTCGGTGGTGCAATCATCCTGTATGCTGTCCCGGAGCGAATTTTCGGTAAATACCGAAAGCTCGGAGCTTAAGGCTGCTCCAACAGTGCTTCGATCAACGGGCAGCCTGCATGGGGACGGCGCTGTTCGCATTCATCGACCGTGTGCTGCAACGTCGCTTCGAGTCGGCGCAAATCGCCGATCTTCGCTCTCACGGCGTTAAGCCGTTCCTGTGCAAGCCGTTCCGCCTCGCTGCAGTCAGCAACCGTCAACCGAAGTAACTCGCGTACCTCGTCCAAGGTGAAGCCAAGGGTTTGCGCATGGCGAATAAATCGCAGATGGAGCACGTCGTCGTTCTCATACGAACGAAACCCCGAGTCGGGGCGTCGCGGCGTCCGAATCAGCCCGATGCGCTGATAATAGCGCACCGTTTCCGGGGTGATGCCGGCGCTCCGCGCAAGCTGTGATATGGTCATTGAAGCTCCGGATTCGGCGATCCGTCACAGATCGGCTGCTTGAATCGTGCATGGAGCCGGGAGGGACGTATGCTTAAGATGACGATCGGCCTACTCGCCGCGCTACTTCTCGCCGCGACGCCATATCCGGCGATGGCGCCGCTCGGTCAATACCTGATGCCGGGCAACGCAGAAATCGTGCTCGCGCGAAGCGCCGCGCCGGCATCCATCTCCGCTAACGCGACCGTGCTTGTGCTCGGGCGCGATGGATACACGACGGCGGTTCGCGGCACGAACGGCTTTACGTGCCTTGTCGAGCGTTCGTGGACAGCGGGCATCGATGATCCCGAATTCTGGAATCCCAAATTGCGCGGACCGAATTGCTATAATGCCGCGGCCACGCGCTCGTACGTTCCGATCGTGCTCATGCGGACCAAGCTGATCCTTGCCGGCAAATCTAAGGCCGATGCGTTCGCGGCGGTGACCGCCGCTTTGGATAGTGGACAATTGCCTGCGCTGGAACGCGGCGCGATGTGCTACATGATGTCGAAGCAGCAATATCTCAACGACCAGGCCAAAGCTTGGCATCCGCACTTGATGTTCTTTGTCCCGCTGAAAACCGGGCAAGACTCAGGCGCGAATCTTACCGGATCCCCCGTCATGAGCACGGATGATCCGCAAGACCGGCTTACAATTTTGATGGTGGTCGTGCGGCACTGGTCAGACGGGACGAAGGCCTAGCCGTAAGATAGGCAAGTATCGACGCTGACCTTTGTATTGACAATCTTCGATTCAGTCGATAGTATCGAAGAATGTCGATGCAACGGTGCTGTCCGCCGGCTCGCGTCAGTACGAAGAACTTCGAGCCTCAGGCGGCGCTTCTCAAAGCCATCGCTGATCCGTACCGGCTCACGATGCTCGCGACGTTGGCCGCGGCGACCGGTGAAGTCTGCGTCTGCGACTTCACGGATGCATTGCCGCTCAATCAGCCGACGGTCTCCCACCATCTGCGCATCTTACGCGAAGCGGATTTGGTCATGTGCGAACGTCGCGGTACTTGGGTGTATTACCGCATCGCTGACGACGCGCGCGAGCGTTTTTCGGATGCGTTGACCAACATTTTTCGACAGAAGGTGATCGCATGAAAACCCATCTGAACCTGGCAACGACCGACTTGGAGAAGAGCGTATCGTTCTACGCGACGCTGCTCAACGCGAAGCCAACCAAGACGCTCGCCGATTACGCGCTCTTTGTTACCGAAGAGCCCGGGCTCGAACTGGCGCTCGATCTGCGAGCATCGGTGAAGCCAACGCTCGATGCGCATTTCGGTATTTTTGTGGAGAGCGCGCAAGCCGTGGAGACGGCCATAGCGCGTTTGGAATCCGCCGGCCTCGCCGATTCGATCGACCGCGAAGATACGTGTTGTTACGCAAACCAGACGAAGGTATGGGCCACCGATCCCGAGGGCCGGCACTGGGAAATCTACACCGTCCACGAGGAAACCGAGGAGCGCGACAATGCCGACACGATGTGTTGCTCATGAGCGCCCGCGATCGCGTGCTCTTCGTTTGCATACGAAATAGCGCGCGCAGCCAGATGGCAGAGGGCTTCCTCAATGCGCTCTGCCACGACAGATTTGTTGCAGAAAGCGCGGGCTTGGAACCCGGCACACTCAATCTGCTTGCCGTCGCGGCGATGGGCGAAGTGGGCATTGACATCTCGGAAAAAGGGACGCAAAGTGTCTTCGACCTTTTCAAATCAGGCCGCTTGTACTCGTATGTCGTGACCGTTTGTGACGAAACAAACGCAGAAATGTGTCCGATCTTTCCGGGAATCGTGAAGCGCAGGCACTGGAGCATTTCCGACCCGGCGGCTGTGGAGGGTTCCTACGTTCACCGGATGCGCGCGTTCCGCGAGGCGCGCGACGAGATTCGAACAAAGGTCGAAGAATTGTGCGGAGCGCCTTGTCCCGTATGATGACGCTGCTTCGCCGGTGCAGTGCTGAGTTCGCCGGTACCGCGTTCTTGCTTGCCGGCGTGGTCGGCTCGGGCATCATGGCGCAACGCCTTGCCGGCGGCAACGTCGCGATCGCCCTGCTTGCGAATACCCTCGCAACGGGCGGCGTGCTGATGTGTCTCATCGCAGCGCTCGGCCCGATCTCCGGCGCGCACTTCAATCCGGCTGTTTCGATCGCCGACGCAATGCGCGGCGGTTTGCGGTGGAGCGAAGTCCCACCCTACATGCTCGCGCAAATCGCGGGTGCGCTCGCCGGCGTGGCGGCTGCGAACACGATGTTCGGCCTTCCGGTATTTTTCGCGTCGCATCATGCGCGCAGCGGACCCGCGCTGTGGTTCGCGGAGTTTGTCGCGACATTTGGACTGCTGCTCGTGATCTGGGGGTGCGTCCGCTTCAAATCGGCGTTTGTCCCTTTTGCGGTGGCGTCGTACATCGTCGGCGCCTATTGGTTCACGTCCTCGACGTCATTCGCTAATCCCGCCGTCACGATCGCGCGTTCGCTCTCCGATACGTTTGCAGGCATTCGCCCGCAGGACGCACCCGGTTTCATCATAGCAGAACTCCTCGGCGCGATATGTGCGACGCTCTTCTTCGGCTGGCTCGCTCCGCTCGGCGCGCGTGACGCCGAAGATCTCCTACTTCCGCACGGAGAATCGCATGCCGCATAAACCGTTCGTACTTTTCGTGTGCCGTCACAACACCGGGCGCAGCCAGATGGCCGAGGCGTATCTACGGCACTTCGCGGGCGACGCGGTTGACGTAGCTTCTGCCGGAACCGAAGCGGCTGACGTTCCTGACGCGGGCGTCGTTGCGGCGATGGCGGAGGACGGCATCGACATTTCGCAAGCCCGACCGAAATTGATCGAAGGCGAGGCCGCGGCGCGCGCCGACCGCATCATGACCATGGGATGCGACGTGCAGGGTGTCCCGCGAATAGACGCCGACTGGGGGCTGCCCGACCCGAAGGGGCAGACGCTGGAGCGGGTGCGCGAGATTCGCGACGAGGTTAAGGCAAGAGCACGGAAGCTGGCTCACGAGGTGCTTGCGACCAAAAGCCGCGCTCGGTAGTCTATAGGTCTATGACACCACAAACCGAGACAGCAATTCTGGCCGGCGGCTGCTTCTGGGGCATGCAAGAGCTGCTGCGAAACTACCCGGGCGTGATCTCGACACGCGTCGGTTACACCGGCGGTGAGGTTCCTAACGCCACCTACCGCAATCACGGCAACCATGCCGAGGCGATCGAGATCATCTTCGATCCCGCGCAGCTGAGCTATCGGCAAATACTCGAGTTCTTTTTTCAGATCCACGACCCGACGACGCTCAATCGCCAGGGCAACGACCGTGGCGCGAGTTATCGCTCCGCGATCTACTACACGACCGACGAACAGCGCCGCGTTGCTGAAGAGACGATCGCCGATGTCGAGGCGTCGGGAATTTGGCCCGGCAAGGTCGTGACCGAAGTTGCGCCCGCCGGCCCGTTCTGGGAAGCTGAACCCGAACATCAGGATTACCTCCAGAAATATCCTGACGGCTACACGTGCCACTTCATCCGTCCGAACTGGAAACTTCCGCAAACGACGCGGACGAGCTGAACGCATCGCTGCTGCTGAACGTCGTGCTCGCGGCTGCGCTTGCGCAGCCGCAGACGCTCGACGTTCAGACGACGCACCAGGTCGAATCAATAATCCTGACCGCGATGCGCGATGCGCAGATTCCGGGCGTGTCGGTAGCAATCGTTCGAAACAATGCGGTCGTGTTTCTGCACGGCTATGGCTACCGAGATGTAGCAACGCGGGCACGCGTCGACAACAACACGATCTTTCGTTTCGGCTCCGTCACGAAAGAATTCACTGCGACGATCGCGATGGCGCTGGTCGAGCAACACAAGCTCGCGACCGATGCGATGCTGTCGACGTGGCTGCCGAACCTTCCACACGGCGATCAGATCCGCCTCAGCGATCTGCTCGGGCAAACCTCCGGCTACCGCGACTACTACCCGCTCGATTACACCGACGACGAGATGGCCCAGCCCCGCAGCGTCGATGCGATCGTCAACGAATACGCGAACTTTCCGCTGACGATGACACCGAACACGCGTTGGGAGTACAGCAACACGAATTATACGATCGCCGGGACGCTGATCGAAAAAGTGAGCGGCGAATCGGCAGCGCAGCTGCTGCAGCACTACATAACCGGTCCCGCCATGCTAACGAATCTGTTCTTCGATGAACCATATCGTCAGCTGGCGGACCGCGCGACGGGCTACAACTCCTACTGGACCGAGCCGCCACACGAGGAGACGCCCGAAGCGCCGCAATGGTTGAATACTGCCGCGTCACTCGCCGGCACGGCCCTTGACCTTGCGCGCTTCGACATCGCGCTGATGCAGCATCGGCTCGTCAGCGAGGCGTCATTGCGCGAAATGACGACCGCGCGCACGCTGCAAAACGGAAAAAGCACAAACTACGGCTACGGGCTTGGAACCGGCACCTTCGATGGCCATCGCATCGTGTCGCACGGCGGTAACGTCATCGGCTTCGCATCGAGCAACCGGCTTGCACCTGACGACGAGACCGCGGTGGTCGTGCTCACCAACTGTTACCAGGCGCCGGCCGGCGCGATCGCGCAGAAGATCATGGCGCTGTTGCTTGCCCCAAACGCAACGCCTGCGCCTCCGAGCTCGCCACGTGGAAAAGCGACCGGACCCGAGGTTGCGCTGATCCGTTCTTGGCTCGAGCAGTTACGCAACGGCACGCTGCCTAATCGCGGCATGACCGCGGATTTCCGACATCTGATGAACGCAAAGAATCGCGCGCGCGCACGCGCCGCGCTCGAAAATCTCGGGCCGACGACCGGCGTCCACCTTGACGATAGCCACCAGCGCGGCGGGCTCGACGTCTTTGGCGGAACGGTTACGTTCGCGAATGGAACGCGCTCGGTCCACGTCTATCGAGCGCCCAACGGCGACGTAGCCGAGATCTTTCTAACGTTCTAACTCAGCAGATCCGCGCGTTTTTCAAACAGCCGCGCGAAGACCGCGCCGAAGAGGAACCCACCGACGTGCGCCAGATACGCGACGCCGCCCGACTGCGTGCCGGGAACGATCGTGCCCGCGCTCAAAAGTTGTAGCAAGAACCAGCCGCCGACGAGGAGCACCGCTGGAATGTAGGTCACATCGACAAAAATGCCGATCACCAAGAGCGAGCGAATTTGGTCGCGTGGAAACGTCACAAGAAATGCGCCCATAACCGCAGCGATTGCGCCGCTTGCGCCGAGATTCGGGACCGTCGAGTGCGGATCGAACGCGATTTGAAAGACCGCCGCTGCGATGCCGCCGAGCAGATAGAAGATCGCATACCGCCACGGCCCCATCTCGTCTTCGATCTCCGGGCCGAACGCCCAGAAGAACACCATGTTGCCGATGATGTGCGACCAGCTCGCGTGCATGAACATCGCGGTGACGATCGTCTCGACGTGCTGCCCCGCGGTGACTTGGGCCGGGACCATTGCCCATCGCGTCACGAACGCGTCGCCACCGATCAATTCCGCGACGAACACGACCACGTTGATTGCAATGATCGTCAACGTGACGACCGGGAAGGTCGCCGGACGGCGCGTGACGTCGGTTAACGGAATCACACCGTAAACGTACTAGCGGTCGACCAAAGCCGCCTGCCGCTCATTGTAGCGCGGGCCCGAAATCTTGTCCGGCGTCAGCGATGCGTCGAGTTCGGCCATGTCTGCATCGCTCAGATGGACCTTCGAGGCGCCGACGTTTTCTTCTAAATAGCGCACATGCTTGGTCCCCGGAATCGGCACGATGTCGGGTCCCTTGTGCAGCAACCACGCGAGCGCGATCTGGCCCGGTGTCGCGCCGATGCGCGTAGCCATGTCGCGCACGACCTGCGCCGCACGCATGTTCGCATCGAAGTTGGCCCCTTGGTAGCGCGGATCGCCGCGCCGATAATCGCCTTCGGGGTACTCTTCGGCGCGCTTCACGTTGCCGGTCAAGAAGCCGCGTCCGAGCGGCGCAAACGGTACGAGTCCGATGCCGAGTTCGCGCAGCAGCGGAATGATGCGCGGCTCGAGATTGCGCTCCCACAACGAGTACTCGCTCTGCAGCGCCGAGATCGGATGCGTCGCCTGCGCGCGGCTGATCGTCTGTTCGCCGGCCTCAGACAGCCCCAGATAGAGCACCTTGCCTTCGTGCACGAGTTCGGCCATCGCACCGACGGTCTCTTCGATTGGAACTTCAGGATCGACACGATGCTGATAGAGCAAATCGATCCGATCGGTGTGCAGCCGGCGCAGTGAACCTTCGACTGCTTCGCGCACGTGTTCCGGCCGGCTGTTGACGCCGTTGACCGCGCCTTGATCATCGAAGGTGAAACCGAATTTTGTCGCGATCACGGCTTGATCGCGCTTGCCTTCAAGTGCGCGCGCGAGCAATTCTTCATTTGTATATGGGCCGTAGGCTTCGGCCGTATCGAAGAACGTGACGCCGAGTTCAAGCGCGCGGTGAATCGTCGCGATCGATTCGCTCTCGTCGCGATCGTCGGGGCCATACGCGAAGCTCATGCCCATGCAGCCAAGGCCGAGATCGGAGACGGCGAGGCCTTCGTCGCCGAGATTACGTAGTGCTAACATTTCTAAAATCTCCCGAAGCGATAGGCAAGATCGGGGCCTTGCCCCATGTCGTAGGCGAGTTGCGCGACCAGCAGCGCGAACGGCAGCTATAACCCGCGTCGATTTGGCCCGGTTCCCAGGTGGACGCTTTTGAAACGCTTCCGACCCGCTTTTGCGACGTCTGCGAAACGCCTCAACGTGTAGCCTGACGGTGTTACTTGCCCACTTTCACGAGGAGACACACCATGCTACCGATCGACAACGAAGATCTCAAGAACGTTCGCAACCCCGGACGTCCCGACAGCGAAGCAGGCCTTGTGCGCCCGATGCGCACGCCGAACCCGCTCTTCAAAGGTTGGGGCCCGAAGCTCCTAACCATCGCTCTTGCACTCTGCGGCATCGTCATCACTCGCACGTCGGCCTCAGCCAATGTCGAAGTGATCGCGATCACCTCGTGCGCAGCGGATCACGGCGCCGAGCTGCTCGGCTACCCCCAGCCTATCATTCCCGACTTTGTTTCCGCGAACGGCGAGACAACGCTCCGCGTGTACCTAAACGCAGCGGGCCGCGTCGACAACGTTGCGATCGCGCAGTCATCGGGTGACGCGATGCTGGACTTCGCCGCGATGCATGTCGTACGGGGATCAAGTTACCAGGCCGCCAGCCTCTCTTGCGCAGCGGCCTCCGACGAGTTTCTCTACAAAGTCATCTTCTCCGAATAACCCACAGCCCGTGCCCATAGCCCTCAATCGTGGGGAACCGTGTAACGCGGTTCCCCTCACTTTTTGGGGCCGATCTGTGCTGCAGCAAAACGCTTATGG